>PLUC01000012.1 GCA_003165415.1 Holophagaceae bacterium
GCTGCCTCCTCCAAACGAATTCAGCAAGTGGGAAGGATGCCGCCCCCCATTCGCCCCTGCGCCATCGGAGATACCACCCATGCTCGCTTCCGACCACCACAGGATGAAGCTCGAGAGCAACCAGCANNGCACCATGAAGCGGGTCTTCTCGGTGTTCGTGGAGCAGGCCCAGAACATCATCCGCTACTCGGCGGAGACACTGGCCAAGGCCGGCATGGAGGCCAACCGCATCAGTTCCGGGGTGATCACGGTGGGCAGCGAGGCCGGGCGCTTCTTCGTGGTCTGCGGCAATGTCATGCGCAGGGAGGAGGCCCTCCCGCTCCAGGCCCGGCTGGAGAAGATCCGCAACCTGGACCCGGCGGGGATCAAGGCCTTCTACCTGGACCGGATCAGGAATGAGCCGGATCCGGACAGCCTGGGCGCGAGCCTCGGCCTGATCGAGATCGCCCGCCGGGCCAGCGAGCCGATCCAGTACGACTTCCTGGATATCGACGAACTGAATACGTTCTATTGCATGAAGGTCTTCATCTGATGAGGGAGGTTCCCGTGGAAAACATGTTCATCCCCGCCATGGAGCGTTCGCCGGAGGTCGATTTCCGGTTCCTGGAAAACCGCCTTTTCCTGCGGGGCGAGGCCTATCCCGAAGACGCCGCGGCCTTCTTCGGCCCCCTGCTGAAGCGGCTGAGCGCCCACTGCGATGCCATCAGGGGCCAGGAACTGCAGGTGGAGTTCCGGCTCGACTATTTCAACACTAGCAGCGCCAAGGCCCTGATGAACATGATCCAGATCCTGGAGAACGCCGTGCGCACGGGGACCCAGGTGACCCTGCGCTGGTGCTTCCAAAAGGATGACGAGGTGATGCGCGAGTTCGGCGAAGACTTCTCCATGGAGCTCCAGCATGTCGACTTCCAGCTTGTTGAAATCTGAGGTGTTCGGGCTGTTCGACCACGAGGACGAGGTGCTTCGGCGGGCGGCTTGCTACCTGGATGAGCATCCCGAGGATGTGCAGGGGATGCGGGCCACCGCCCGGGATCTGCTCCAGGCCTTCCAGCAGAGCGCGCGTGAGCAGAAGCGGCTCATGCGGGCCGGGGACCGGCAACAGGAACAGCTTCGCCTGATTGGCCAGGAACTGCGAGAGAAGTCCCTGCTGCTGGAGGAGCAGACTCGGCACCTGCGCATCCTAAACACCGAGTTGGCCCACGAGGTGGAGACCCGAAAGACCCTGGAGGTGGAACTGCGCGTCCTGGCCACCACAGATCCCCTGACAGGCGTCTACAACCGCCGCCGGCTGCTGGAACTGGGCGAGTACGAGTGCTTACGGGAAGCCCGCAACCGGCGCGGGATGAGCCTGCTTGCCCTGGACATCGACCACTTCAAGCGAGTCAATGACAGCCACGGCCACGGGGTGGGCGACGAGACCCTGGTGCGTTTCGTACAGGCGTGCAGCTCCTGCCTGCGGGCCATGGACACCCTCGGCCGCTCCGGCGGCGAGGAGTTCGCCGTCCTGCTGCCGGAGACGGTCCTGGCCGACGCCGGCGAAGTGGCGGAGCGCATGCGGGGTGCGGTGGAGCGTTGCATGATGAATGCCGCCCTGGACACGTTCCAGGTCACGGTGAGCATCGGGGTCACCCAGCTCCGGTTAGGGGAGAGCTTCGAGGCCCTCATGGCCCGGGCGGATCTCCTGTTGTACGGAGCCAAGGACGCCGGCCGCAACCGGGTGCACGCCGGGCAGTGAGAATTCATCCCGGGGAGGCGAGACCGTCACACCGACATGGCAGATTGAACCTGGAGGGTGGAATGGCCGTCACCGAGAGTCTGCAGGAGCCGAAGCCCCAAGCGGGAGAGGCCGATGCCAAGTCCGCCCCGCGCTGCGCGTTGGATCTGGCTGCCCTATCGGGGGCTGTGTCCCCGCAGCACCTGAACAAGGATGTGATCCAGTTCTTCAAGGACCACCCGGACCAGGGTTCCCTGCCGGTGGTGGAGGACGGGATCCCCATCGGCATCATCAACCGGAGCATCTTCCTGACCGGCTACTCCCTGCCGTACCACCGGGAAATCTACGAGCGCAAGAGCTGCATCGCCTTCATGGACAAAAACCCCCTGATGGTGGACGGGAGCATGCCGCTGGCCGAGCTGGGGAACCTGGCCGTTGACGCGGGCGCCAAGGTGCTACAGGACGGCTTCATAGTCACCCGCCAGGGCCGGTTCGCCGGGCTGGGCACTGGCCTGGACCTGCTGCGGGCCATGGGCGAGCTGGAAGCGGAGCGCAACCGGGTGATCCGCGAATCCATCGACTACGCGCAGATCATCCAGGGCGCCCTGCTGGCCACCTCCCTGGGCGAACTGCGGGCCTGGGACCTGCCGGACCAGCATTTGCTCTGGAGGCCCCGGGACCAGGTGGGCGGCGACGCCTTCTTCGCCCGGCGGGTGGACCGGGACGGCCACCGGGGCCTGTTCCTGGCGCTGATGGACTGCACCGGCCACGGGGTGCCCGGCGCCTTCACGGCCATGCTGATGACCTCCTTCCTGGGTCACGCGCTGGATCTGGCGCTGCCCTGGGAGCCCGGCCAGGTGCTGGCGGCGGTGAACCGCCGGGTCAAGGAGGAACTGGGCCAGGCCCATGCGCCGGAAGGCCAGGACAGTTTCAAGGGGACTTCCGCCGACGAGGGCATGGACGTGACCTGCCTCTGGATCGACCAGGCCAGGGGCGATGTCACTTTCGCCGGCGCCCGCCACAGTCTCTGGGTGTTCCGGCCGGACGCCCAGGAGCCCGAGGAGATCAAGGGCGACCGGATCGGGGTGGGCTACACCAGCACGCCGGACCAGCAGGCCTGGAACTGCCAGGCCCACCATTTCCCGCCGGGCACGACCCTGGTGGGCACCTCCGACGGGATCGTCGATCAGATCGGTGGCAATCGCCGGATCGCCTTCGGCAAGCGGCACCTGTGGGAGGCCTTCCGGGAGAAGGTCCCGGGCACCCCGCTCCAAGCCCGGCTGGAACGCGCCTACGCTGCCCTGGAGACCTACCAGGGCCTGGAACCCCGCCGGGACGACATCTGTCTGCTGGCCATCAGGCTCTGAGGACCCATGGAACTTTCACTGTTCAACCGGTTCGTCGCCCAGGCCAGCGAAAGCGGGGTCGTCTTCTACCACAGTGGCAACCTGGACGAGGCGACCATCGCCTCCATCGGCGCCCTGCTCCGGCGCCGCCTCCACGAGGAGGGCGCCGACGGCGCCCAGTCCAGGAAGGTGTTCGCCACCTTCATGGAGATGGCCCAGAACATCCTGCACTACGGGGCCGCATGCGGCGACGGGAGGCACGGCGCCCTCTGCGTCGCCCGCACCGACCAGGGCTTCGAAGTGATGTGCGGCAACGATATGGCCTCCGACCAGGTGCCCCGGGTGCGCAAGCGCCTGGAGTCGGTCCAGGCCATGGAACCGGGCAAGGTCCGCCAGGCCTACCGCCGTCAGCTGGCCTCGGACCAGGAGGACGCAGACAGCAAGGGCGCTGGCCTCGGCCTCCTGACCATGGCCGTCAGCTCCCGGGCGCCCATCGAATTCGTGTTCGACCCGGACCCCCCGCGCCAGGACGGGACCACTTTCCTTTTCCTCAGAACGACCATCTAGAAGGGAGTCACCCGTGGACGCATTTCTCTTGCCTTCCACCTCGCTCACCCCTGAAGTGAGCCTGAATCCGGCCCAGGGCCTGCTTATTCTATGCGGCGAGTCCTATCCGGAGCATGTGCTGTCCTTCTACGCGCCGATCCTGGAGAAGATCAAGGCTGTCCTGGACACCGGGAAGCTTGCCCTGCTCCGGGTGGAGATGCACATCACCTATTACAACAGCGCCAGCGCCAAAGCCTTCCACCGGATCTTCCAGATGCTGAACCAGGCCGCCGAGGGCGGCATCGTGATCGATCTCCACTGGCAGTTCGACGAGGAAGACGACATGGCCCGGGACCTGGGCAAGGACATCAAGGAGGATTTCCCGGCCATCCATGTGGTGGAAGAGAGACTGGCGACGGTCTGAGCCTCTTGCCCCGGCAGGCCCCACGCAACCTCAAGCCTGGCCGGATCCGTGAACTGGCCATCCTGTTCGGGCCCAAGCCGGGCCTGCTCTCTTCATTCGCTGTTCAGTAGGGGGGCGGAGACTGTGGATGCACTGGAGGTTTGTGCCGAAATAAAGGCAACGGGGAAAGTGGACTAGGTTCTGGAGGAAGTGGTTGGCCGCTTCTGCCTGGACGCGAGCTTGATTCCCGCCAGATGGGAACTGGCTCACCTAGTCCTTGAGGGAGAATGACTCATCGGGATCCTCCCTCGCCATTGGACGGGGACATTCCCACATCGGCCAGCATCCGATCCATGATGTCCGCCGCCTGGTAGCGCAGGGCGGTGCCCAGGGACCGGTGCTGGAAAGAGGCGTGGCGTTCGGCCGGGGCAGCCAGGAAGGCCACGATCCGTTCAGCCATGTCCACGGGGTCCTGGCAGACCAGACCGTTGACCCCGTCCTCCACCAGGTCGGCGGGCCCCTTGACCGGGTAGCAGGCCACGGGCAGACCGCAGCTCAGCGCCTCCAGCACCGCGCAGCCGAACGTGTCGAACCGGGAGGGGAAGATGAGCAGGGTGCTGGCCCGGTACCAGCCGGCCAAGGTCTCCCGATCCACCCAGCCGGTGAAGCGGGCCTCGGGCGCAAGCGAACGCAGCTTGGCCTCGGCCGGACCTCGGCCAGCGAAGACCAGTTGCGCCTTGGGCACCCTCGCTCTGATCAAATGCCAGGCTTCGATCACATCCAGCACGCCCTTCTCCTCGGAGAGGCGGCCGGCGAAGAGCAGGATGGGCTGCCCAGCATCGACGTCGGGCATTTCCTCCTGTCCGCCGCGTCGAGGGTGGTACTCCGGAGCAGCCCAGTGGGCCGTGAGGTGGAGCCGTTCCGGAGAGATCTCCATGGTCACCCCGGCCAGCCACTCCCGGTGCTGGCGGTTGAGGACGAAAAGGCCGTCCCACTGGCGGTAGAACCAGCGCAACAGACGGCGCACCCGGTCCAGGCCGCGCTGGTCGAGGCCGGAGTTGTGGGCGAGATACACCAGCCAATCGGTGTGAACGAAGAAGTGCGCCTGGATCTGCAGCGCGTGCTTGAGGAACAGCCCCACCCAGCCCATGGCGCCTTCGGTGGAGACGATCAGGCGGTCGTAGCCGCCGTCCTGGACCAGACGCAGCACCTCCAGCAGGTCCGGGATGAGGTACCTCTGTTCGCCGAATCCAGGCAGGGAGAAGGACTCGAGGGGGCGCACCACTCGGAGGTGATCCTTGGCCTCCTGCTCGCCGTGGCAGATGAGGAAGTCCACCGGCAGATCCCGCCTGCGGATTTCCGCCAGCACGGACTGGAGGGCGCTGGAGACACCATTGGCGTCGAAGAAGGTGTCCGTAAGCCAGAGCACCCGCCGGGGATGGGTCGTCCCGCCACAGGACTCGGCCAGATCGTTCAGCAGCTCCCGTCCGCCGTTGAGGGTGTGGGTGGCCACGGCGGTGGCCCCAGCCAGCAGCGTCGCCATGAGGCTCGGGAAGGTCAGGTCGTCCAGGAGGGTGGAAACCTGGAGGGCGCTCATGGACCGCGGCTTCGTCAGCTTCTCCAGGCCCAGGAGCATGCGGAAGTGGCTTGGGACCTCCAGGTGGTCCACCCAGTCGTCAAACTTGATTTTGTGGCCACCTCCCTCTGCCTCCCACTGGGCGACGATGGGGGCAAGGCCCTTGCGGGCGCGCTTCAGCATCAGGCGCATCATGCCGTGGAACATCTCCGGCAGGACGCCCTTGAGGGTCTCAGGCAGGGACTCGGCGTGCTTCCGCCGAACCTTGGCAATGCGTTCGAGGTGCCCCAGGAAAGGGCGGTAGTCCTTGTTGACCGTCAACCGGAGCATGACCCCGGGCTTCTCTCCCTGCAGGCAGGCGTGCCAGGCTTTCAGGAAGCGCAAGGTGTAGCGGTGGCGCCGCAACTCGGCCAGTCCGTTGGTGATCCCAAGGCACCAGAGTTTGTCGGCGGCGTTCCCCTTGTGCAGCAGCATCCGCAGCAGCCCCGGGTCTTCGTAATGGATGGCCGTCTGGGCCAGGTAGTCGAGGATGGCGGAGCTGAGGTTCTCCTCGTCCGCGGGGCGGCCGAAAGGCATCATCCGCTTGGCCCGCAGGGCCTCCAGCGCCAGTTCCGAAGGGCTTGCCCCCGCCGCCAGGCGCTCCTCCAGGCCGGGCACCTGCAGCCAGGTGCCGGTCAGGCCCGCGAAGACGCCGATGTGGTCGTCCGAACCGCCGGTGATGCCCTTGTTCCAAGGGTCGGCGCAGAACTCGCAAGGGTCCAGGCCGTGCTTGCGGGCGTAGCCCTCCAGCTGCTCCCGGTCCAGGGACCGGACCCACTCCCAGGCCAGCAGGTTCTGCCAGACCTCCCGCTGGCCGTTACATACTTCGAAGCGCTCGAACAGGATGGCGAATTTCTCGAAGATCTCCCGGGGAGGCTGCCGGTCCCGGGCATAGAAAAAGAGCGGGTGCGGCTGCACCGCCGGCAGGTCGTGGCTCCGGCAGTAGCGCAGGAAGTCATAGACGTTCCTGCGCCGGCGCTCCAGTTCGGGCTCCTGCTCCGGGGTGAAGCCGTAGACCAGGATGTGGATCGACACATCGTATTCGGGGAAGATGCAGGTCCATTCCGCCGCGCTGAGGGTGTCCACCCCCGCATCCAGCAGTTCCCAGCAGGAGCGGGCGTTGTTGTGGTTGGTGACGGTCCAGGCCGTCGCCCCCCGGTTGCGCAGGGTCTTGTGCAGCTTGCGCGGCTCCAGCCAGGATTCGGGGATGCGGAGGATGCGCCCCCACAGTTCATCCGTGACATCGGAGTTCCGGTCGTGGCAGTGCAGGTCAATCCAGAGCCGCTCGGCCTCCGGGAACGCCCGCGCGCTCATGTCAAGCATGTCCCGCAGACGCTGGTGGACTGAGCTGCGGAAGGACGGAAGGGGGAGACTGGGAGGCGCTGGCACCCTTCTACAATCCCAGGCCGGTGTCTCCTGGCTGTGATGTCGGCGTTGCGATTGGGTGAACACATGCCTTGGATTCCATGGCCCCGGTATCCCGAGCGGCCGCAGAGCCCCGCTCCAGGGACATCCGTCCCTTCTCCGGCAGCCACACCCCCGGCACACCCCAGGGCGTTTCGGCGGCTTCGAAATCACCTTCGGCCCGCCACCCTTCAGGGAGCGCCAGCATCAGGGGCCAGGGAGCCTGGAAGGCTGTGCGGCGCAGCTCCCAGGTGAGGACGTGAGTGCCCTCGGCTTCGGGCACCAGGCTGAAGGTGATCTTCCCGGCGGGGGTCGGGGCCTCCATCAGAGCCAGGGGGCCAGCGGCCCACCAGACTTCCGGAGCATTGGGCAGGAGGAGGATGAGCCCGGCCTGCTCCCGGACCAGGGCCTGGCGCACCAGGGACAGCACTTCTGCGCAAGGCCAGCCGTGGTCCCCGTCCCCCATGCAGCCTCCGCCGGTGTGGGGGTGGATGGCCTCCGGCCAGGTCCAGGTGGGGCTCGCGTGGGCCAGGATCCCCGCCAGCAATCCCAGCCAGCGCGCATCACCAAGGCACTGCATGGCCCGGGCGAGCTGGGCGGTCAGGTAGGCATTGCCCCCGGTATGGATGATGGGCTGGTGGAAGAGGCCATTGCATACCCAGTGGTCCAGGAGGAACTCCACATTGGCCCGGGCCCACTGGGCTGTTTCCGGGCCGAGCTCAAGGTCCAGGGGGCCCAGGGCCGCGAGCGTGCCTATGCAGGCCGCGTCGGGCTGGCGGTAGGGCGACGAGGGCAGTCGGCCGGCATGGCGCGTGGTGAGCCGGGCGAGGTGCATCCGCAGATCAGCCCGGTAGGCGTCCGCTTCAGAGGCAAGCCAATCCGCCAGGCGCCGCGCCCCCGCCGGGGCAGCGTCCCACAGGCTCAAGGCCAGGCGGAGGCGGTCCAGGCCCGCCAGACACCAGAAGTTGTCCCAGAGGTAATGGTCGTTGGGGCCGAAATGCTCCGCCGAGAGCCCGGCCGGCAGCAATCCGAAGCGCGGGGAGGCAGCGTCCCGTTCCTGGCGCCGGGCCCCGGCGATCCAGCGGGCGCCCCGGCCCATGCTTCGCCAGTGTCGCGCCAGGACGCCGGGGGACCCGGTCGTGAGGGCATGGGTGGCCCAGACGAACAGAGTCTGCCCGGTTCCGTCCCACTCTCCCGAGTGGGAGCGGAAGTCCCCGCTCAGGGTCCGGGTGCGCATCCAGGCGGCTTCCTTGTCTGCGACCGCGCCGTGCAGTCCCCACAGGTCGTGGGCCAAGGCCAGGAACGCGCTGTCCCGTATCCAGTTATGGTTATAGAAGAAAGCACCCGGGGCGAAGTGAGTGCCGTTGTCGAAGACTGGCAGGCGATGGGCCAGAGCGGTCACCAGGGTCTGCAGGTCCTGGTCGGCCAGCCGCAGCCCCAGCGGCGCCGAAAGCGATTCCCAGGCTGCGTCCTGGGCCGCGGCGGATGCCCCCAGNNCCTTCCACGTCCAGGTTCTGCCAGCGCAGGCGCTGGTCATGGGCCGGGATGAGGGCGAAGGTCTCCAGGGTCCAGGTCTGGCCCCGTTCCAGGCGCAGGTTCCACCGGGCCGCTCCCGCCAGCCAGCCGCTCCGGGCGTGGCCCCGCCGGGAAGACTCGGGCGGAGGCTGGTCCAGCAGCGGGTCCACCCGGTCCTTGCCGAACCAGACGGCATCCGGTTCGCCGGGAAGGAGCAGGGCGGCCTGGCGATTGACGCTCCAGAACCGGTTCCGCAGCCTGCTGCGGAACACGGGGCCCAGGCACAAGGCGTTGTAAGGGCGCAGGCCCAGGGTGAACGACAGGTCCACGGGGCCCGTCCCGGTCCATGCGAGGGTGTGGGTCCAGCGGACCCAGTCCCCGCCGCCATGGCTGAAGGCCATGGCCTCGCTGCTCCATTCGAGCGCCTCATGGACCCGGTAGCCTGTGACCACGCGGTTCTGCCAGCCGTCGCGGAGGCACTGCTCCACCTGGGCGGCTCCGAGCAGGGCGGGAACCCAGGTTCGCCCCTCCAAGGCCACCGTGGGCATCCAGGAAGGCCCGAAGGCCTTGGGCGTGAGCATCCCGCAGGGATCGACCATGGCTTTCCAGGGCATGCCCGCCAGCCCGAGGGCGGTCCAGTTCCGGTGGGTCAGGTTCACCGTGAGGACGTTCACGCCCGTGGGGATGAACGAGGCCGACTCCGGACGCTCCTGCTGTTCCGCCCACCAGGGCAGCGTCCAGAAAGGGTGGGCCTGGAACGCGAAGGTGTTGGTGAGCCCAGTGAGGACGATGGTCAGTCCCTGGTCCACCAGCTCCGGTGGGAAGAACACCGGCGAGGGGCGCCCCTGGTTGCCCAGGGCCCGCAGGAAGGGGTCCCAGTGCCCCCGCCCGAACAGTCTCAGTGCAAAAGCAATCAAGCGACGCCACATGATGCCATGTTCCCGGACAGGTGTGACTTCCTCGTTCCCTTTCGGTCTCCCCCATGCGACTTGACGATGGCACAAAGCCGTCACACCGATGTCATGACGTCCCCCTAGGATATGGGACCGTCCCCCTGGAGGACTCGGTATGGCGATAGCTATGAAGGAATCGATATCTACCCTCAAACCGCTCCCCGAAGGCTGGGTGCTCCGGCGGCGGCGCCGGGAGGACCTGCCGGCGGTGGTGGAACTCATGGAACGGGTCTACGTCGAGCCCCACGGCCCGGAGGCGGTGTGGCCCGAGGAGACCCTGCTGGAGCATCTGAAGCATTTCCCCGAGGGCCAATTCTCGATCCTGAACGATCAGGGCCGGCTGGTGGCGGATGCGACCACCATGAGGGTGGCTTCGGAAAAGGCGCTGCGGCCCCACAGGTGGTCCCAGATCACCGGGGCCGGCAGCCTGGCCCCCCATGATCCGCTGGGCGACGCCTTCTACGGTGTGGACCTGGCGGTGGACCCCGCGTTCCGGGGCATGGGCCTGGCCAGCCACCTCTACGCGGCCCGCATCGCCCTGGCCCTGGCCGTGGGCTGTCGCCGCTTCATCGCGGGCGCCCGCATCCCCGGCTACCACCTGGCCAATGATTTGTTCACCCCGGACGAGTACCTCAGCCTGGTGGAACGCAAGCTCGTCCACGATCCGACCCTTTCCACCCAGCTCGGCCTTGGCTTCAGCCTGAGGGGGCTCCTGCCCGACTACATCTCCGATGCCGAAAGCCTGGACTGCGCCGCCCTGATCGTCATGGAGTTCTGATGCGATTCTCCGCGCCCACCCCCGTCATGTCCCGGCCGGTCCGGGTCTGTTCCGTCCAGTACGCCCTGCGCGCCATCTCCAGCTTCGACGACTTCGCGCGGTTCGTGGAATCCTACGTGTACGTGGGCGACGACTACGACGCCGACCTCATTGTGTTCCCGGAACTGCTGGGCGCCCAGCTGCTGGGGCTCATGGGCACCGAGGGCGAGCCGGCCGACCTCATGCGCCGCGTGGCCCTTGAGCACGCCGATGCCTTCGACGCCCTGTTCACCAGGCTGGCCACCGAGTACGAGCGCATCATCGTGGCCGGCACCATGCCCCGCTTCGACGGGAAGCGCCTCTTGAACGTCGCTTCCGTCTATTTTCCGGGCCTGGAGCCCCTGCACCAGGCCAAGCTGCACCTGACCCCCGCCGAGCGTACGGTCTGGAACTTCTCCCCGGGTCGGGACTTGGTGGTGGTGGACGCGGATTTCGGTAAGTTCGCCGTGGCCATATGCTACGACGTGCAGTTCCCCGAGGTGGTGAAGGTTCTCTGCAACCACCACGGCGTCCAGCTGGTGGTGGTGCCCTACATGACCGACGACCGGCGCGGCAGTTGCCGGGTCAACACCTGCTCCCAGGCCCGGGCCATCGAGAACCAGATCTACACGGTCACCGCGGGCATGGTGGGCAGCCTGCCCCTGGTGACCTACTTCACCAGCCAGTTCGCCCAGAGCGGCATCTACACCCCCTCCGACTTCGCCTTCCCAGTGGACGGCATCGCCACGGTAGCGGCGGCCAACGTGGGCCAGGTGATCGTCGCCGACCTGGATCTGGCCATGCTCGACCGGGCCCGGAAGCACGGCAGCGTGCACTCCTTCCTGGACAGCCAGAATGACACCCTGCACACCCGGTTCGACGGCGAGGTCAGAACGGTGGGCCGGCACGTGGGCCAGCGGGTGCCCCCGGGAGCCTCCTGATATGGATGCGTTGCATGCCAGGCCCACTGGACCCCAGTGCGTGTCCTGAAAAACCTATCCCCCGATGACCTGGACAGGCGTGCCGAGGCCCTGCCTTGTCCTGTCTGCTGGAGGAAAAGGTCGCCCCCCTCTACTATGATCGGGATTCCAATGGAGTTCTCCGCAGTTGGGTGCATGCCATCAGGGGTTCCGTAAGGAGGTAGCATGAAGCCATTCATCAAAACTCTATTCATTAATGGGTTCCCTGAATTAAAAGTTGAGGTTCTCGTCGATGTTGTTTTTAAGATGAGCCCAAGCAAGGGGGAAACAGCTGCTTTCCGCGCCTGGATCAATCCGAAATATTCAGAGGCATGGGCAGACTATGGGATAACCCCTCCAAGACTGGGTACCAAGACGGAGATCGAAGTCAAACAGCAAGATGCCGACGCAAGTATCCAGGCGTTGATCAAGGATGTTGTAGAGCAAGTTATGAACGAACTTGCCAATCTGGAAAATCTGGCTTTGGCAAGAAAAACGTTCCTGGGAATGATTGATAAACATTTCGCGCATGAGGGATTCGAGCAGATGGCAGGGTCTATGGAACCAAAGAACAGGGAAGGGTAGTGGATAGCACGGGACCCATTTTTTCAAAATAGAGAGCACATGAGCCATTTAAGAATTCCTGAGACGGATCGGGGGATCGAAGGCCAGGTCGGCCGTCGAGCGATACGACCAGATGCAGCGAAGGCTCAGGGACAAGGGCTGGATCGAGACCGAAGCTCTCATCAGCAGCGGCATCACCCGGGGCACGGCGCTGGAGATCGGCCCAGGCCCTGGCTACCTGGGCCTGGAGTGGCTGAAGAGCACCCAGGGCACGACCCTGAAAGGCGTGGACATCAGCGCTGAAATGGTCGCACTGGCCCGGCGCAACGCGGCCGACGGCAAGCTGAGCGCACGGGCCGATTACATCCAGAGCACCGGAGCCGATCTGCCGTTTCCGGATGGATCTTTCGATGCGGTGTTTTCCGCCAGTTCACTGCATGAGTGGAGTGATCCCAGGGCCACGCTCCTTCATGCGTGGCGAGTGCTGAGAACGGGCGGGAGGCTGCTGGTCCTGGATTTCAGGCGTGACATGTCCCCCCTGGTGAAGTGGGGTCTGTGGCTGGTCGCCAGACCGAAATCCATCCGCCCCGGCTTGGTCACTTCGTTGAACGCGGCCTATACTCCTGGCGAGGCCAGGGCCCTGGTGGACGAGGCTGGATTGTCCTCATGCCGGGTCGGAGCGGGCCCCGCCGGGCTGAGGGTCATCGGGATCAAAGGTTAGCCGTGGGGCAACCGGCGATCCGGACCTTCCGGATGCGTCGACCGGGCTGCAATCGGCCATTCACGTCCACCCACCGGCTGGACCCCCGCAGGATCGTTGCATCCCTTTGTCGCTGCCGTAACGTCGGGGTTGTTCCATGGTCGCATGGAAACTTTGGCAGGTTCTCTGACTGCGGACCGGGAAAAGAAGGGGGCGCCCTTCGTTCCCCACCGGATTCCCTCCCGGCTCCATATCTACACACAGAACCTTTTCGGACTTCCATTCACCCACCGGGCGCGGAGATTCCGGGCGCTTTCCCAATGGATACGCGAGTCGGCCCCTGACATTGCATTCCTGCAGGAAGCGCTGTTCGCCGGAGATGAGAGACATTTCCGGATCGATGGCTATCACGCCGCTGTCATTCCGAATGGGGTGTTCAATTGCGGCGGCCTCCTCACCTTGTGCCGGGTTCCTTTGGCCCGGGTAAGGTTCCACCCGTTCCAGGCACAGGGAGCCTGGCACAATCTCCAGCTTTCGGACCGTCTGCTGGGCAAGGGCTGGCTTGAGGCAGAGGCTTCCGATTGGGGCATCACCCTTGTCAACACACATCTTGTTTCCACCTACCAGGAATCCCGCGGCTTCGTGCACGACCTGGAACAGCGATCACAGTTGGAGCAGGTGCTCCGGGTGGTGGCATGCCTGGGGCCGTCGGTCCTGGCGGGCGACTTCAACTTCACTGAAAATACGCCCTTCCACTGCATGGCCGAAGCCTTCGCGGAGGACGTCGCCAGGGGGCTCCATCCGCCGGGCCTGGGGCACCTGCAACCCAAGCTCGACCACATTTTCGTGAGCGGCCTCGGCTGGAAGGAAGCAAAGGCCAATTGGGTCATACCTGGTACTTTGGCCGGGGCCTGGGGCAATATTTCCCTCTCAGATCACGCAGGAGTGTCGGTGGAACTGAATCTGGGATGGAAGGACCTGTCGGGCTCCGCATCGGCCTAGCCGCGTGGTTCGGGCTGAAGCGAGGCCCGACGCACCGCAAATGTGTCTTACCGAAAAATTCACCCGCCTGTCGAATCCTCAGCACGGACGCCCTGCAGGATATGGGCATGGATCTCACCCTTCAAAAGACGCTCTTCAGCCTGTCCAGTTCACTCACCGAGCGTTTTCCCCGGGATGGGGCTCGTCTGCTTTCCGCCGTCCTTGTGCCTCTCCTGGCCCATGCCTGGATCGAGACCGGCTTCCGGCGCCGCAACCGGGCCGTGCTGGATCGAATCGGTCAGCTGCGCAAGGTCCTGGTGCTGGCTGACGTCCACCTGGGAGACGCGGTGATGCTGGAGGGCCTGGTCCACGCGATCCGGGACTTCTTCCCCGAGGCCGAGATCCATTATGTGGTTTCGCGCAGTTCGCAACCCTTCCTGGAGGGACACCCCGACGTGTCCCATCTGTGGCCCATTTATACGGGATCGCCGCTTCCGTCGGAAAGCGACCGGGTCGCAGTGGGCGAACTGATTTCCAGAGGCGCATACGACCTGGTCGTGAATGCGTGCCCCTCCTTCGTGCTGGGCCGTCCCCTTCCCGAACGGGAAGCCGTCCTGGATTTCACGACCCATGCGCCACGCCTCGTCCGGAACGAATATGAACCGATCGAACCGAACCACTTCCTTTATCAAAGTCATCGGTTTCTGGCCGATCTGTTCAAGGAACGGTGGCCTGCCCGGCGGCCGATCAACCTTCGCGGCGCCCGTATCTTCCTGGAGGATGAGGCGGTGGACGCGGCCGATGCCTTCGTGGACCTGGCACGAGCCTACCGGAACGAGCCATGGGTACTGCTCAATCCAGACGGCGCTTCGCCCTATACCAGGCCGCCCGAGGCTTTCCTGTTGGCCTTGTTATGGCGGATGGCAGCCGCTGGGGCCTTTGTCCTGGTCGGGGAAGGCCATACCGATGCCGGCGTGGGAATCCGGCTTCAAGAGGCCCTTCCTCCCGCCCTTCGCGCCAGGACCCGATCGGTTCCCGCCTTGCTGCCCGCCCCCGCCTACGCGGCCCTTCTGGACCGGATGGACGTTTTCGTGTCTGGAGACACGGGCCCCCTTCATTGGGGTGCGGCCCGCAAGATCTCGCGCACAGGCAGGCGCCTTTTCTGGAACCACACAACCGTCTTCTCCCTGTTCGGTGCCACGCCGGCCCGCATGTCAGGCTATGATTCCTCGAAACCGGGATTCCTTCCGGCATGGCAGGATGCCCCGTCGGCGGCATTCCTGTCCTACGCGCCTTGCCAGAACATCACCTGCCTGAACAAGCTCCACAAGACCTGCCGGATCCCCAGGTGCTTCGAGGGCTGCTCACCCCTCTCCGTCGCTGACGCCGTCCTGGCCCGCATTGGGGAAATCACGTCCTTCGGCACATCCCATCCAGGGCGTATCGTTGCATGAATCCGCTTGTCTCCCATGTTCACTTCAAGTTCACATGATGCCGATCGGGAAGTTGCCCTGGCCATTGCGCAGGCTCGGTCGCGCCGTTGACCGCAGCAACGACCGCCTCACGATTTCAGGGCAATGGCGCATCGCTGGGCAGCACCGGATGCCCGGTCTCCGGGTTGTCGTCCGGCTTGACTAGGGCACGCTTTGTGACG
>PLUC01000070.1 GCA_003165415.1 Holophagaceae bacterium
ATCACGACGTTCCATTCATACTGCGGCAAAACGTGGTCACGATTCCTATTTCCTCCTCGTGACCCACCCGTTCCACCCGCTGGCGGGTCAGCGGGTCGAGATCCTTCAACAGCGACGCTGCAAAAGAACGGGACTGGTGTACCTCTGCGACGCCGGAGTGCTGGGCTGCTTCAATTTACCGGCGTCCTTCACTGATCGCGGCCTTCCCCCCGCCCCTGGACGCCTGACTTTCGAGGTCCTGGCTGGGCTGGTGGAGTTGCTGAAGGTAATGGGCACCAGCCTTGACAAACAAGGGGAGGGGGTTAAACTTGTATACAAATGACACACAAGATTGTTCCTCTAAGCGACCTCTCCGTAGCCCAACTGCGGGCGCGGCGTTCAGCCCTGGTGGACCAGGTCCCCGATTTGGAAGGGACCCTTCGCGGAAGCCTTCAGCGACAGTTCCGGCGATGCGGCAAGGCGGGATGTCGGTGCGCCCAAGGGGAGCCCCATGGACCCTACGTGTACCTCGCCGTCCACAGCGAGGCGCGGAGGGGGATGGTCTACGTGCCGGCCAGCGCTGTGTCGGAGGTCGAACGGAAAGTGGATGTGACGGGCCGGATCGAGGAAGTCCTGGCCGAGATCTCGGCGATCAATGTGGAACTGCTTGCCAGGGGGGAATTCGACTGAATGGTGCTGGATACCTGGATGGCCGATCTGGTGATGCCTATGGCGAACATGCTGTTGGCGGCGGTCCGGGCAGGAGGCTACAGGCATGACGAGCAGTCAGAGCAAGATCACCCGCCAGCACCTGGACCGCATAGCGATCGTGTATGTACGGCAATCGAGCCTGGCGCAGGTCCGGGGCAACCAAGAGTCCACCGCGCGGCAGTATGGCTTAACAGAAGAGGCCAGGCGGCTTGGATGGGATCCGGAGCGGATCCTGGTCATCGATGCGGACTTGGGGATTTCGGGACGCAGCGCAACGGGACGACTGGGATTCCAGGACTTGGTGCATCGAGTATGCCTTGGGGAGGCCGGTGCCGTGTTTGGGCTGGAGATTTCGCGGCTTGCCCGCAGTTCCGCGGACCTGCAGCGGCTCCTGGAGTTCTGCAGCCTCACGGGGACGCTCGTCGTGGATGCGGACGGGGTGTACGATCTCCAGAGCTTCAACGATCGGTTGCTCCTGGGCCTGAAAGGAACCATGTCCGAAGCCGAAATCTATATCCTGGCCGGGCGCCTCCAGGAATCGAAGAGGGCGGCGGCAAGGCGCGGGGACCTTCGGTTCCGCCTGCCGGTCGGCTACGTGCACGACGATGATGGGAGGACGGTCATGGACCCGAGCGATGAGGTCCGCTCGGCGGTAGCAGGGGTTTTCGCAGCCTTCGACGTGGCGGGATCCGCGTATGGCGCCGTGGGCCTGTTCAATGGAAGACCTTTCCCGCACAGAGTCTATGGAGGGGCCTTGGGGGGAGATATCCGCTGGGGGCCGCTGACCCATGCCAGAGCGGTGCAGATCCTTTCCAATCCCGCCTATGCCGGAGTCTACGTATACGGTCGCTGCCATTCTCAGCGCGGCGTCAACCCGGACGGGAGCCTGCGGACGAAGACCGGAAGGCGGCCGCGGCAGGAGTGGCCCGTGGTAATCCCAGGCCATCACGAAGCCTATGTGACCTGGGAGACCTTTTTGGCCAACGAGAAGCGCCTGGCGTCCAACGACAACCGCCACGGGGCGTGCCCGCCCCGGGAAGGCTCTGCTCTCCTGCAGGGGATGGTGCGCTGCGGATCCTGCGGGCGAGTTATGGCAACCAATTATCCCTTCGGCAACCCTGTCTACGATTGCACCCACGCCCGGGGTGACCACGCCAAAACGAATGCGTGCCGATCGATAAGGGCGCAGCTCGTGGATGGAGAAGTCGCCAAGCGAGTCCTGGCGGCCATCTCCACGGAGGAGATCCAACTGGCTCTGGCAGCGGCGGATGAGGTCCAGGCACGGGAGGCTACCCGGAGCAGGGCCTTGGATCTGCAGGTGGAGCGAGCCCGCTACGAGGCGGGACGAGCTGAAAGGGCATTCCACCAATGCGAACCCGAAAACCGCCTGGTGGCCAGGACCTTGGAACGCCGCTGGGAGGAAAAACTCCAGGCCCTGGAGGAGGCCGAGGCCGCTCAGGCAGCCGCCAGGCAGGGAACAATACCCCTTCCAGCCCGTGCGGAGTTGGAGGCCCTGGCTGAGAACTTCCACAACCTATGGGCGGCACCCTCGACCACCTGCAAAGACCGCAAACGGATCCTTCGAGCCCTGGTGGCCGATGTCACGCTCATCTCCAAGCCCGCTCCAGACGACAACATCCGAATCGGGATCCACTGGCAGTCCGGCGCCACAGAGGAGGTATTCGTGGACCGGCCATCCAAACATGGTCGAGCTTGCGTGGAAGTTAGCGAAGCCCTCAGGAAACTGATGGATCGTCCAGCCGGCGAAGTCGCCAAGGTACTGGCAGCCAAGGGACTGAAAACCTACAGAGGCCGGCAATTCACCGCGAGGTCGGTCTGTTGGCTTCGGAATACCTTGGGCATCCCGTCGCCCTGCATGAAGCTTGGGCCAAATGAAAGGACCGTTGCGGAGGTGGCCACCGAATTGGGTGTCACCACTAATACCGTATATACCTGGATCGAAAGGAAGGTGATCGATGCGAGGCGTGCCGAGGATGGCAGGCTGTGCGTTTCGTTTACGGCGGGAATTCGGGAAGCCTGCATTACAAGGGTCGCGAATTCCCGGCATCTGCGGCCAGGAACCCAAGGCCATACCATTGGAGACGCAATATGACACCATCATCACCACCA
>PLUC01000264.1 GCA_003165415.1 Holophagaceae bacterium
AAGTAGGGCAGCCCCACCGTGGCCGCCAGCAGGCAGAGGATCCGCAGGGTGGGGTCCTCCGGGCCGGCCGGCTTCCAGGCGGCTGCGGGGATCACCGGCAGCAGCAGCAGGCTGGCCGCCAGCAGCCCGGCGTGGATCCGGGCCTGGACCCTGGGCAGGAGCCGCTCGGTGGTCCAGTGGGCGTAGAGATAGCCCAGCAGCAGGGTGATCTGGAAGAACAGCATGCAGATGGTCCAGACCGCCGCAGACCCCCCGAACCAGGGCAGGATCATCCGGGCCATCACCGGCTGGACCTGGAACAGCAGGAAGGCGCTCACAAAGATAGTGAAGGCGTATAAGCCGAAGGCTTGGACTTTGTCGCTGGCGGGGGGCATCCTTAATTTATACCCCAAGATTTTTATTTTTCTCGGGAACCTGCCCGGGACTGGCGGCATCTTGATTGCGGAGAGGGTGATTCGAAAGACTCATCCTTGCGCTCTGGCCCAGGAGTTTCCGGTCGGCTCCCGGACAAATGAAGGGCCAGAACCGCAGAACAGTGGCGAAGAGCAGAAGGCCCCCGACCCCGGGGGCCTTCCTGTGTGGCGGATGCCGGTCACAATGGAGCCATGACCAAGGTGGAGATCTCCAGGGGCCTGCTGGCCGGGCTGGTGGCCGTCGCCGCCGCGGCGTCGCTGGGACTGGCCTTCCTCCTGGGCCGGGCCTCCGGGCCGTCCAGGACGGCCGGGGCCGGGGTTCCCGCTGGAGCGGCCCAACAGGTCCCGCCCGGAACCCCCGCGCCGGCGCCTCCAGACGTCCCGGTCCCCCGGGACAGCCCCGCGCGCGCCGCGGTGGCGGCCTATTTCAAGGCGGTCGAGGCCGTCCAGCCGGCGGCCGGCGGCGAACCGGAGGCCGTGGCCATGCAGATGGCGGCGGGGCTCGGGAACGGCGACACCTCGGGCATCGACGGCCTGATCCAGCAGACCCGGACCACCCGGACCCGGCTGGCGGCCCTCGCCCCGCCCCAGCCCTGCGCCGCCTACCACAAGGAACTCCTGGCCAGCCTGGATGACGGCCTGGACATGATGCGGACCCTCAAGCAGATGATGGCGTCCCCCAACCCGGCCCAGCAGGCGCCCGACATCACCAGCCGCGCCAACGCCATGAAGGCCCGGTCCGATTCCCTGCGGAACCAGGAACAGGACCTGAAGCAGCGCTACTGCCAATAGCGAAATTGTTCAACCCGGGGGTTGACAGATGATGCACAGGCCTTAAATTAGAATTCATATACAGGACTACAGGAGTAACTGAGTGCTGAACAGCGACCAGCGGCTGCCCATCTACCTGCGTCTCCACGACGAGTTGGCCGGCAAGATCGCCAGCCAGGAGTGGCGGGCGGGGGAAGCCATTCCCTCCGAGAGCGACTTGGCCCAGCGCTACCAGGTGGCCGTGGGCACCCTGCGCAAGACCCTCGACCTGCTGGCGGCGGAAGGGCTGCTGGAACGGATCCAGGGCAAGGGCTCGTTCGTGCGGCGCCCGCGTTTCGACACGTCGCTGTTCCGGTTCTTCCGCTTCCAGAACCAGGCCGGGGAGCGGCGCATTCCCCAAAGCCGCATCCTCAGCATGGAAGCCACTGAAATGCCCAGCACCGTGGCCTCCTGCCTCAGGCTGCCGGCCGGCTCCCCCGCCCTGCACCTGGCCCGGCTCCGGCTCATGGACGGGCTGCCGCTGCTGGCGGAATCCATCTGGCTGCCCCGGGACCGGTTCGCCGCCCTGGCCGAGCTCAGGCCGGAGGACTTCGGCGATCTGCTCTACCCCCTCTACGGGGAGCGCTGCGGCCAGACCATCGCCTCCGCCGAGGAGACCCTCACCGCCGAGGCGGTGGGCCCGGACCACGCCCGGCTGCTGGGGATCGAGCCCGGCTCGCCGGTGATGGTCATCGAACGCCTGGCGTTCGGATATGACCACCAGCCCATCGAATGGCGCCGGTCCCGCGGGCCGGCCGACCAGTTCCTGTACACCGCCACCATCCGCTGAACGAGGCGCCCCGTGTTCGCTTGGTACAAGGCAGTATCCCCCATGGAGAAACGGACCTTCTGGAGCAGCTTCGGGGGCTGGGCGGTGGACGCGCTGGACGTGCAGATGTTCAGCCTGGCCATTCCGGCCCTCATCGCCGCCTTCGGCCTCACCAAGCCCCAGGCGGGCCTCATCAGCGGCGTCACCCTGTGTCCACCGCCCTGGGCGGGTGGCTGGCGGGGGCGGCCTCCGACCACTACGGGCGGGTGCGCCTTCTGCTGGTGGCCTGGGTGCGCAAGGAGCACGAAGGTTATGTCCCGGCCAACGCCGCGGCCATGGTGGATTTCAAGGTCAACTACCTGAAGGCCGTGGTCCCGCTGATCCCGCTGATCATCCTGATCCTGGGCTCCAAGGGCTACGTGCCGGCCTTCAGGCAGCTGGCCATCTCCCACGCCATGATCATCGGGGTGTTCATCGCCTTCCTGGTGACCTGGGTCTCCCCCGGGCAGATCTCCAAGGTCTTCTGGCAGGGGGCAGGGGACGCCTTCGGCCCCTTCCTGCTGGCGGTGGTCTGCGGTTCCGGCGACGCCGCCTCGGTGGCCTTCAACAAGGCGGTGACCATCCACGCAGCCGGGTTCGGGCTGAACCCGCTGAGCATGGGCAGCGTGGTGGTGATCGGCGGCGCCCTGGGCCGGACCATGTCGCCCATCGCCGGGGGGGCCATCATCTGCTGCGCCTTCGCCGGCATCAACCCCATCGAGCTGGCCAAGCGCAATGCCCTGGGCATGTGCCTGGCCTGCGTGGCCACCCTTGGGATCATGCTGATGTAGAATGCTGGCCATGCTCACCGTCCTCGCCTCCCTGGTCCTGCTCTGCGTGCCGGCGGCCTGCGCCGCGGCCGGGGAGCCTCCCCCCGCGGTGGTCCGGGAGCTCGCTCCGGGCGGGCGGCTGCGGGTGGCCATCAACCTGGGCAACCCGGTCCTGGCGCAGATCGCGCCGGAGTCCGGCGTGCCCGGGGGCGTTTCAGTGGAGCTGGCCCGGGAATTGGGCCGGAGGCTGAAGGTCCCCATCGATTTCCGCACCTACATGGCCGCGGGCGAGGTGGTCGCAGCCCTGAAACAGGACCCCTGGGACGTCGCCTTCCTGGCCATCGATCCGGTCCGGGCCGGCGTGGCCGCCTTCAGCCACCCCTACGTGGTCATCGAGGGAGCCTATGTGGTCCCGGCGGAGTCGAAGCTGCGGGCGGTGGAAGAAGTGGATCAGCCCGGCGTGCGCGTGGCGGTGGGCCGGGGCAGCGCCTACGACCTCTTTCTCACCCGCGAGCTGAAGAAGGCCCGGCGGATTGAGGCGCCCAGCTCGGCGGAGGCGCTGGAGCTGTTCCTGCGGGACAAGCTGGAGGCCGCCGCCGGCGTGCGCCAGCCGCTGGTCGTCTTTGCCGCGGCCCACCCCGGGCTGCGGGTGCTGCCGGGCCGGTTCATGTCCATCCGCCAGGCCATGGTGGTGCCCAGGGGGCGGGAGGCGGCGGTGCGCTACCTGGACGCCTTCATCGAAGAGATGAAGGCTTCCGGCTTCGTGGCCCGGGCGCTCGCGGCCAGCGGCCAGGCCGATGCGGTGGTGGCCGAGGGAATCCCGGTCATTTAAGCCACAACCTTGATATGGCCGCCAGTCGGTTCCATATTGGTGGTCTAGTCAAGAATTCACATCAGGATGGAACCGAGCGCCCGGAGCGGGGTCTTACCGCCCCGAGGCGGATTGTCTGATTGGAGGTGACCGATGGGCGAGGAACTGGTTCTGGTGGGAGCAACCGTGGTCGACGGTTCGGGCCGGCCGTCATTCCGGGCCGACGTGGCCGTCGCCGACGGCATCATCAGGGAAGTGGGCGTCGGGCTGAGCGTCAGCGGCAAACGGGTCATCGGCGTGGCCGGACTTGTCGTGGCGCCCGGCTTCATCGACAGTCATACCCATACGGATGGCTCGGCCTTCAGGTTTCCCTTGTCGGAGAGCAAGCTGTTCCAGGGGGTCACCAGTGACGTGACCGGCAACTGCGGCATCGGGTTCTTCCCGGTGGAGCCGAGGTTCCGCACCCAGCTGGAGGGCTACCTTGGAACCCATGATTTCGCGATGCCGGGCATCCTAGGCTGGAGCGATTTCGCCGGTTATGCCGGCCAGCTCGCCCAGTCGGGCCTCGGGGTGAACCATATCCCCCTGGTGGGCCACGGCACCCTCAGGATCGCGGTGATGGGAGCGGAGGACCGGGAGCCGACCCGCGCGGAGCAGGACGGGATGGAAAAACTGCTTGCGGCGTCGCTGCGGCAGGGCGCATGGGGACTGTCCACCGGATTGATCTATCCGCCGGGAAGTTTCGCCGCGACCTCCGAGCTGATCTCCCTCGCCCGCGTCTGCGCCGAGCATGGCGGAGTCTACACCAGCCATATCCGGGGCGAGAGCGCGAGCCTCATGGACGCGGTGGACGAGGCCATCGAGATCGGGCGCCGGAGCGGGGCCAGGGTCGTCATCTCCCATCTCAAGCCGCTGGGCCGGGCCAACTGGGGCAAGGGGGGAGCTCTGCTGGACAAGATCGAACAGGCACGCAGGGAAGGGGTCGATGTCACCGCGGACCAGTACCCCTATGAGGCATCCAGCACGTCGCTCACGGCGCTGGTCCCCGCCCGCTTCCATTCCGGGGGTGTGGATTGTCTGCTGGCGGCCCTGGGGGACCCCGGCAGGCGGCGGGAACTGCTGGAGGGCATCGAACGTGAATTGACCGTCCGCGGCGGGCCGGACAAGGTCCTGATCACCCATCTGGACCCTGCGGACATGGCCGGGCTGTCGGGCAAGACCCTGACGCAGATCGGGACCATGTGGAACCTGGCCGCGCCGGAGGCGGCCCTGCGGCTGATGCAGAACGCCAAGGGAGCCGTGAGCGCGGTCTACTTCTCCATCTCGGAACAGGATGTGGACACTATCATGCGCAGTGCGCTCGTCGCGGTGGGTTCGGACGGAAGGGGGCTGACGGCGGGAGCCACCGACGAGGCGACCCACCCCAGGTCCTATGGGACCTTCCCCCGGGTGCTGGGGAAATATGTGCGGGAAAGGCACCTGCTGACCCTGGAAAAGGCCATCCACAAGATGACTGGCCTCACCGCGCAGCGGTTCGGCCTCAAGGACCGCGGCCTCATCGCCCAGGGGATGGTGGCCGATCTGGTGGTGTTCGACCCTGCCACCATCGGGGATACCAACGATTTCAACCATCCGCACCAGTACGCCAAAGGCATCGAACATTTGTTCATTCATGGCGTCCAGGTCATCGCTGAAGGCAAACTCACCGGCGAGCACGCGGGAAGCGTCCTGTACCGGCCCATGTAAGTCGACTACCAACCGGGAGAACACCTATGCCGATGATTGCGCACGTGAACATCTGGTGGGGCATTCTGGGATTGACGCCGCTCATTTTGTATTTTGTTCTCATATTGTGCAACGTGGATGTCCTGCCCGCGACGCTGATCTGTGTCCTGATCGGCGCGGTGCTCACCCACCAGTCCCTGCTGACCCTGGGGGATGCCGTGGCCCATGCCATGACCTCCTTCCTGGCCCTGGTGGGCCTCATCATCATGCTGGGCCGGGGCCTGGGGGAGGTGCTCACCGAGACCCGGGTGACCCACACCCTGGTGCACAAGATCATCTACGGCATCGGCGTGGACACTGAGAAGAAGGCCATGACCGGGATCATGGTTTCGGTTCTCGTGGTGGTGGGGCTGCTGGGCACGCTGGCCGGCGGCAATGCCATCATCGCCCCCATCATCGTGCCCATCGCCGCTGCGGTGGGCCTTTCGCGAAGTTCCGTGGCCATCATGTTCCAGACGGCCGGCGAGGAGGCGCTCATCCTGGGACCGTTCACGCCGCCGGTCATCACGCTGCTCGGCCTGACCCATATCACCTACCCCGAGATGTTGTGGAAGGTGGCCATCCCCATCTCGTGCGTCACGTTCACCACCTCCTGGTTCGTCCTGCAGCGGGTGCAGCGCGCGACCCGGAACAAGCCGGAAGCCCAGTACAAGACCGACAAGGATATAGAGACCTTCGTCCCGACCGCAAAAGAGAAAAGAACCACATGGATATTCATCCTCTTGTTCATCGCGCTGGTGGTCTATGGCCTCCTGACCAAGGCATCGACCTCTTACATCATCGTGATCATGCTGGGACTTTCAGTGGTCATCGGGCTCATCGGCGGCCTGAAGCTCAACCAGACTTTCAAGTCGGTCATCAAGGGCATGGCGAGCAATGTGTGGCTTTTCCTCTTGTTCCTGCTGCTGGAGCCCTTCCTGAACTTCGTTGAACAGGCCGGCGGCTACGCGGCGCTCACCCGGATCATGCAGCCCCTGGTGAACCTGGGCGGAAAGGCGATGGTGGTGGTTTCGGCGGGTGTGCTGGGCGCCTTCGGCTTTTCCGGAGCGGCGGTGGCCGTGCTCAAGATGCTGAACGACATGTTCCACCCCATGGTGGTCCGCTACTCCATCTCCATGTTCGCGTGGTCGGTGGCCCTGGTGGTGGCCACCCGGGTGACCAACTTCGTCCATCCCGGCGCGAACATGTTCAGCTCGATGGGTTTCGCCGAGTCCAAGGACCTGAAATCCATGTTCAAGAACGGCATCGCCATTGCCGTAGCGCAGATCGCTTTCCTGGTGATCTATGCGTTCCTGTTTGTCTAGGCATCAAGGGGGAGACACCGTGACGACATCCAGCGACCGGATAACCGGAGAGCGGCTCGACCGTCTGATGACGGTGGAGATCCGCCGCCTGAACGGGGGCCTTCCGCCCGGGTATGTCATTCCCATGTATGACATCTGCCGTGCCCACCACGGTGAGCCGCTCAGTTCACTCGCGGCCGGTAGGCTCTGCGACACCCTTGCGCAGGGCGACGTGGTGTTCATCGCCACCGGCTGCGGGGTGGCGCCGAACCTTCCCCAGGGGGAGACGGATGGTCCCGTGGGGGCCGCGGTCCTGGCCAGGGCGCTGATGCTCGGCTTCGGCGCGCGGGTGGTCATGGCCACGGAGGAGACCCACGCCGGACCGGTCCGCGCCGTGGCGGACGTGATCAACGAAGAGCTCGGCGGCCATCCGCCCATCGCCACCGTCTGCTTCCCCCTGGGGCTGGAACCGGGCCGGGCCCTGGCGGAGTCCCTGATGGAGGAGTACCGGCCCAGGGCGGTCATCTTCATCGAGCGGGACGGGCCCAACCCGGAAGGCTTCTTCCATGGGGTCCGCGGCGATTGCCGGAAGCCGGAGGATGTGGGCCACGTCTACCTGCTGGCCCAGAGCGCGCGCCGGCGCGGGGTGCTGAGCGTCGGGATCGGCGATGGCGGCAACGAGGTCGGCTTCGGCGCCGTGCGCGATGCCGTCACCGCCGCCCATCCGTATGGCGGGAGCTGTCTCGCGGGCCACCCGTCGGGTGTGGTGACGGCCATCGAGACGGACGTGATCGTCAGCGCATCGGTATCGAACTGGGGCGCCGACGCGATCGCGGCGGCGCTGGCGGTCCAGAGGCGGCGGCCGGACCTGCTGCATTCCCAGGCCACCGCCCGCAGGCTCATCGAGGCCTGCGTGCAGGCCGGGGCGCGGGACGGGGCCACGTTCCAGGCGGAATGCACGGTGGACGGGATCGACTGGGAAGGCCACGCCGCCATCGTCGGCCTGCTGCGCTGCATCGTCAGCGTTGCCTTGTAACCGCCGCGCTGATCGCCTCCGCGGCGGCCCCGGGCAGCTGGTTGCCGTTGCTCCAGCCTATCTTAGCGTGGCCGTCCAGCAGAAACCCCTCGCGGATTCAGTGGCTATCCATTATCTTTCCTACCATGCCCATCAAGCCCATGTCCGCGGATTCCCGCCGCGCCGAGTACGCCGCGCGGTTCAACCGGGTGGTCGACCACATCCAGGCCCACCTGGCCGAACCCCTGGATCTGGAAACCCTGGCCGGGGTGGCCTGCTTCTCGCCGTTCCATTTCCACCGCCTGTTCCATGGCTGGATGGGCGAAACCATACACGATTTCATCAATCGCCTGCGGGTGGAGCGGGCGGCGGCGCAGCTGCTCTACGCTCCCGGCAAGAGCATCACCGAAATCGCCCTGGACTGCGGCTTCTCCTCGTCCTCCACCTTCGCCCGGGCCTTCAAGGCCTTCCATGGCCTCTCGGCCAGCCAGTGGCGGCACAATCGCAAAATCGGCAATGCCGATCGCAAGATTTGCAAAGCGGAAGACCCGGGCCAGATCCCATGCTCAAGCCAAAGCGATGAAAGTTTGAGCGGGGAAGCCTCCACCATGGTGTTGAGCGTCGAAGTTAAACAATTCCAGCCTATGCACGTGGCCTACATCCGCCACGTGGGGTCTTTCCAGGAAAACGCGGCCCTGTTCGAACGGCTGTTCGGGCGGATCCGGGCCTGGGCCGGTGCCCGGGGGCTGCTGGCGGGGCCCTCGGTGCGGTTCCTGAGCGTCCACCACGACAACCCGGAGATGGCCATCACCGCCGTCCATAAACTGCGGATGGACGCCGCCGTCACCGTCCCCGAGGGCACCCGGGTGGATGGCGAGATCAGCCGGCAGCGGCTGGACGGCGGGGCCTATGCTGTGTCCCGGGTGCGGATCAGTTCGAAACAGTTCATGGCGGCCTGGGACGCCCTGATGTCCGGATGGCTGCCCGGAAGCGGCTTCCAGCCCGACGACCGCCCCTGCTTCGAGATCTATCTCAACGAAGCCGGGAACGACCCGGAAGGCATGCATGAGGTGGAGATGTGCCTGGCCGTGAAGCCGTTGTAGCCCTGGTGGAGGTCCGCGGCGTGACCAAGCGCTTCGGCCCCGTGCTGGCCAACGACCGGGTGGACCTCGACCTGTTCGGCGGCGAGGTGCATGCGCTCCTGGGCGAGAACGGCGCCGGCAAGAGCA
>PLUC01000018.1 GCA_003165415.1 Holophagaceae bacterium
CTAGGGCCTGAAGCTGACCATCAATCAGGGCATCTCCTTTTTCCCGGCGGGAATCCCATTGCATCAAGCTCATAACCCGCTCCTTGTGTTCCATTCCACGGTAATCGGGATCGAGCCATTCGCCCGAAACTTCGCCATGCCGTCAACGGACCCTTCGACAGGCGCGCCCAAAGGGAGAAAGGTCAAACCTCGCATCCCAGCACACTCTGCATTGTGCTCTTGCCCTCACCCTTGGCGATGGCGCGGCCGCCAGCCATTCCTTGAACTCATCGTCGGACGTGACTTGCCAGATGGCCCTGCTGAACTTGAATGAGCACAATTTTAAACGGATCCCGTCGATGGGATCGGTTTGATTTTCAGGAGGCCAGATACGCCTCCCCGGCTTGAGCCTGGAGTCCTCGCTCAAGTATTGCTCTGGGTCAGGAACAGTCGGTACCATGAACCGCCATCGGCCAGACCCGTTGAAAGGACCCCCATGAAAATCTACGTTCTTGCATTAGCTGTGGGTTGGCTGGTCGGCATTCTTTATGGCTGCATCGGCCTGCGGTCCCCGGCCCCTCCGGTGATCGCCCTGGTGGGTCTGCTGGGCATGCTGGCCGGTGAGTCCACTGTACCAAGGATAAAACGGTTTATAACAAGCCACCGGAACTCGGCTCAGGTGGCCGTCACCGGCAATGACCCCGCGACCAAGCACTAGCCGGCAAGACCAGCACGAGCCTTGGCGGGTTCCCGAAATACCCGGCTGGCAACGGCCCTTTCCAAAGGAAGCTTCCATATGAAAGCATGGCGTTTCGACCACTATGGCGGCCCTCAAATGATGACCCTGGAGGAACGGCCGCTGCCGGTGCCGGGGCATGACGAGGTTCTCATCAAGGTGGCGGCGACCGGTATCAATCCGAGCGACGTGAAGAACGTCAAGGGCCACTTCAATTCGTCGCTGCCGCGGGTGCCGGGGCGCGATTTCGCAGGAATCATTGTGTCCGGGGCCGGCCGCGAAGGCGAAGCAGTGTGGGGCAGCGCTCCCGGCTTCGGCGTCGGGCGGGACGGCACGCACTGCGAATACATCGTCATGCCCTCCGCCTGGGCCGGCCGCAAGCCGGCAAGTCTGGATCTGGCGCAGGCGGCGGCCATCGGCGTGCCCTATCTCGCCGCGTGGTCCGGGCTGGTGACGGCGGGCCAACTCCAGGCCGGGGAAACCGTACTGGTCACCGGCGCCTCCGGGGCGGTGGGCCGCGCCGCCATCCAGATCGCGCACTGGCGCGGGGCGAGGGTCATCGGTGCCGGCACCTCCCATGCCAACCCCTCCGGCGCCGACGCCATGATCGACACCAGGACCCAAGACATGCCCAGCGAAGTGCGCGCCCTCACCGAGGGCAGGGGCGCCGACCTCGCGCTGGACGGGGTCGGAGGCTCCCTGTTCGAGCCGGTGCTGAACTCCCTGCGCAAAGGCGGCCGGCAGATCGCCATCGCCAGCAATCCGCAGGTGGTTAGCTTCAATCTGGTGGACTTCTATCACGGTATGAAACATCTGGTTGGCGTGGATACCATGGGCCTCGGCGGCGAGGCGATCGTGGCCATCCTGGAAGGGCTGGCCGTGGGCTTCGACGAGGGAGCATTGACGCCGCCGGCCATCCAGGCATGGCCCTTCGGCCAAGCCGTGGCGGCCTATGAGGCCGTGGCGAAGGGCGGTGCTCCCGTCAAGCACGTCCTGGTGATGACGTAGGCATCCGCCTTCCGTCCGCGGCTGGGCTCAATCCATCACCTGGACGTTCGCCCTGGCCCCGACCGAGACCCCCTGGTCGGTATCCCAGCGTCCGATCACGGCCTCCTGCCCGGCTTCGGTGAAAGCCCCCTGGATGGGCAAGTCGACGGCACGCACCGCGTGACCGTCCAGGATGAACAAGGTGCCGCCCGATCCCGGAACGGCGCTGTAGGCCAGGCCTTTGAGGCCCTGGAACCGGGCGGGGTGATGTCCCGAAGGCGAGGCTGCCGGATCAGACCGGGAAATCCGCGCCCAGCGTTATTTCCCGCTGAGCCTCCACCTCTTCCGCGAAGGCCTTGAGTTTGTCCTGCACCTGCTCGTAGGCGAACCGCCCCAGCAGCAGGTGCCGCGGCGGTTCCGGCGACTGGACCACCTGAATGATCGCCTCCACCGCCCGCATGGGATCGCCCGGCTGTTTTCCGCTGTTGGCGTTGATGCCCTTGCGGCGGGCCCCGGAGCTCGTGGCGTAGTCGGCGATGGCCGCCTTGGTCTGGCGCAGGGAGCGGCCCGCCCAGTCGGTGCGGAACGGCCCGGGCTCGATCAGGGTTACGCGGATGCCCAGATGCTCGGTCTCCTTGCCCAGGGCGTCCGACAGGCCCTCCACCGCGAACTTGGTAGCGTTGTAATAGCCGCTGCCAGGGAAGCCGACCAGCCCACCGAGAGAGGAAATGTTGATGATGCGCCCCTGGCGCCGGGCGCGCATTCCCGGCAGCACCGCTTTGGTCATGGCGATGAGGCCGAACACGTTGGTCTCGAACATGGCCCGGACCTCGGCGTCCTCCCCCTCTTCGATGGCGGCGAGGTAGCCATAGCCGGCATTGTTCACCAGCACATCGATCCGGCCGAACCAGCCCTCGGCTCGGCCCACGACCGCCTCCACCTGGCTGGGAACGTTGACGTCCAGCGCGGCGATCAGCGCCGTCTCGGGGAAGGCTTCGAATTCCCGCAAGGATCCGGTATCCCGGGCGGTCACCACCACTCGCCCACCCCGGCCCAGGACGGCCCGGGCCAATTCTCGGCCGAAGCCGGTGGAACAGCCGGTAATGAGCCAAACCGTCGAGTCAGCCATGAGAATCTCCCGTATCCGCGCCGGATCAACCCTTTGGCAAGGGGGACCAGGCGGTCATGGCCATCATAGGCCGGATTCCGGCTGCAGCGCTCCCGGCCCGGTGTTCCTCGCCTCCGAATCTAACATTGGGACTGCATGTTGAGCGGCCCCTTAGCTGAGACGAGTGAAAAGTTTCTGTCTCAACATTGTCGGCACGGGGGGCTCAGTGCCGGTCCCACCCCTCCCCGACCCGGAAGCTGTAGTACGTCTCCCGCCCGATGATAAGGTGATCGTTCAACGGCACGCCTATCAGACCGACCGCCGCCCTTAGCCGCCGGGTGAGGATGATGTCCTCCCGGCTGGGTTCGGCGCCACCAGCTGGGTGGTTGTGCCAGGCCAGCACCGTCGTGGCGCCGTAGCGCAGGGCCTCCCGCATCACTTCACGCGGCGTGATCACTACCCCCAGGGGCGTGCCCATGCCCAGGATCCGGTCCACTAATCACCTCGCCCTTGGCGTTCAGGCACAGGATCCCAAACCGCTCCTCGGTGAGCCCCGAAGCCCTGGGCAGAGTATAGGCCCACGCCATCCCGGGAGCACAGACTCGAGCCCGGTGAACCCGGGTGCGCCGCCGCTGGACTTGGACCATGACGCCAAGGCGGGCCGCTTCGGCGCTGGTCAATCCCAGGGTTTATTTTATGGCATAGACTGAAGCTTCGCTTCTTCGAAACGAGGGCTCCAGTCTGTGCCCCCGTCATCTTCTAGCTTTTTCGCTGCTTCCATGAGCACACTCTCCGGGAACTGTTTGCCCCAGCGTTGGGTCAGGATGTCAATTGCACTGTAAGGACCGCCGAATATGAAGGCAAAGCCGGTTTCTGACTCCCTGTCCTCGGGTATGCCCACCTCGCTGGGTTCGGCATATTCACGGAGGAACGAAAGCATCACCTCTGCCACAACCTGAGCCTTCGCCATGGTGACGACCGGGACAAGCAGGAATGTCCCGTATCCTTTTCGTGCATAGCTGAAGAAGAGCGGAAGCGGCATCTACAGCCTGAAGCGCCCAGGCATGAAGAGGTGCTTGAAGCGGGTCCTGAGTATATGGCATCGGGTAGCCGGTTTCGGGTAGAGTTTATAGGACCGTTACCAATTTCCATTCGTGGTATGCTGAACCCATTAATTATACAGGAGCCTGTGGTGGGAACGGAAGGAAGCTATTCCTGGGCGTGGCCAAGTGTATACTCTATAGAATCTGCAAACAGGGTTAAAATGTATGGGGTTTGGGCCTATGTTGTTACCGGCATTGCAACCCTTCTGGCGAATCTGATTTCATTAAACCAGGATTGGGGATTCCTAGGCGCACATGCCTCTGCGGGCTCCTTTCTTGGTATTGTATTAATATTTGGGACAGCATATGGAATCTACAGAAATAGTAGATTACCTGCATGTGTTGCGGTTCTTTGGCATGTTGCCGGTAAATTTTATCAAATTTCTCAATTTTCACATACGATTAGCGAATTTAGTAATATAATTTTCTTTGTTGTATTATGGTGCCTTGTAATGTCAATCAGAGCATTGCTGTCACTTCATTCGATTGCCAGCCCTACAATTATTGTGCCAACCATGCTTGATTCTCCTGTTCAAGTGGATCAAAATATAACCGAAAATGTCAAAGTCGAGATTAAGAAAGATACTTCTATTCAGGATCTGTCAAAAATATCAATTATTAACATACATAAAGGCTGGATCAGAGTTTGGATTATCATATCTCTTTGCACCATTGGCTGGGCTGGATATCATGGTTACTCGGCAATGGATGGAGTAAAGACATACAACAGATTAATAGAAAATTATACGCGTATGATTGATAAAGACGAAAGTGATGAACGCATTGAAAAAAATGAATTATATCAACATTATAGGATTTTTAAAGAAAATAAAAAATGGCATGAAGAGCAGGATAAACTTTTAACAATAATAGGATAGACTCGAGGTTTCATTCGCGAAATGAAAAAATATCGAACTGAATGTAGGAATGAATTGACCAAATATTCTGAAGAGCTAGAACTAAATATCTATATCGGGATTGGTATTCCTGTCGGGCTTTTGTTAATATTCCTGATTGGTTCCTGGATTGCATCCGGGTTCAAGCATTAATCGAAGCAGTAAAGATCAAATAGAATTAATCTATGCCATTTGGCCGGAAGCAAGAACTCAACCCCTGCCGGAAGGAATCATCAAAGTTCCTCGCCTGCCACGAGGCGGCGGCCACCTTCGCCACCGGGGCCACCTAGCGGAAGTGGGACCCCCTCAAGGCCGAATCCCCCAATCCTGCTTACGGAAACAGAAAGAGAGGCCCAGGCCTACCACACCAGAAGAGCGTTGACGCACCTCCTGGAGCCTCCAGACGACATGGGCGAGCCCTTCGGGCAGATGCGCAGACCTTGTAATGCGGATCAACTTTCTTGGCGGAACACTGGTAAAATGAGCTATTCACTCAGCCATTGTCGAAGGCCATGGTCTCGTGCAGTGGCAGGAACAGGTCCTTGCCCTGGTAGAGGGCATAGGTCGAGACCAGCACCCGCTTCCGGGCCTTGCGGAAAAGCTCATGGACCACGATGCGAGTATCACGGGTGTAGTCCCCGGCGAGGTCGGGTCCCGACCAGACCAGGTCAGCCCCAACCTCCTGGGCAGCCCGGCGTTCTCGATCCGCGACCAGGGTCTTCACCAGGATGCTTAGCCCCGCATTGGTTAGCCCCTTGGTCCGGGGCCTTGATCTGGTCCGAAAGCGCCTGAACCTGGCTGGTTGGGCAGTAGTACTGGAGGTTCAGGGCCGTTGGGGTCTCCAGTTCTTTCCTGTCGATGGCCTCAGCCAAAGCCCGAAGTGAGCTGGTCTCCATTGCCAACAGGGCGGAGATCACACTAGCCCCTGGCCGAAGAAGGCGGCCTTTGGGTTGTCCACGGTCGGCACGACGAGGCTCCGGTCCAGGAAGTCGTTGAAGGCTTCGCAGGAGGTCTCGGCCACAAGCAAGCACCCGTGGCAGGCTGCCCCGTGCAGGAACCGCCGCTCATGGGAGTCGGCGGGATCGTGCTGAGCGCAGACGGGGTCGTTGGAGCAGAGCATGCCCCATTCCAGGGCGCTGTGCAGGTGCTCGTGGATCTTCCTCCCGACCTCGACGAGCCCGCCCAGGGTGCCCTCCGCGTCCACGGAGCCGGTGTAGAGCAGGATGGGCGACCAGACGGCGGGCATGGTTGAGCGGCTCCTCATCGTCCTTGACCTTGGGCATCTGGTCGTGGGCCCGCCATGCCATGACGAGCACTTCCGCGAGCTGCCGACATGCCTCGACGAGGAAAGCCCCGGAGCCCACGGCGGGGTCCAGGACCTTGAGATCCAAGACCTGCTGGGGGGTAGGGAAGGTGCCCAGGCGTTGAAGGATGGGCTGGAGGGTCTTGGTGACAATGCGACCCGTGAGACTCCGGGGGGTGTAGTGGGAGCCAGCCCAAACAGGGCGATGGGACCTTGCTCTCGGTCGCCTCAAGAAGAATAAGTTGCCAGCGTTCGCCACCAGCCGGCGGGATACAATCGGCTGCGCTCTTTCAAGGCCGGCAGCTGGATAAAATTAATTAATTATGTTGTAAAATTTCATATTTCGTATTTCATGAAATTCTTGACACCCCTTCCGGGCGGGATACAGTGACGGAAGGTAAATCACAATGGTTGAGATCACGAAGGTCAAACTGAGTAATCAGGTCTATGCCGCGTTGAAGGAGATGATCGCCATTCATCGCTTCGAACCCGGCAGCCGGGTCAATGTGGAGCAACTCACCAAGGAGCTGGGGACGAGCCGCACCCCCACCTGGGAGGCGGTGCACCGACTGATCCAGGAAGGGTTGCTCACGGAGATCCCCAACCGCGGCGTATTCATGGTGGAACTCACCCCCACGGCAGCCATGGAGCTGTACACCGTGCGCGAGGTTCTGGAGGGGCTCGCGGCCCGCGGGGCGATCCGCAACATCGAGGACGGGACCATCCGCAGAATGAAGGAGAGCCTGGAGGAGCAGCAGCAGGTGATCCAGAACCGGGATCTGGCCGGATACTCGCGGATGGACTTCGAGTTCCACGGCATGGTCTACGAGGTTTGCGGCAACGCGCTCCTGCGGGAGATGCTGGACACCATCAAGCACAAGATGCGCCCCATCGCCATGCACATCGATCTGGTGCTCCCCCAGCTGCTGAAGGAGCACGCGGCCATCGTCGAGGCTCTGGAGCAGCGCGATGAGCATAAGGCGGAGCAGGCTTTCAACATCCACAACCGCCACCTGATCAAACAGATCCAGGAAAGTTCCGAAGGCAGCACCTGGAAGGTCTACGTCCCCACCTAGGAGAAGCAGGGCAGTCCCAGATCAGTCCGACAACTCATTCCGCGCCGCCTTGGCGCAACCTTACATAACTGTTCCCAGTAACAGAGGAGGTGGTATGAAATTTTGCCTGAAGGAAATAGTACGGACCGTCGCAGCGGTGCTCGTCCTGTTCGGGGCGGGTTCTTCCGCCGGCCGGGCTGCCCAAGCACCCAAGAAGGTCACAGTGGGGCTCATGTTCGGCATGACGGGGGCCGCTTCGCCCATCGGACCGGTGCAGCTGGAGGGGGCCAAGCTGGCCATCAAGGAAATCAACGCCGACGGCGGCGTGAAGCTGCACGGCACGAAGCTGCCGCTGGATTTCGTAGTCAAGGACGACGAGTCCAAGCCTGATATCGCCATCCGGCGCTTCCGGGAGATGCTCACCGAGAACAAGGCCGACTTCATCCTGGGCCAGACCTTCGCCCCGCTCTCCGCGGCCATCAACAAGGAGGTCAAGAAGACCCCCGTGGCATACTTCCCGGTGAACGTGGTGGCAGTCACCATGTTCGACAAGAGCGAGATGGCCGAGTCCACCTTCGCCGTCCACGGCTGCGCCTACTCCATCGGCTATGCGGGGGCCTCCTACATCGCCGACAAGCTCAAGCTCAAGAAAATCGTCTTCTTCGGGCCGGCCTACGCGTTCGGCCGCGACCAGTGGGACGGGGCCAAGGTCGCCTTCGCCAAGCGGGGGATCAAGGCCGAATACGTGGAGTCCCCTGTGGGAACCAGCGACTATACCTCCTACCTCACCAAGATCGCCGAGGGGAAGCCTGAGATCGTGATGATGGCCCACTGGGGGGTGGACGCCATCAACGTCCTGAAGCAGTCCTACGAGACCGGCCTCAACCGCAAGACCAAGGTCTGGTTTGACTGGATGACCAACATCTTCGGCAGCGGTGTGCAGCCCGAGGCCCTGAAGGGGGTCTACTCCATGATGTCGTGGTACTACGACATGAAAGGCTTCGCGGATCCCGCGATCGTCAAGGCTTCCGATGCATTCACCCAGAAGTTCATAAAGGAATACAACCATCCCCCGGATCCCTACGCCGCTATGGCCTACATCGGCATCAAGGAAGCCGTCCGCGGCATCGAGCTGGCCCAGTCCACGGATCCCAGCGCCATCTCCAAGGCGATCATGGCTCATCCCAAGTTCGATTCCATGAAGGGACCCGGCGTCTGGCGCGCCGACCACCAGCCGCTGTTCAAGTACGGCGCCTTCGTGGTGGAGGGCAAGGGTGAGAAGGAACGCAGGAACAAGGACGACCTGGTGAAGATCATCGGCGTCTACACCGGGGAGGAGTACCTTCCGGTCCTGAAGGACCTGGGGTACTAGATGACCACGGCGACCCTCCTGGAGACGCGCGCGGTCTCGCGCCGGTTCGGCAGCTTCACGGCTGTGGACCAGGTGACGTTCGGCATCCGCCAGGGGGAGGCGGTAGGGGTCATCGGTCCCAACGGGGCCGGCAAGACGACCTTCTTCAACCTCCTCACGGGACTGTTCCCGCCCACCGGCGGCCAGATCCTGTTCGACGGCGCCGATATCACCCGGACGGCGCCCCAGGCCCGCGTGCTCCGGGGGATCGTGAGGACGTTCCAGCTGGTCTCGGTGTTTGATTCCCTGCCGGTGCTGGCCAACCTGGTGCTGGCCCAGCTCCGGTTCCGGAAGGAGGACGCCGGGGCCCTGCGCTTCTTCTTCTCGCCCTTCCAGCAGCCCGCGGTGGTGGCGGCCTGCATGAAGAGCCTGGAAATGATGGGCATCGCCCACAAGGCCCAGGTGATGACCTCCCAGCTGTCCTATGGCGAGAAGCGCAAGCTGGAGATCGCCATCGCGCTGTCCCTGAAGCCCAAGCTCCTGCTTCTGGACGAGCCGTTCGCGGGGCTGAGCGATGCGGAGATCACCGAAGTCTTGGAACTGATCCACCGGGTCAAGGCCGACCGCAGCTTGGTGATCATCGAGCACAAGATCTCCAGGATCGTCGATCTGGTGGACCGGCTCTGTGTCATGCACGAAGGGCGGCTGATCGCCGAAGGCATACCCGGCGATGTCCTCTGCGATCCCCGGGTCCGCGAAGTCTACTGGGGCAAGGAAGAGGGGCTCGCATGCTCAGTGTAGAAAACGTCACCGTGACCTACGGGCCGGCGGTGGTGCTCCAGGACATCTCGCTCCGGATCGGCCCCGGGGAGATCGTGTTCATCGCTGGCCGGAATGGGGCCGGCAAGACAACGCTGCTGAAGACCGTTTCGGGCTTCCTGAAACCCCGCCAGGGGACCATCGCCTTCCAGGGCAACGACGTGGCGGGGCAGAGGCCTGAGCGGATCGCCCGGTCCGGGCTGCGCTACGTGTTCCAGGACAAGCGGGTCTTCTCCCAGCTGACGGTGCGGGAGAACATCGAACTGGCGGCCTTCGGCGCCGGGGAGAAGCTGTCCGACGCCATCGCCAAGGTGGTCAGCCTCTATCCGAAGATCCAGCAGTTTCTCGATGTCCCCGCCGGGGGCCTGAGCGGGGGCCAGCGCCAGATCCTCCTCATAGGCAGGGCCCTGGTGGGCAGCCCGAAACTCCTGCTCATCGACGAGCCCACCGAGGGTCTGGCGGCGGGGACGATCAATGACATCTTGAATGTATTGAATGACATGCGCCGCTGGGTCGGCATGCTCATCGTGGAACAGAACCTTTCGGTGGTAGGCATGCTGGCCAACCGCCTCTACATCATGCAGGAAGGCAGGATCGTGCGCGAAGTGACGGACCCGGACGAGATCAGGGCCAAATCGGCGCTCGAGAAGTATCTCTAGTCACCAACCCACGTATGCAGTGCATACGCTCACAGGAGGACAGCATGTCCAAGCACAAGATCAACGCGAAATCCACCGCGATCGTGCTCATCGAGGCCCAGTACGACTTCCTCAAGCCCGGTGGTTCCATGTACCAGTTCATCGCCGAGCAGTTGGAGAAGCGCCAAGTGATCCCCAACCTGGTGAACCTGGTGGCCAAGGCCCGGCCCAAGGTCAAGAAGATCATATACTGCCCGTTCGAAAGCTTCGAGCCCGGGTTCCCCGAGATCGACCGGGAGGGGCCGGGCATGTGCGGCCTGCGCGGCCTCGAGATCGACATGCCCACCGATTGGAAGATCGACGGCAAGCCGGTGACCGGCGCCTGGGTGAAGGGCACCCCGGGCCCCGAGATCATTCCCGAACTCACGCCCCAGAAGGGCGACATTGTGCTCCGCGGCAAGAAGACCCTCGACGCCTTCCATTCCACGGCGCTGGACTACACCCTGCGCACCAACCTCGTGGACACGGTGGTAGTGGTGGGATTCCACACGAACTGGTGCGTGGAGTCCACCGCCCGCTCGGCCTACGACAAGGGCTACCGGGTGATCGTCATCGGCGACTGCACCGGCACGGACACTCAGTACGAACAGGACTACGCCGAGAAGGTTATCTTCGCGAAGATCGGGCTGGTCATGAATCAGGCCGAGTTCCTGGAGAGCCTCGTCTAGCGAGGGCATGAATGGGAAGGGGGGACCCCGCGGGGTCCTCCCATCCTTTGACGAAAACCATAAGGCGAAACCATGAACCGTGAAGTCGATCCTGTATGGCCGGCCAAGAGATGGCACTGGACGCCACTGGCCGAGGTGGGGGCCATCGCCGCGATATTCGTGGCCGCCCCCCACGTCCTGGGGCTGGACCGGTCCACCGATTTCATCATCTTCTGCATCTTCGTCATGGGCTTCAACCTGCTCTACGGCTTCATGGGCCGTCTTTCCTTCGGCCACATGCTCTATTACGGGTCCGGGGCGTACGGGGTCACCCTCTTCGCGCAATACGTCTCGCCCAACCCGCTCCTGGCCGTCATGGCGGGGATCGCCGCGGGCGCCCTGGTGGCCGCGGTGCTCGGCCCTGTCATCGTCCGCACCACCGGTGCCTGTTTCGCATTGATCAACCTCGCCTTCAACCAGGTTGGCTACTTCTTCATCCTGGTCGCCCTTTCCCGGTACACGGGGGGCGAGGACGGGCTGTCGGCGTCCTTCGCCCATCTGGGGCCCCTGGATTTCGGACGCAAACCGGTGATCTTCGGCTTCTCTCTTGTCTGCCTGCTCCTCACCTACTACCTGCTGCGAAAGCTCACCGCCTCGCCGTTCGGGCTCCTGGTCAAGTCCATCAAGGAGAACGAGGTGCGGGTGAAGTTCCTGGGCTACAGCACTTTCAGGTACAAGTGGGCAACCTTCGTCCTGTCCGCGGCGGTCAGCGCCTTCGCGGGCGCCCTGGCGATCCTCAACTACAGCTATGTAACCCCCAGCTTCATCGATCCGAACCGCAACGTCGAGGTCATCTTCGCCACCCTCATCGGGGGCCCGGGCAGCCTCTTTGGCGCTCTCACTGGCGGGGTGCTCTACATGGGCATAAGCAACTACCTGGCCTCTTACATCCCCCACTGGGAAATGTTCCTGGGGATCGCGCTGCTGGTGGTGGTGTTCAGATTCCGCAAAGGGGTCTGGGGCTTCTTCGCGGACCGCTTCGGCACCAGCGCGGGGCGAACATGAAAGTGACGACATGCTGAGCACCATCGCCTACGGCCTGACCATCGGCGCCATCCTCTACCTGGTGAGCGTGGGGCTCTCCCTCACCTTCGGCACCATGCGGATCGTGAATTTCGCCCACGGGCTAATCTACACCATCGGGGCATACTTCCTGTTGACCTTGCTGCCTTTCGCCGGCGGGCATTTCTTCCTGTGCGCGGCTGCGGCGGTCCTGCTCACCATCCCCATCAGCTACGCCGTGGAGCGCTTCGTGGTGCGGCGGTTGTACGGGGTTTCCATCGACTACGCGATCATCGCCACTTACGCGGTGGTGCTGATCGGCGTGGACCTGATCAAGTGGATCTGGGGGGCGACCCCGAAACCGCTGTCCGACCCCATCGGCACCGAGATCTCCCTGCTGGGGGTTACCCTTCCCACCTTCCGGGTGGTGATCATCGGCCTGGCTATTGTCCTGGCCCTGGCGCTCTGGCTGTTCTTCAAGTACACGGTGGTGGGGAAGATCGTTGTGGCCAGCCTGGAGGACAAGGACGCGGTCCGGAGCCTGGGCATCGATGTGGACCGCTACTTTTGCTACGTCTTCGTGCTCGGCAGCTGCCTTGCGGCCCTGGGCGGGGTACTCTACGCACCCATCACTTCCGTGAATCCGTACATGGGGTTCATGACACTGCTCATCAGCTTCGCGGTGGTCATCGTCGGTGGGCTCGGCAACCTCAAGGGGACCTTCATCGCCTCCTTCGCCCTGGGGCTGCTCATGGCCATCATCGGCCGGTATTTGGGCGCGGCCTCAGAGACGGCGGTGTTCGTGGTCATGATCGGCGCGCTAATCCTCAAACCCATCGAAGTCTAGAGCCCCGTCTCGCAGGCCGCCAGGTCCAGCCAGAGCGCCTTCTGATCCGGGTGCCGAGGTCCTGAATGCCCTCAAAATCCTGCTGGGGGATGCTGACAGGCTGGAAGCGGAGGCGAACGAACTGGCCAGCACTTTGATGATTTACGGGCCGGACTCGGAGATGGGAATCCAGACCAGGCCCCGGATCGACGCTAACAGGGGACAATTCCTGGCTGCCGCCGTCCCGTCCCTCCTGGTGCAAGTCAGGATGTCCCGGCCTGGCCTTTCTTCTCATTGGCCACCTTCACCCCCGGCTTCACCTTCTTCCCAGCCATCGCCGCTGCGACCCAGTCGGCAGTTTCCAGCGCAGCGTACTCATCGGCACGCAAAACACGGCTGCGGGGCTACCCGGAGGGCTTCTCAAGCTGCCGGCATGGGTTGGTGCCCTGTGCGCGCCAGCCCTCCTTCTCGGCGATGCTGAGCAGCCTGGAGAGCACCGCCACGGCCCTGTTGGCGTTGGTCTCATGCCCGCCCTTCTCTGTCTTCCGGTGCAAGTCCTTCACGTCCTGGTGGCTGAGATCCTTGACCAGCCGCCTGCCCATCGTGGGGGAGATCACCACCTTCATAAGGTCGTCGTAGCTGGCCTGGCTGGTGGGCTTGAGGCCGTGGCGGTAGCCCTCGCGCCACACCTTGATCAAGGCATCGACATCCTGGCCAGACCGCTCCTCCTGGACGTAGGCGCGGGCGTCCTTGCCTTCATCGTGCACCTTCCGCAGGGCAGCAGCCTTCTCGCTGGCCGCCTTCGCGGTCCAGGTCTCCGCTTTTCCAATGGTGAGGTTCGCCTTCTTGCCGTCCTTCCGCTGGAACGCCACGCAGAAGCCCTTGGCTCCAGCCGGGGTGATTCGCAGGCGGAAGCCGGGGACCGCACTGTCCCGGATCCGGATGACCGAAATTCCGGCCTTGGCATCCTTCACCCGCGTGTCGGTGAGCGAGACTCTGAGTTTAGCACGGTTGCCGACACGCCCCCGGCACGGGCCCTGGACCTGGCACTGCGTATCGTCGCCGCCATCGCTCCGCGGGAGGCCCACAAGCTGGTCAGTTGCCTTTGTGAGGTCGAAGTGGAGGCGTTGCTAGTCATCCACTTCGTGGCCCATGAAGGTTCCTTCCTCAGTTTGGGCTAGTGCCTCCATCGACCCCCTGAGGCTAACTGCCGTCAGGCTGGGCAGTCCCGAACGCCCTGAAGACACGAAAAAACAAGTTGAACGAAGCTGCGTTCCGCAGCGGGGGAGGAGCGCGCCGGCTCCCGGTCCGCTCGGAATTGGCTAGCGGAAGCGGCTGAAATCAGGCTCCTTGAATGTGGCGGTGTGACCGCACCGGCCCCACATTCAAGGAGGTAATACATGAGCCACAGCCATGTGCTGGAGCGACTCGCGTCTGATCTTAAGATGGCCGGGCGGGCCCTGGGAACCCGTCAGCAGTATTTGGCCTCACTTCGCCGGTTCGAGGAGCGGATCGGGAAATCGGCCGACCAAGCCACCCAGGAGGAAGTCCGGGGGTGGGTCGAGTTTCTCCAGACCCAGCCCATCGGCCCGGAGCGGCTGCAGTGCCACTACTCGGCCCTCTGCTTCCTGTTCAAAAAGACCCTGGGCCGGCCAGAGGTGGTGGCCTTCATCTCCATGCCCCGGAAGGATGCCCCGCTGCCGGTGATCCTCACCCCGCAGGAGGTGAAGCGCGTCCTGGCCAGCTTCACCGTCGCCAAATACGGCATCTTCTTCAGCCTGATCTATGCCACGGGCCTGCGGATCAACGAGGCCCTGCACCTGGAGACCCAGGACATCGACGCCCTTCGTGGCGTGATCCACGTCCGGCACGCCAAGGGCGGCAGCCAACGCATGGTCATGCTTAGCGCCAAGCTCCTGGACCAACTCCGGAACTATTGGAAGTACGACCGGCCCACGCCGCCCCTGCTGTTCTCCACCCGGAAGGGCAATCCCCTCTGCGCGGAGACGGCGCGCCGGGCCCTGCTCTGCGCCTCGGCCGTGGCGGGCATCGGCAAAATCGTGACGCCGCACATGCTGAGGCACTCGTTCGCGACTTCGCTGCTGGAGAACCAGACCGACCTGCGGGTCATCCAGGTCCTGCTCGGTCACAAGTCCATCAAGTCGACCACCATCTACACCCAGGTCTCGGTCAGCCAGATCGCCGCGGTGCGGAGCCCACTGGAGGGCATGACCACCCGGTAGCCGGTGCCCTATCCCCGACCCCGGTTCGACATCGCGGATATCGTAAGACGCCACCTTCCTGAGTTGGAGGCGGACACGTCGCTGGCCCATCGCCAGAAGAAAGTCCTCCGGGCCATCAGCCGCTGCCGCAGGCGGCGCTGTTGTTTGGTCTGCTTGGCTACTTCTCCGGTGCGGTCGGTCGCAGCCTGCAACGCTGTGGGCGCGCGGGTCTATGGCTCGACCGTGTTGCCGGCAGCATTTTCCTCGGGCTGGGCCTGCGCCTGATCATCGCACGCTAATCGCGGCCTATTCTGCAGACGCCAAAGTCCTTGGCCAAGGCCACGGCCTGGTCCCATAGCTCCCCCGGCATGGAACCGGGTACCTTCCGGTTCTGCCTCCAGTCCTGGATCTGCCGGCGGAGACCGTTCAACTGCTCCGGTGAGGGTTCCTCCCTCGACTTGGCCATGGGGCCTCCATCAACCCCACGAGCCTATCGGCCATCATCCTAGACCGTCACGCACCCTTGCCGGAAACACACAAACAAGCCGGAGATCATGGCCTCATTGCCCTGGTGATCGGCGGCTACAGGAACCTGAATCGGTCTACCCCTTTGGGATGATTTCATGGGCGAACTGCGCCAGTTTGGCCTGGATTTCATCCATCGTGAAAGGCTTGGAGATGAGCGCAACCTTGGGTTGGTTCAGGATGGCCCATGATTCGATGTCGGGCTGCCCAGAGGAAAAGAGAATGGGCAGGTCTGAATATCTGTCCCGCACTCGCGCCATCAATTGGTCTCCTCTCATGCCAGGCATGTTCTGGTCCAGGATGAGGACATCCGGGAGTTCTCCTGAAAGGAGCTTCTCAAGGGCTTCTTCGCCGCTTGCTGCGGTTTCCACCGCACCGACACCTGCCTTCTTGAGCATCCGGGTCATGAGGAGTCTTATATCTTCGTCATCGTCCACCAGGAACACCTTCATGGACCCCAGGGACGGCGCAGGAGCGTTGGCGAATTCGGGTTCGCTCTCAACTGGAGCAGGGATCCGTGGGAATCGAAGCTTCACGATGGTTCCCTGGCCGGGTTGGCTTGCAATGTCGATAGAACCCCCGTGGGCCTTGATCACTCCATAGGTCATGCTCAAGCCAAGCCCGGTGCCTTTCCCCATTCCCTTGGTGGTATAAAAGGGTTCCATTACTTGGACGAGAACCTCAGGGGCTATACCGGTGCCGTTATCCTCAACGGAAACTTCCACCCATTCATTCTCAGGAATGGTAGTCCGCAATGAAAGTGTTCCTCCGTTGGGCATTGCATCCACCGAATTGAGGCAAAGGTTCAAAAGGGCGTGGTTGATCGTCCCGGCGTCCCCACTGATCCAGGAAGGTTCTTTAGAGAATGTTTGGATTATCTTGATACGATTACTTGTGGTGTTTTCCAGGAGGATACATACCTCCTTGATGAGCGCGTGTAATTCGATGGGGGCCTGGTTTGAGAAGGAGGGCCGGGCGAATTGCATGAGAGACCTTACGACATCTCTCCCGCGCTTGCACGCGTTGCCAATGGTCTTGTAGGCTTTCAGGTCTGAAGGTTCAATCACGCTTTGTTCGCGAAATGAGGCAGTGCCCATAATGATGGCCAGAACATTGTTGATGTTGTGGGCAACACCTGCCACTAGGATGCCCAGGCTTTCCATTTTCTGGGCCTGTTGAAGCTGGGCTTCGAGTTTTGCCTTTTCTTCTTCCGTCTTTTTACGCTCAGTAATGTCCTGAATAGTTCCGATCAAAGATAGGATATTATTATCCAACTTGATTTCACCCAGCCCATTCACCCACTTTGTTTCATTGTCCTTTTTGTGAATGATCCTATATTCCTTTGAAAAAGGTTTCCTCCCAGCAATGACTTCTTCTTTTAAATATCGATCCATCATTGCCTTGTCAGTGGGGTGAATAAGGTCCATCCAACTTTGAATGTTGCGGGGGTAACTATCATCGATTCCAAAAATTTCTTCCAGGAATTCAGATGTTTTCCATGTATTGTTAGTTAGATCAGCCTTGTAGGAACCGATGCCTGCCGCTCGTTGTGATTCCCTGAAGAAGTATTCGCTTTCTTTCAATGCCTGCTCTGCCTGCTTGCGCTCGGTGACTTCTCGGATGGTCCGGATCACCCCGATGATTTCCCCCTTGGCATTGCGCAAAGGAGCAGTGGCATCAATGCCCCAGCCCGATTTCCCGGTCTTTGGAAACTGGTACGGGTAATCTATGGGGTCAACAGTTACTCCGGCAAGTGCCAATTCCAAGCGTCCCATGACGCCTATTTCCCGCAAAAAAGGGTACACTTCCAATGGATGCCTGCCCTTCAACTCGCTGGCGGTAGTCCCGGATAACTTTTCCATGTATGGGTTCCATATCTGGTAATGCAAATCGGGACCATAGACGATGATCCCTTCCTGGGCGCAGTGGAGGACTTGCTCATTTAATTGGTATGCTTCCCGTAATGCCTCCTCAGCTTTCTTGCGCTCCGAAATATCGCGGCAGATGGAAAGGTTGTAACGTTCTCCCCGGATTTCAAGCAATGATGACGAGATGTGGACGTTGAGGATGCTTCCGTCCTTTCGGTGCAAGAGTGTCTCAAATTCACGTTCCTCGCCATGCTCCTTTATACTGACAATGAGCCGTTCACGATCCTCCTTGTTCACCCAGATGCCCAAATCTCCCGGTAGCGTGGAATGGCCGATAAGTTCCTCACGGGTATAACCGAACATTTTCAGGTAACTCTGGTTGGCTTCCACCTGGACTCCGGTTTCCAGGTGGGTGAGGTCGATAGCGTCCGGACTCAGGTGGTAGACCATGGAGAACTTCTCTTCCGAGGCTAGAAGCGCCTGCTCTGCCTGCTTGCGCTCAGTGATATTCCGTCCGATGCCGAGGATGCTGGAGAGCCTGCCATCACTATCGAAGATGGGGGTCTTGATGGTTTCCAGGTCTTCCTGGTGCCCATCACAGGCGAAGGTGACCCGCTCCTCGTTGCTGGTCGGTTTCCCCGCCGTCACTGCAATCCGGTCTGTCTCCCTGAAAAATTTGGCTAGGCCCTCGTCCACGAAGTCATAGTCGGTCTTGCCGATGATTTCCTGTTCCTTGGCTCCGAAGTATTTTTGAAAACGGAGGTTGCAGGCCAAGTAAATGCCTTGGGGATCCTTGAGCCAAACAAGGTCGGGAATGGTGTTGACCAAGGTATGAAGGTGGGCTGTACTTTCTTTCAGTGCTTCCTCGCCCTGCTTGCGCTCAGTGATGTCCTTGCAAAAGGCCAGGAGGTGATCTTCATCGATCTTCACAGCATCAAGGGCGGCCCAGAAGATGGACCCGTCCTTCCGTCTCAATCGAAGTTCCAGGGACACCCGGCCATCCTCCACCACCCGATCGTGGACAGCCTTGGCTTCTACCATGCCTTCAACAGGTACCAGATCGCGGATGTTCATGTGAGCGAACTCTTCGGCCGTATAACCTGTCATGGCGCAGGCAGCTGGGTTCACCAACTGGTAATTCTGGTCCCTATCCGTTAAAAAGATCCCATCTGGGGCGTTCTCCACGAAGGAGCGGAATTTGGCTTCGCTCTCCATCACTGTGGTCTCGGCTTGCTTCCGGTCGATGATGTTCCGAACATCCTACGGATTCCAAAGGTTGGGAAGATTAGCAACGATGCTGGCGGGAAAGTTTTTTTTGGAGGCATGAAGGGTCACCACTAATAAATAGTATGGGTTGAAATTTCAAACCTCGCTTGGAACTTGCAAAACTCATTGATGCCCATTTCCTGGTTTCGCAAGGACCCATCCCATGGTGCGGCAGAAACGGTCATCTACCAGCCCTGCGAGAGCGACCCGGTTGTCCCTCCAGACGATCCGGTTGAGGTGAACCCCCAAGAGACCCAGCCCCTGATTCCTCCGATGCCCATGGACGGAACTGGCCGGGTGAAATACCTCGTCAGTGGTGTGCCTGTGACCATCCTGGCCGAGCGCATCCAGTATTACGGCCCCGATCGAAACGTCGAAAGCGCCATTTGAATGGAACTCACCCTTGGCAAGCACTGGCGCCGCTCATGCGCGGTAGAACTCCGCGATCAGGCTGAACACTTGTCGGAAGGACCGGTCCACCGGTGCTCGCAGGGCCTCCTGGGCCGGGAAGGGATCCTCGTGCAGGTACTCGTACGGGAAATCGAGGTGCTCCACCCGCACCGGGAGGTCCCGGCCCGAGCCCTGCAGGGCGTTGATCACTTCGTACGGCGGAATGACCGTGTCCTGCTCCAGGGCCACCGCCAAGAGGCGCGGGGAGAGTTCCCGGAACTTGGCTTCGCGCTCCTTCCGCAGTACCCCATAGTTCAGCATGCTGCGGAAGCGCGTTCCTTCAGGATGATCCCCGCTCAAATAGTGCCGGAGTCTGGGGTCGTGCCGCAGGTGGCTCTCCAGGTGCTCCACCACGTAGGAATAGAGGGCGACATTGGCCTCGCTGTCGAGGATGAACTTGGAGACCGGCGACATCCGGTTGAATACGGCGCCCCCGCAGAACATGCACAGGCGTGAGCGCTCGAACAGGCCTTCAGGATCGGCCATCATGAGGACCTGGGCCAGCAGGCAGCCGACGGAATAGGCCAGGATGTCCACTGTGGCTCTGGGGGCGATCAGGGGATGCTGGTCGGCGCGGATTTCCTGCAGCAGTTGGACCACATCGCAGTAAGTCTGCAGCCCCGACCAGATGAAGCGCTGGGGCCGGGCGTGCAGCCGGGTGCTGAAGGCCACGTTGGACAAAGATGCCCCGACCACCTCAGGCCAGACCTTCCTGCGCTGCTCGCAGACCCGGTGCATGAGCCGATGGTCGCTCCATTCCGGGAGCGCCCGGTTCATGTGGAAGGCGATGGGGAAAAGCAGCACAGCCTTGCCGGTGGTCAGCGCCAGCTGATGGGCCCAGGGCAGATACTTGTGCCAGTCCTTCTCGTTGAGCCCGTGGAACAGAAGCAGGAGTTCCCGTGCCCGCCCCCGCTCCGGACAGTGGAACAACGGGTAGTGGAACTTGCGGTTCTCCGAGACGTGGGAATCCTGGAGGTCCAGGAAACCCCCCGGCAGATCCGCCTTCTCAGTCTGGGGCCCAGTTTCACCCTTCAGGGCGCCATGACTGGAGCAGACGTAGCGGGCTTGGACGCTTCCCAGAAACG
>PLUC01000259.1:0-1758 GCA_003165415.1 Holophagaceae bacterium
TCTCTGAACGCGAATGCGTTCAGAGACAACGACCAGGGCGAAATGGAGGGACCCGGACCATTACTTGGTCACCCTCCTAGGGCCTGTTCAGGTCAATTTTAGACAACGGCCTGGGGTTTTGCGAACGGGCGGGCGCCTGTGATACTTGATTCATGCATTGGCGCCCGCTGCTGTTCGCCCTTTCCACCTTCCCGCTGCTCTCCAGTCCCCCGGACACCCCGCCGTCGTTCATCGCGGCCCCGGTGGTGGTGGATCTGGCCGCGTTGTTCGCCGCGGCCGAGCGGGCCACCCCCCGGGTACCCCCGGGAGTGGAAACCTGGACCAACCTGCCGGGACCGGCCCTGGGCGGCGCCACCTACCGCTTCAACCTCTACCGGGACCCGCTGGACTGCTCCATCACCGGCAACCGCCTGGTGCTGCGCACCACCGTCAACTACTGGCTGCAGGTGGGCCTGAGGATGAAGGGCTGGGTCCAGGGCATGGCCTCCTGCGGCGTGGCCCCGGAGAGCTTCCGGCGGGCCCGGCTGGGCCTGCAGGCGGAAGTGGGCCTGACCCCCGACTGGGGCCTCGACCTCCGGCTCACCCCGGAGGAACCCGAGCAGCTCGATCCCTGCCAGGTGACCCTGCTGGGCTACGACATCACCGACAAGGTGCTGGCCGGCATGAAGGATTCCCTGGTCAAGGCGGCCAGGGGCATGGAGCAGCAGATGCGCGACTCCACCCTGCTCCGGGCCAAGGTGGAGAACGCCTGGCTCCAGGCCCAGCAGCCGGTGGCGCTGAGCCCGGGGGTGAACCTGCTGCTGAACCCGGAACGGGTGCGCCTGTCCCCCTGGCGCAGCGAAGGCAGCGCCCTGACCATCACCCCCGAAATCCAGATCCGCCCCATCCTCACCCTGGGGGATCCCCCGCTGGTGCCGTATCGGCCCCTGCCCCCCCTGGACCTCTCCCCCGCCCCCATCCAGCCCGGGTTCCAGCTCCGGGTGGAGGCGGATCTGGCCTTCGACCAGGCCACCGCCCAGCTGGCCCGGCAGATGGTGGGCCAGGTCTTCGAGACCGACAAGGGGACGTTCGCGGTGCAGAGCGTGGCCGTGCGCGGCAGCGGCGGCAACGTGCTGCTGGAGATCGGCCTCAAGGGCCGGCTGGACGGCAAGCTCACCCTCACCGGGCATCCGCGCTTCGATGAGCAGAGCGGCAGCATCCGCCTGGACGGACTGGACTACACCCTGGAAAGCCAGAGCTGGATCACCCGCCTGGGGGAATGGCTGTTCCGCAGTTCCCTGCGCCGGACCCTCAGCGAGAAATGCGACTGGTTCATGGACAAGAGCTTCCAGGACCTGAAAGCCCAGGCCCAGACGGGCCTCAACCGGCAGCTCACCCCCGGCCTGGCCATGAGCGGGACGATCAACGGGTTCACCCTGGGCCAGATCCAGGTGCAGGACGACCGGCTCAGCCTGGTGGCCCTGATGGACGGCCAGGTGCAGATTGCGCTGCGGCCGGAGCTGTGATCCTCCCCATGGTGGCGCCGGAAGCTGTGCGCTATCTGGGAAGATGATTCTGGGCTACATTACCTCGTAGCAACCATGCCCCCCGCCCCGTCGAGCCACCCCACCCCGGACCCGCCGCCCCTCCCCGGCGGGACGTCGCTCACCGACGGCCAGGCCTCGGTGCAGGTTCCCGCCTCCGGGCCGGGCTGGCGCCAGTGGCTGGCGGTGGCGGGCCCCGCGCTGCTGGTGTCGGTGGGCTACATGGACCCCGGCA
>PLUC01000259.1:1798-32640 GCA_003165415.1 Holophagaceae bacterium
TGGCCGAGGTGATCGGCTCGGCCATCGCCCTTAACCTGCTGTTCGGCCTCCCGCTCATCGCGGGGGTGCTCGTCACCACCTTCGACGTGCTGATCCTGCTGCTGCTCACCCAGTTCGGCATCCGCAAGCTGGAGGCCGTGATCCTCAGCCTGGTGGCCACCGTGGGCCTGGCCTTCGTGGTGGAGCTGTTCCTGGCCCCGCCCGCCGCGGGGCCGCTCATACGCGGGTTCCTCCCGGCGCTTCCCGACGCCGACGCCCTCTACATCGCCATCGGCATCATCGGCGCCACCGTGATGCCGCACAACCTCTACCTCCATTCCGCCCTGGTGCAGACCCGCAACTACGGCCCGAAGGGCGGGATCCGCCAGGCGATCCGGCTGAACACGCTGGATTCCACCGTGGCGCTCAACCTGGCGTTCCTGGTCAACGTGGCGATCCTGGTGCTGGCGGCGACCGTCTTCTACAGCCACGGCCACCGCGACGTGGCCGAGATCCAGGATGCCCACCGGCTGCTGGAGCCCATCGTCGGGGCCGCCATCGCGCCGGTGGCATTCGCGGTGGGCCTGCTGGCCGCCGGGCAGAGTTCCACCATCACCGGCACCCTGGCCGGCCAGATCGTCATGGAGGGCTACCTGGACATCCGGATCCGACCCTGGCTCCGGCGGATGATCACCCGGCTGCTCGCGGTGGTGCCCGCCGCGGCCACTATCTTCTGGTTCGGGGACCGGGCCACCGGCGGGCTGCTGGTGCTCAGCCAGGTGGTGCTGTCGCTCCAGCTCCCCTTCGCCATGATCCCCCTGATCCATTTCGTGTCGGACCGGCGGAAGATGGGGCAGTTCGCCATCGGTCCCTGGCTCCGCGCCGGAGCCTGGCTGGTGGCGGCCGTCATCCTCGCCCTGAACGCCAAGCTGGTGGCCGACACGTTTCGGGATTGGCTCGCCGCCCCGGGGCCCCGGGGCCTCTGGATCGAAGTGCTGCTGTTCCCGGCGCTGGCCGGAATCGGGGCGCTCCTGCTCTGGATCACCTTCGAGCCGTGGCTGGCGCGGATGGCGGTGCGCCGGGCCAGGGCCGGCGCGGCGATCCATGGCGCGGTGCCGGTGCCGGTGATCGTCCAGCCGGAACCGGCGCCTTTGCGGAAAGTCGCCCTGGCGCTGGATTTCTCCGGCAACGAGGTGCGCCTGATCGAGGCCGCCCTGCGCTTCCTGGGGCCGGCGCGACCGGCCCTGACCCTGCTCCACGTGGTGGAAAGCCCTTCGGCCCGGGTGTTCGGACTGAACGCGGCGGACCTGGAAATGGGCAATGACCAGTCCTGGATCGAGTCCTACGCCGTGGCCCTGAGGGGCCTGGGCTACCAGGTGGAGACCAGCCTGGGAGCCGGGGATCCGGCCCCCGAACTGGCCCGGCTCGCCAACGAGGCTGGCGTGGAGCTGGTGATCCTCGGCGGCCACGGCCACCGCGGCTTCGCCGACATGATCCACGGCACCACCGTGGAAGCCCTCCGCCACCGGACCCGGGCCAGCGTCCTGGTCATTCCTGTGGGCCGCCCGGCGGTGGCGGCGCGGAAAGGCAACCCCTCCGAACCTTGAACCGGTGTGGCTATGATGGGCATACCACCCGGGAGGTCCGCCCATGTCCCTGCTGCTGGAACCGCGCCTCAGCCTTCCGCTCGCCTTCGCCGAACAATTGGAGTGCCAGCTCCGCACCACGGCCAGGGAAATCAGCTCCGCGGCTCTGCTCCGGGATGCCGATTCGCTCCACGCCCTGATCCGGCGCCAGTTTCCGGAACTGGCCGCGGAGGAGGACGATCATTGAGCGGGGTACCCTAGTTCGCCAGCGGCAGCCCGAGCTGTTCCAGGTCCCTCACCGCCTCGGCGCTCCCGGCGGACGCGGCCAGGCGGTACCAGTGGATGCCTTCCTGTGAATCCCGGGGGACGCTCAGGCCCTTGCAGTACATGCTGCCCAGCATGCGCATGGCGGCCGCATCGCCGTTGACGGCGCGGTCGTAGGTGGGGCGCAGGGCGGGGGGGATGTCACGGGCGGAAGGGATCCCGGCCGCGGCGCCCCCGGCGGGACCGGCGGCCGGAATCTCCCTCAGGAAGGGCGAGGCGAAACACGTCAGGATGAAGACGACAAAGACCCCGCCGAACAGGGTGCGCGGATCCCGGCGGGCGGAGGAGGGGGGGGCCAGGATCCGGAGCTCCAGCGGGGGCAGTTCGAAGGTGAAGGGCCGGACCTCGACAGCGGGTCCGGAATCGGCGGGGGTCCCTTGAACTGGGATGGGCATGCGGGTCCTCTCCCCGTGGCCCCGGACGCCAGAAGCGGAGGGGAGCGTGGGGGCCGCCCCTGCTACCCTCTACCTAAACCGGATCGACCAGACGGTAGCCTGAATGTAGTTTTTTCCTAACCCATGTCAAGCGTGGGTGCGATGAAATTCAAGGGAGCCGTGATCCCCCCCTTCGGCCGGGGCGGCCAGGAGGGCGGCGGCCACCGAGCACGGGACGTACTTGGCGAACACCTTCAGGGTGGTCTCCCAGTCCGCCAGCAGGGCCAGGGCGGTACGGCTGCCGGTGGCGGCCTGGTAGTCCGCGAGCAGGGTCCGCAGTTCTTCGCCGTCGGCCGCGTCCAGGGGCACGGCCTGCACGTAGTTCCGGTTCACGAAGCTGTCGTGCCGGCGCTCCATGAAGAACTTCCCGCCGGTCATGCCGGCCCCGGCGTTGTGGGAGACGGCGCCCAGGAACAGGACGGTGCCCCGGGTCATGTACTCGCAGGCGTGCAGGCCGGCTCCCTCCACCAAGGCGGTGGCGCCGCTGTTGCGCACGGCGAAGCGGTCTCCGGCCTGGCCGTGGATGTACAGGGTGCCGCCGGTGGCGCCGTACAGGGCGCAGTTGCCGATGATGGCGTTCTCCTCGGGGAGGAACCGGGCCGCCAGCGGCGGCCGCACCACGATCCGCCCGCCGGACATGCCCTTGGCCACGGAATCGTTGGCCTCGCCGAACAGGGTGGCGCGGATCCCGTCCACCAGGAACACGCCGAACCCCTGCCCCGCGCTGCCCTGGAAGGTGAACTTGAGGCTGCCCCGGTAGCCGGCGCCGGCATGCTGGCGCCCGGCGCTGTGGCGCAGGGCCAGGACGCCGGACAGGGTGGCCAGGGTGGCCCGGTCGGTGGTAGCGATGGGGTAGGCGCCTTCGAAATCCGTCTGGGCTTCCAGGGCGGGCCGGGTTTCCTCCAGGATGCGCTGGTTCAGGGGCGCGATGCCCGCGGGCGGCCGCATGAGCGGGTGGCCGTCGTAGCCGCTGGCCTCGGCCAGGAACCGCCTCAGGTGCAGCTTGCGCTGGCTCAGGTATTCCACGTGCCTGGCCGCCGGCAGCAGCAGGTCGGTGCGCCCGGTGAGCTCCGCCAGGGAGCGGAAGCCGAGCCTGGCCAGGTGCCTGCGCACGTCTTCCGCCAGCAGGCGCAGCAGCCGGACGATGTGCCCATGGCTGCCCTGGTAGCGGAGCTTGAACTTGGGGTCGTGGGTGGCGATGCCGGCCGGGCAGGTGTTCTTTTCGCAGATGCGCGCCATGATGCAGCCTTCGGCCACCAGCAGGAGCTTGCCGAAGTCGAAGCCCTGCGCCCCCAGCAGGGCCGCCACCACGATGTCGTGGCCGGTGAGCAGGCCGCCGTCGGCCCGCAGTTGGACGCTCGAGCGCAGGCCGTTCTCCACCAGGGTGCGGTGGGCTTCGGCCAGGCCGAACTCGAAGGGCAGGCCGGCATGCTTCATGGAGCCCAGGGTGGCGGCGCCGGTGCCGCCGTCGCCGCCGGCGATGTAGAGGATGTCCGCGCCGGCCTTGACCACACCCACGGAGATCGGCCCCAGGCCGGTGCCCGAGACCAGCTTCACGCTGATCTCGGCGGCGGGGTGCACCTGCCGGAGCTCGTAGATCAGCTCCTTCAGGTCCTCGATGCTGTAGATGTCGTGCAGGGGCGGCGGCGAGATCAGGTCCACTCCGGGCAGGGAGAAGCGGGCCCGGGCGATCTCTTCGTTCACCTTGACCTTCATGAGCTGGCCGCCTTCGCCGGGCTTGGCACCCTGGGCCACCTTGATCTGCAGTTCCTGGCCGGTGACCAGGTACTCGGCGGTGACCCCGAACCGGGCCGAGGCCACCTGCTTGGTGGTGGCGGTGATCCCATCGGAATAGTAGAAGGGGTTCTCGCCCCCTTCCCCGCTGTTGCTGCGCCCGCCTACCTCGCGCATGGCCATGATCAGGTCGCGCTGGGACTCGGCGCTCACCGCGCCGAAGGACATGGCCCCGGCGCCGAACGTCGCCAGGATCGCCTCGATCGGCTCCACCTGGTCCAGGACCAGGGCTGCGACCGCGGGCTTGAGGTCGAACAGGTGGCGCACGCTGATGGGCTCCGCCAGGTCGCCGTGGCTCAGGAACTCCTGGTACAGTGCCGCGGACTCGGCCTCAGGCAGGTCCTCCCGGACCATGCGGTGCACCACCCTGGCCCGGGCCGAGGTCATGGCGTGCCCTTCCCCTTCGACGCCCTTGGGCGGTTCCCGGAACTGGTGGGTGTTGCGCAGCTTTGACCGCCACTCGGGCAGCACGGCGAACCCGGTCTTGCGCAGCACGTCCTCGGCCAGCTCGTGGTAGCCGATGCCGCCGATGGGGCTGGCGTCGCCGGGGAAGAAGTTCTCCATCAGCTCGTCGCCCAGGCCGATGGCGGTGAACAGCTTGGCGCTGATGTAGCTCTGAAGCACCGAGATGCCGCTCTTGGACATGATCTTGAGCAGGCCCGAGACCAGGGCCTTGACGTAGTTCTGTTCCCGCTCGTCGGGGCCCAGGGCGCCCAGCAGGCGGTGCGGGTCGGTGCGGGCGATGCGCAGGGCCAGGTAGGGGCACACCGCCGAGGCGCCGAAGCTCAGCAGGGCGGCCAGGTGGTGCGGCGTGCGCACCTCGCCGGTGTCCATGACGATGGAGGCGTTCAGGCGCAGGCCGGAGTGGTTGAGCGCGTGCACCACCGCGCGCAGGGCGATCAGCCCGGGGATGGGCGGGTGCTCGTGGTCCGCGTCCCGGTCGCTGAGGATGACCACGGTGCACTTCTGCTCCACCGCCTTCAGCACCTCGGCCACCAGCCGCTCCACCGCCGGCCGGAAGCCGCCGGGGCCGTCGGCGCGACGGAAGGTCATGGCGAAGGTCTGGGGCAGGATGTGGGATTCCGAGGCGCGCTTGCGGCCCAGGTCCTCCAGGAAGCGCATCTCGCCCAGGGTGAGCACCGGCACCGGGCACTCGATGGCCGGCTCCAGCGGCAGCAGGTCCTTGGGGAAGAAGATGTTGGGCTTGCGGCCCAGGAACACGCACAGGTCGGTGACGTTCTCCTCGCGCAGGTAGTCCAGGGGCGGATTGGTGACCTGGGCGAAGTTCTGGTAGAAGTAGTCGAAGAACGGCCTGGGCTGCAGGGAGAATACGTTGGGCCGGGCGGTGTCGCCCATGGAGCCGATGGGCTCCTTGCCTTCGGCGATCATGGGGAACAGCAGCTTCTCCTGTTCCTCCTCGGTGAGCGAGAACAGGTTGCGCTGATAGATGCCCACCGGCGTTTCATCCTCCGCCGGCAGCGAGCGCATGGGCACCGTGCGCGGGTCGAACCGGGCGTCGCGGTTCTCCCGGGAGCCACTGGCGTCCCGGAAATGGAAGTGCCCGCTGTCCAGGTCCACCATCACCCCGGTGCCGGCGTGCAGGGTGCCCTTGCGCAGGATCCGGCCCTCGTCGATGTGGAAGGCCCCGGCCTCCGAGCAGAGGTAGAACGTGTCCTCGGTGGCCGCCCAGCGGGAGGGCCGGAAGCCGTGCCGGTCCAGCCGCGCGCCCACGGTGTTGCCGTCGGAATACATGATGATGGCCGGCCCGTCCCAGGGCTCCATGGCCCGGCTCCAGAACTTGTAGAACTCCGAGAGTCCCTGGGCCGGCGGCATCATGATCGCCAGAATATCTTCGATGTGGGGGATGGCGCTGCGGTAGCAGAGGGCCTCCACCATCTCGTTGAGGCTGCCGGAATCGCTGATGCCGGTGCGGGTGAGGATCTGGTCCCGCATCAGGCCCATGGACCGCTCCCGGGAATGGGCCCAGGAGCGGTTGCCGGCGATGGTGTTGATCTCGCCGTTGTGGGCGATGAGCCGGAACGGCTGGGCCTTGTCCCAGGAGGTGCGTGTGTTGGTGGAAAAGCGCCGGTGGAACATGGCGAAGCGGGTGGAAAAGGCTGGGTTCTGCAGGTCCAGGTAGAACTTGTGCAGCACCTCGGCCATGGTCAGGGCCTTGTAGACGATGGTGCGGCCCGACAGGGAAGTGAAGAAGAACTCCTTGTTGATGCCCTGCTCCGCCTGCTTGGTGCGGATCTCCTGCTTGACCATGTAGAGCAGGCGGTCGAAGGACTGGTCCGTGCGGCAATGGGCGGGGCGGCGGATGATGGCGTGGACCATGGCCGGCCGGGACAGCACGGCCTCTTCGCCCAGCACCGAGGGATCCACCGGGATCTCGCGGAAGCCGATCACTTCCAGGCCGTGGAAGGCCAGGGTGGCGGTGAACACCCCCAGCGACTTCTGCCTGCGCAGGGAATCCCTGGGCATGAACAGGGTGGCCACGGCCACCTCGCCCCGGCGGTGGCCCAGCAGCTCGAACGGAATGTCGGTCATCACCCCGGTACCGTCGCCGGTGAGCTGGTCGGCGCCGCAGGCGCCGCGGTGCTCCATGCAGCCCAGCGCGGTGATGGCCTCCTGGAGAATGGCGTGGGAGCTGGTGCCGGTGCGGGACGCCACGAAGCCGACCCCGCAGGCGTCCCGTTCCCGGTTGTCATGCTCCCCGAAGATGCATCCGCCTGGATTCCACTGCATAAAGCCCCCTCCCAGGGTCGACGAGCTTCCATCATCCCCCCAACCAGGGGCAATAGCTCAATTAATAAATCCAATAGACTCAATCAATTCAGTTTCAGGGAACAGATCCAGCCATATTAATATTTGACAAATTTGTTGCCGAATCCCGAAAAACATACATTTATGTAATACCATCGAAATCATGGCCACCGTGAACGATCCCCTCCTGCTCTCCGCACTCCTGGAGGTATGCCACGCCCTGGCCGCCCGGGATATCCGCGCCGCCCTGCCCCGGGTCCTGGAGATCCTGGCGGAGGCCTTCGGCGCCCCGGGCGGGGTCATCACCCTCCTGGACGCGGGCACCGGCGCCCTGGTGATCGAGGCGTCGTTCGGCCTGCCCAAGGCCACGGCCGAGGGCGTGCGCTACCGCCCGGGCGAAGGCATCACCGGCCGGGTGTTCCAGAGCGGCAAGGCCATCGTGGTGCCCAAGGTCGGCGAGGAGCCGCTGTTCCTGGACCGCACCCGGGTTCGCCGCAGCCGGCGCAAGGCGGGCCAGGAGCTGTCCTTCCTCTGCCTGCCCCTGTTCCTGGACGGCCGCCCTTCCGGCACCCTGGCCCTGGTGCTGCCCTACCAGCAGGACCGGGACATCCCCCGGGACACCAAGCTGCTGCAGATCGCCGCCTCCATGGTGGGGCTGGCCATGAAAGTGGCGCAGCTGGTGGCCGCGGACCGGCAGCGCCTGCTGGAGGAGAACCAGCTGCTGCGGCACGAGCTGCGGGAGCGCTACGAGCTGCGCAACCTGGTCGGCAACAGCCACGCCATGGGCCAGGTGTTCGAGCAGGTGGCCCAGGCGGCCCCGGCCAACACCACCGTGCTGATCCGCGGCGAATCGGGCACCGGCAAGGAGCTGGTGGCCCGGGCCATCCACTACAATTCGCCCCGGGCCGAGAAGCCCTTCATCAAGGTGAGCTGCGGCGCCCTGCCGGAGACCCTCATCGAATCCGAGCTGTTCGGGGTGGAGGCCGGCGCCTACACCGACGCCCGCCAGGCCCGCCAGGGCCGGTTCGAGCTGGCCCACGGCGGCACCCTGTTCCTGGACGAGATCGGCGAACTGTCCCTGGCCACCCAGGTCAAGCTGCTGAGGGTGCTGCAGGAGCGGGAGTTCGAGCGCCTGGGCGGCGGCACGCCCATGAAGGTGGACGTGCGGGTGGTGGCGGCCACCCACCGGGACCTGGAGGCGGCCATCCTGGACAAGACCTTCCGGGAGGACCTGTACTACCGGTTCAACGTGTTCGAGATCTTCCTGCCGCCCCTGCGCGAGCGCAAGACCGACATCCTGCTCCTGGCCGACCACTTCGTGGAGAAGTACACCGTCGCCCACGGCAAGGACGTGCGCCGGATATCGAATTCCGCCATCGACATGCTCATGGCCTACCACTGGCCCGGCAACGTGCGCGAGCTGGAGAACTGCATGGAGCGGGCGGTGCTGGTGTGCGAAGGCGGGGTCATCCACGCCCATCACCTGCCCCCCACCCTGCAGACCGCCGAAGCCTCCGGCACCTTCCTGGCCACGCCGTTCGAAGAGGCGGTGGCGGCCTTCGAGCGGGACCTGCTGCAGGACGCCCTCAAGTCGGCCCGCGGCAACCGGGCCCGGGCGGCGCGGCTGCTGCAGACCACGGAACGGATCTTCAACTACAAGGTGCGCAAGTACGGGATCAGAAGCGAAGGCTTTGCTCAGCCTTGACCCTGGCTTCCTCGATCTGGGCCGCGGTGAGGCCGCCCTTGACCAGCTGGGCGGTCCGGCCGGCCTGCTCGTTGCCCCCGGCGCCGGCCCTGAGCAGCAGGGCGTAGGCCTCCACTGTGTCCCGGGGCACGCCGTCGCCCAGGGCGTACATCATCCCCAGGCAGCCCTGGGCGCCGGCGCTGCCCTGGGCCGAGGCCAGGCGCAGCCACTTCAGGGCCTCGGGGGTATCCCTGGGCAGGCCCTCCCCCAGGAAGCACATGGCCCCAAGCCTGGCCTGGGATTCGGCGTCGCCCTGGTCCGCGGCCTTGCGCAGCCAGTTCCTGGCTTCAGCCAGGTTCCTGGCCAGGCCTTCGCCCCGGTAGTAATCCTGCCCCAGCCTGGCCTGGGCGTCCATATCCCCCTGCTCGGCGGCCAGGCGGAACCACCGCGCGGCCTCCAGGGGATCTTTGGCCAGCCCCTCGCCGGCTTCGCACATCAGCCCCATGATGGTCTGGGCCTTGGGATTGCCCTGCTCCGCGGCCTTGCGGTACCAGCCCAGGGCAGCGTGAAGGTCGGCGGGCAGGCCCTCGCCCAGGAAATACATGGAACCCAGCAGGGTCTGCGCGGCCGCCTCCCCATGCTCGGCCGCCCGGCGGTAGCCCTCCAGCTCCGGACCCGCGACCTTGGCCGGGACCAGGACGGTGACCACCTTGGCAAGGGTGAGCAAGCCTTCGTCGCGACCCTCCGGGCCCCACTGGCCCCCAGCCATCGCCAAAGGGATGCTGAGGGCCAAAAGCAGACGCGGCCAGACATGCATGGATCCTCCTCAAGGGAAGTGACGTGAGCGCCTCGGTCCCGGCTGCTGACCCGCGCTGCTTGATGGAGTATCGGCATCCGGACCAGCTGGCGCCAGAGCGATCGTTTAATTTCTGCCGGGGCTGCGCCAGCGCTGGGTTGGCCTGGGAAAAACGGCACCCGACCGGCGGCCGCGGCGAATTGTTCCTTGCGCCACGGGCAACGCCGGGACCTGAGCGGGCAGGAGGCGGCTACCGGATCCAGAGATCCTACAAAACTGTGACTCGTTGTAGATGACATTACATTTTTGTCTAGACCCGGGAGGCCCCCAAGGAGCTTCATGCTTTTTTAAGCAAAGACATGTTAACAGTTAATTCAAGTTTCCCGGTTCACTGAACCTTGGCACGGCCCATGCTCATGAAATCCGTCCGCACGTACAGGGAGGGAACAATGGGAACCGTGGAATGGAGTGAACTGCTCAGGTGGGTGCCCCGCGCCACCCAGGAAGACCCCGGCCAGGAAATCCGGATCCCGATCCAGCGGGAAGCCCCCTGCCAGGTCGAGGCCTCCCTCAAGGCGACCGCCGCCAAGGCCGAGCCGCGCACGCTCACCCTGGCTTCCCTGTAGCCCAAACCACCGGACCGGCCCGTCACTGAGGGATCGCGATCCCTGAGTGACGGGCCTTTCCCTTCGAGCGTCGATGGCCGAACGGGATGATGGTTTCCTACTAAAATGTATTTTTCCTGAAACGATTCTACAATTTTGTCATCATTATTAATGGCATCGAGATGGCCTGGACTTTATCAACTTAACTATTTTCAATATCTTGAAATGTTTTCAGGGGGAATGGACGGTGTTGGCACGGCTCCTGCCAAGGGAGAAACCATCCAAGCCTTTCGCCAAGGCCTAGGCCCCATTCCTAGTCTGGTGATCGACCCTTCCTTCCACGTCCGCTCCACGGAGATCTCATGACACCACCACCTACCTCCACCCCGGCGCTGAAGAAGACCTTGGGCCTCACCGGGGTGACCGTGAACGCCATGGCGCTCATCGCGCCGGGCGCCTTCCTCTGGATCACCATGCAGGTGCAGGCCGCCAACACCGGCGGCGACACCGACATGTGGACCGGCATCGTGGCCGCCCTGGTGGTGGCCTTCCTCACCGCCATGGCCTTCGCGGAACTGGCGCGGCGCTATCCGGAGGCGGGCGCCGGCGGCTCCTACTACTTCGCCGAGAAGGCCTTCCTCGACCGGGAACAGGCCGGCCACCGGCGCTTCGCCCGCCTGGCCAAGTTCGGCACCGGCTGGGCCGCCCACCTGTTCTATTGGGTCTACCCGGGGGTCATGGTGGCGATGATGGCCACGCTGGTGACCTACCTGCTGAGCCAGTTCAATATCAATGCCACCATCCCGCAGCAGATCGTGATCGCGGTGCTGTTCTCGGTGGCGGTGGGCTTCATCGCGGTGCGCGGCATCACCGGGTCCACCAACCTCGCCATCGTCATCAACGTCATCCAGCTGGTGTCGCTGGTGGGCTTCAGCATCATGGCGATCATGTTCCGGATCAAGAATCCGCTGCACGCCACCCAGTGGGCGCACCCGCACGCCATGTCCATCGTGTTCCCGCACAGCCTGGGGGCGATGCTGTTCCAGTCCACCATCGCCATGCTCATCCTGGTGGGCTTCGAGTCCTCCACCTCCCTGGCCGGGGAAGCCAAGAACCCGAAGAAGGACATTCCCCGCGGCATCATCCTGTCCCTGGTGATCCAGGGCGTGTTCGCCTACCTGCTGGAGTACTTCGCCGCCAACTACGCGGTGTGCGAGAAGCTGGTGAACGTGGCGCCCGACGGCACCCGGACCACCGGAATGGCGGCGGTGGCGGCTTCGGGCGCGCCGGTGGGGGACATGATCCGGATGATCGGCGACTCCATGTTCGGCGGCAATGGCTTCATGCTCATGATCGTGGTGGCCCTCACCGTGGGCCTGGCGGTCCTGGGCACCACCCTGGCGGCCATGAACACCGCCGTGCGCATCAGCTTCGCCATGGCCCAGGACAAGGAGATGCCCAGCGTGATGGGGGCCCTGCACGGGAAGCACGCCACCCCGCACATGGGCGTCTGGCTGCTGGTGGGCGTCTCGGCCATCCTCGGCGCGGTGGGGGTCTGCAACGTCACCGCCCTGACCGGCATCACCCTGGCCTCCAACATCGGCACTTTCATCCTCTACGGCATGATCTGCGCCCTGACCTTCGTCGCCTTCGCCGGCCAGAGCGAGTTCCACAGCGGCAGGCACGCCATCGTCCCGCTGCTGGGCCTGCTGGGGAACCTGGCCCTGCTGGTGGGCATCGTGGTGATCGGGCTCAAGACCCCCGGCGTCTCCGCCAACGCCACCCGCTTCGCCCTCTGGATGACCGCGGGCTGGGGCACGGTGAGCGCGGTCTACCTGGTGTGGAACAGCCGATCGCAGAAGCGCGCCCTGCTGCCGACCACCCATGCCGGATGAGGCACCCGAAATAGAGGCCCACGCCCTGACCGACACCGGTCAGGTTCGGCAGGACAATCAGGACGCCGTTCGGTGCTGCCACCCGAATGACGACCTGACGGTCCGCCACGGTCACCTGTACGGCGTCGCCGACGGCATGGGCGGGTTCGCCCACGGCGGGATCGCCAGCGCGTTCGCGCTGGAGGCCCTGTTCAAGGCCTTCTACGCGCACCAGGGGACACCGGCGCAGCGGCTCTGCCAGGGCGTCCAGGACGCCAACCTCGGCATCTACCAGATGGCCATCCGCATGGGGGTGGGGCGGATGGGCACCACCCTGACCGCGGTGCACCTGGCCGGGCACACCCTGCACGTGGCCCACGTGGGCGACAGCCGCGCCTACCTGGTGCGGGACCGGCAGGCCACCTGCCTGACCCAGGACCACACCCGGGTGGGCGAGCTGGTGCGCCTGCGCCTGCTCTCCCCGGACAAGGTGCGGACCCACCAGCAGCGCTCCGTGCTGGACAAGTGCCTGGGCCTGGAACTGTTCGTCCAGCCGGACGTGTTCGCGGTGCCGGTGCGCCCCGGGGACCGGATCGTGCTGTGCACCGACGGCGTCTGGGGCTTCGTGGAGGATCGGGACATCGCCGATTTCGCCGCGGCAGAGTCGTCCATGGAAGGCTTCAACCGGGCGGTCATGGACGCTGCCATCCGCGGGGGCAGCGACGACAACCTCTCGCTGCTGTCCCTGCGCTTCGGTTCCCTGGCCGGCGCCCCGGAGCCCGGCGCGCCGGAGTCGACCGTGGCGGGCTTGTTCAGGAGGTGGTTCCGACGATGAAGCCAATCCCCCTTATACTGCAAGCACCGGAATCCATCCGCACCTCCTTCCGTAAGGCCTGAGACCGTCCTATGTTCCAGATCGGCGATCAGTTCGACCATTTCCAGATCCGCGCCCATCTCGCCCAGGGCGGCATGAGCGACATCTACCGCGCCTATGATTTCCTCAGCGGCAAGGAAGTCGTGCTCAAGATCCCGAACCGCGCCTCCATCGGCGATCCGGCCCAGTACGAGCGCTTCCAGCGGGAGCTGGAAGTCATGCGCACCCTCGACCACCCGGCCATCCAGAAGGGGGTCGGTTCCGGCCAGTTCAACGCCACGCCCTACCTGGTGACCCGGCTCATCACCGGCGAATCCATGCGCGACCTGGTCCAGCGCCGGGCGCCCATGCCCGCCGAGGAGGCCATCGCGCTGGTGACGAAGATCGCCGACGGCCTCGCCCACTGCCACGACCACGGGATCATCCACCGGGACATCAAGCCGGAGAACATCCTGATCACGCCGGAAGGCGACCCGGTGATCCTGGATTTCGGGCTGGCCCTCACCCGGCAGGCCTTCCGGGTGACCTACGCCAACCTCAGCGGCGCGGCCGGCACCCCGGACTACATGGCCCCGGAACAGATCGAGGGGCACCGTGGCGACATGCGCACCGACGTCTACGCCCTGGGCACCATGCTCTTCGAGCTGCTCTCGGGCCACCTGCCGTTCGAGGGCGACAACCAGATGGTGGTGATGGCCCTGCACCTGCAGGGCAACGTGCCCCGGCTGGACCGGGAGGACAAGGGCATCCCCACCCCGCTGGCGGCGGTGGTGGCCCGGGCCATGCAGCGGGACCCCGAGCTGCGCTGCCCGGACATGCCCACCCTGATCCACGACCTGGAGCAGCCTGAAACGGTGGACCCGGCGATCCTGGAGCGGGTGGAGGACCCCCGGCAGAAGCTGCCGTTCTGGCGTTCGCCGATCTTCGTATCGGGGCTGATGGGTTTGGTGGTATTGCTAGTCCTTGCCGTGATCGCTTTCGGCCTGCAGGCCCTGCACAAATGACCCTCCCGCCCAACCACCAGACCCCCGAACAGATCCTGGCCCGCGTCCAGGAAAGCCGGATCCAGTTCGTGGATCTGCAGTTCACCGATGTGGGCGGCGCGGTCAAGAACGTGACCATCCCGGTGCCGGAGCTGGCGGCGACCCTCAACCACGGCATCTGGTTCGACGGCTCCTCCATCGAGGGCTTCGCCCGCGTCGCCGAAAGCGACATGCACCTGGTGCCGGACCTCTCCACCTTCGCCGTGCTGCCCTGGCTGGGCGGCCCCGATGCCACCGCGCGGCTGATCTGCAACGTGTTCACCCCCGACGGCCAGCCGTTCCTGGGCGACCCCAGGGCCGTGCTGGGCAGCGCCCTGAGGCAGGCGGAGGAGATGGGCTTCAACTACTTCGCCGGGCCCGAACTGGAGTTCTTTCTGCTCAAGCCGGGCGCCGACGGCGCGCTCGTCCCGCCCCGGCCGGTGGACAGCGCCAGCTACTTCGACCAGCCCACCAACATGGTGGCCACGGGCCTGTGGCGGCAGATGACCGAGACCCTCACGCATTTCGGCATCGAGGCCGAGGCCATGCACCATGAGATCGCCCCGGGCCAGCACGAGATGGACTTCCGGTTCGACCACGCCCTGAAGACCGCCGACAACATCGTGACCTTCCGCATCGTGCTGAAGACCCTGGCCCAGCAGCAGGGCCTGTACGCCACCTTCATGCCCAAGCCCATCCGGGGCATCGCCGGCAGCGGCATGCACATCCACCAGAGCCTCTGCTACCGGGCCAACGGCTCCAACGCCTTCTCCGACCCCGGCGACAGCCACGGCCTGTCCACCCTGGCCAAGCGTTTCATGGCCGGGCAGCTGCTGCACGCCCGGGGCATGTGCGCGGTGCTGGCGCCGCTGGTGAACTCCTACAAGCGGCTGGGCGGCTACGAAGCCCCGGTGTTCATCAGCTGGGGCCGCATCAACCGCTCCGCGCTCATCCGCATCCCCCGCTCCCATGCGGCCGGGTCCACCCGCATCGAGCTGCGCTGCCCCGACCCCAGCTGCAATCCGTACTTGGCGCTGACGGTGATGCTGGCCGCGGGCCTGGACGGCATCCGCAAGGAACTGCCGGTGCCGGAGTCCAGCGAAGAGAACCTGTACATGCTGTCCGAAGCCGAACGGCGCACGTCCCTGAACGTGCTCCCGGGCTCCCTGGACGAGGCCATCGAGGCGCTGGAGGCGGACGCGGTGATCCGGGAGGCGCTGGGGGCGCACCTGTGCGACCGGTTCATCTCGGCCAAGCGGCTGGAGTGGGAGGACTACAGGCTGGAGGTCACGCCCTGGGAGCTGGACAAGTACCTTTCCGCCTACTGAGCTATTTGAGCGTCACCTGCTCGGCCACAGGCCCCAGCACCAGCACCGGCAGGAAGCTCAGCCCGGTCACCAGCACCACCGTGAACAGGAGGATGCAGCCAAACCCCATGGATCCGGCCGGCATGGAGCCCGGGCCCTGGGGCCGGCGCCGCTGGGCCGCCAGGGCCCCGGCCAGGGCGAAGGCCAGGGCGCCGGTGGCGAAGCGGCCCATCAGCATGGCCACGGCGGTGCTGAGGTTCCAGAACGGGCTGTTGGCGGACAGGCCGCCCATGGCCTGGCCGTTGTTGGCGGCGCAGGAGGCGTAGGCGAAGACCACCTCGGTGAACTGGCGCATGCCCGGGTTGCCGCTGAGGCCGGCCCGGCCGGCGGCGGTGCACAGGGCCAGCGCCGACAGCGACAGGACCGCCAGGGGCATCACCAGGGCGTAGAGGATGGCCAGCCGCACTTCGCTCGCGCCGATGGCGTTGCCCAGGTACTCCGGGCTCCGGCCGACCATCAGGCCGGCCAGGAACACCGCCACCACCGCCGCCATCAGCAGGCCCACCAGGCCGGTGCCCAGCCCGCCGAAGGCCACCTCGCCCAGCAGCATGTTGAACAGCAGCACGCCGCCGCCCAGGGGGCTGAAGGATTCGGGCTGGGCCGCGCTGGAGCCGCAGGCGCCGTTGGAGGTGGCGACGCCGGCCAGCACTGTCTGGGCCAGGCCGAAGCGCACTTCCTTGCCTTCCAGGTTCGGCCCCTGGGCCACCGACGCGGGCAGGGCCGGGGAGCGGGCCGCCTCGGCCCAGTGCAGGCCGCCCAGGCCCAGGGCGAAGATCACGGCCATGACCGCGAACAGCATCCAGCCGGCGTCGCGCCGCCCGGTCATGCGCCCGAAGGTGTGGGTGAGGCCTGCGGGCAGCACCACGATGGCGAGCATGCCCAGGAAGTTGGAAAGGGGCGTGGGGTTGGCCAGGGGGTGGTCGCCGTTGGCGCCGAAGAAGCCGCCGCCGTTGGTGCCCAGGTTCTTGATGGCCTCCAGGGCCGCCGCCGGGCCCAGGGCCAGCAACTGGGCGTTTCCGCGCACCGTTGTCAGCGCCAGGTGGTCGCGGAACGCCATTGCCCCTCCCTGCGCCACCAGCGCCAGCGCCAGCAGCACCGCCAGGGGCAGCAGCAGGTAGAGGACGCTGCGGATGAAGTCGGACCAGAAGTTGCCCAGGTGCCGGGTCCGGCTCCGGACGAAGCCGCGGATGAAGGCCATGCCCAGCGCCAGTCCAGTGCTGCCGGCCAGGAAGCCCTGGGTGGTGAGCCCAAGCATCTGCACGCCGTGGCGCAGGGTGGTCTCGCCGGAATAGGCCTGCCAGGTGGTGCCGGTGGCGAAGCTCACGGCGGTGTTCAGGGCCAGGTCCCAGGTCATGGGCGTGGACAGGTAGGCGTCGGAGGGCGGCCCCGGGAGGATCCGCTGGAGCATGAGCAGCCCGAACAGCCCCGCGGTCCCCGCCAGCCCGGCCAGGGTGAAGGCCCAGGTGTAGGCCCTCCAGTCCATCTCGGCCCTGGGATCCACGCCCATGAGCCGGTAGATCCCGCGCTCCAGCGGCCCCAGCATCCGCTCCAGCAGGCCGGCGTCGCCGGTGAAGATCCGCTCCATGTAGCGCCCCGCGGGAACCGTCGCCAGCAGCACCAGGAGGAGGAACAGGGCGTACTGGGCGAAGTCGAGGACTGCCATCCGGTCATCTCCCCTGGAGGCTGTCCAGCGCCAGGTTCAGCCGCAGGACGTTGACCCGGGATTCGCCCAGGAGGCGCAGCTGGGGCCGTTCGGTGCACTGCTCCACCAGGGCCTGGACCCTGGCCTGGTCCAGGCCCCTGGCCTTGGCCACCCGGTACACCTGGTAGGCCGCGGCGGCCGGGCTGATGTGGGGATCCAGCCCGCTGCCGGAGGCGGTGACCAGGTCCACCGGGATCGGCTCCTGGCCGGGGTGGGCCGCCCGCAGGGCCGCGGCCCGCTCCGCCACCAACCTGGCCAGCTCCGGGCTGCCCGGGCACAGGTTGGCGCCGCCGCTGTTGGCGGCGTTGCAGGGCAGCGGCTTGCCGTCGGCGCCCGCCGTGGCCGAGGGCCGGCCCCAGAAATCACCGGGGTCGTTGAACACCTGCTCCACCAGCAGCGAGCCCACCACCCGCCCGTCCTTGCGCAGCAGGCTGCCCCCCGCCTGGTCCGGGAAGGCGGCCCATGCCAGGGCCGCCACCAGGAGCGGATAGCCCAGGCCGGTGAGGACCGTGAGGACGAGGAAAGCCACGATCGCGGGCCGGAGTTGGGGGTGCATAGGCCTCCGTCAGACATGCTCCACGGGCGGCAGTATGGCGCGAAAACCCGTCAAGGGAAGGTCCAGAAGTTGGCGGAAGGCATTAAGATAGCGTCAAGATCTCGGGTCTTCCCAGGCCAGCGCCCGCGCCACCGCGCGCTTCCAGCCCGCGTATTTCCGCTCCCGTTCCCCGTCCGCCATGGCCGGGATGAAGGTCCGGTCCAGGTTCCCCTGGGAGGCGATGTGGGCGCGGTCCCGCCAGAAGCCGACGGCCAGGCCGGCCAGGAAGGCGGCGCCCATGGCGGTGGTCTCGGTGACCACGGGACGCTCCACCGGCACGCCCAGGATGTCGGCCTGGAACTGCATGAGGAAGTTGTTGGCCACGGCCCCGCCGTCCACCTTGAGCAACCGCAGCCGGATCCCGGCGTCGTCCTCCATGGCCGCGAGCACGTCGCGCACCTGGTAGGCGATGGCTTCCAGGGTGGCGCGCACCACGTGGGCGCGTCCGCTGCCGCGGGTGAGGCCGAGGATGGTGCCGCGGGCGTACATGTCCCAGTGCGGGGCGCCCAGGCCCACGAAGGCGGGCACGACGTAGACCCCGTGGCTGTCGTCCACGGCCATGGCCAGCGCCTCCGACTGGGCGGCGTGGTCGATGAGCTTCATCTCGTCCCGCAGCCACTGCACGGCGGCGCCGGCCATGAAGATGCTGCCTTCCAGGGCGTACTCCACCTGGCCGTCCACGCCCCAGGCGATGGTGGTCAGCAGGCCGTTGCGGGACGGCACCCGCCGGGCGCCGGTGTTCATGAGCAGGAAGCAGCCTGTGCCGTAGGTGGCCTTGGCCAGGCCTTCCCGGAAGCAGGCCTGGCCGAACAGGGCGGCCTGCTGGTCGCCGGCGTCGCCGGCGATGGGGATGCCGGCGCCGCCGAAGGTCTGGGGGCCACCGAAGGTTTGGGCATCGGCGTGTCCGTAGACGCAGCTGGAGGGCTTGACCTCGGGCAGCATGCAGGCCGGAATGGCCATGGCTTCCAGCAGCGTGGGGTCCCATTCCAGGGTCTTGATGTTGAAGAGCATGGTGCGGGAGGCGTTGGAGCAGTCGGTGACGTGGACCCGGCCGCGGGTGAGGTTCCAGATGAGCCAGGTGTCCACGGTGCCGAACAGCAGTTCGCCGTTCCGGGCGCGCTCCCGGGCGCCCGGAACCTGGTCGAGGATCCATTTCAGCTTGGTGGCGGAGAAATAGGCGTCCGGCACCAGACCGGTGTTTTCGCGGATGTACGGCTCCAGGCCCCGGGCCTTGAGCTCATCGCAGATGCCGGCGGTGCGCCGGCACTGCCAGACGATGGCGTTGTGCACCGGCCTTCCGGTGGCCCTGTCCCAGACGAGGGTGGTCTCCCGCTGGTTGGTGATGCCGATGGCGGCCACCTGCCCGGGGCGGACGCCGGTCTTCTCCAGCACCTCCCGGGCCACGCCGCTCTGGGTGCCCCAGATCTCCATGGGGTCGTGCTCCACCCAGCCCGGCCGGGGGTAGATCTGGGGAAGCTCCTTCTGGGCGGTGCCGACGGCCTGGCCCGCGGCGTCGAACAGGATGGCCCTGGAGCTGGTGGTGCCCTGGTCCAGGGCCAGCACGTAGTCCCCGGCCATGGGTCAGAAGGCCAGGACTTTGCGCATCCCCTCCAGCACCTTCTCGGTGTTGGGCAGGATGGCCCGCTCCAGGATCCGGTTGAAGCCCACCGGGGTGAAGGCCGAGCCCACCCGCGCCACCGGCGCGTCCAGCCAGGGGAAGCACTCCTGGCTGACCTGGGCGGCCACCTCGCCGCCGAAGCCGCCGAACACCTTGTCCTCGTGCACCACCAGGGCCCGGTGGGTCTTGCGCACGCTGGCGAAGATGGTCTCGGTGTCCAGGGGGCTGAGGCTGCGCAGGTCCACCACCTCGACGCCCACCCCTTCGGCCTCCAGCTTGCGCGCGGCGTCCAGGGCGAAATGCACCGGGGTGCCGTAGGCCAGCACGGTCAGCCGCTTTCCCTCCCGGCGGATCCGGGCCCTGCCGAAGGGGACCGCGAACTCGGGCGGGCAGAAGGCCTTGGCCTGGGCGGAGTTGTACAGGAACTTGGGTTCCAGGAACAGGTTCACCCCGCGGGAGCGCAGGCAGGTGCGCAGCAGCCCGGCGGCATCGTCGGCGAAGGCCGGCACCACCACCCGGATGCCGGGTATGCCGGTGAGCCAGCCCTCGATGTTCTGGCTGTGGTACAGCCCCCCGCCGATGTAGCCGCCGCTGGCCAGGCGGATGGTGATGTTGGGGGAGTACTGCCCCCGGGTCCTCCAGTACTCGTGGGAGAGCTCGATCAGCTCCTCGGCGGCGGGCCAGAAGTAGTCGGCGAACTCCGCCCCCTCCACCACCACCCGGATCTTCGGGTCGAAACGGGAGAAGCCGTCGGCGGTGCCGGTGATGAAGTCCTCGGCGATGGGCCCGTTGAACACCCGCTCGCGCCCGAACTCCTGCTGCATGCCCTTGGTCACGTTGAAGATGCCGCCCTTGTCCTTGTGCGCCACGTCCTGGCCCCAGATGTAGGTGTCGGGGTTGTGCCGGAACTCCTCCTTGAGGGTCTGGTTGATGGCGGTGAGCATGCTCACCGGCGCGCCGGCTCCGGCGGGCAGCCCGTCCGGGAACTGCTCCGGGACCCAGGGGTCCGGCAGCACGAACTGGAGGATGTCCGCGGGGTCCGGATCGGGCGCCTTGAGCGCGGCGTCGGAGGCCTCGTTGTAGTCCGCCAGGTTGCGCTGCTCGATCTCCGCCAGCTCCGCCTCGGCCACCCCGTGGTCCAGGCAGTAGCCGCGGAAGCGCGGCAGCGGATCCTGCCGGCGCGCCTCGGCCAGCTCCTCGGGCGAGCGGTAGAGCTCGTGCTTGTCGCTGTTGGAGTGGCTGCCGATGCGCACGCAATGGGCGTAGACCATGGCCGGGCCTGCCCCCGAGCGCAGATGGGCGATGGCTTCGTTCATGGCCCGCATGGAATCCACCGGGTCCTTGCCGTCGCACTTCACGATCTTCATGTTGAGGAAGCCCGCGAAGTTGTCGCACACGTCCACGTTGGCGGTCTGGTCGGACTTGGGCACGGCGATGCCGAAACCGTTGTCCTGGAGCACGAACACCACGGGGACCCGCTCCAGGTTGGCGCCGTTGATGGCTTCGTAGACGTAGCCCTCGGAGGCGCTGCTCTCGCCCTGGCTGCAGAACACCAGGGCGTCGGAGCCGTACTTCTTCACCGCCCGGGCCAGGCCCATGGCGTGCAGGGTGTGGTTGCCGGTACAGCTGGAGACGTTCTGGATGTTGATGGCGGGCTTGGCGAAGTGGTTGGACATGTGCCGTCCGCCGCCGGCCACGTCAGTGGCCTTGGAGATGCCGTTGAGGATGATCTCCAGGGGGGTGAGGCCCGCGGCCAGGCAGGTGAGCAGGTCCCGGTAGTAGGGGAACAGGAAATCGTGGCTGGCCCGGAAGCTGAGGCCCAGGGCCAGCTGGATGCCATCGTGGCCGGCGCAGGGGGCATGGTAGGACCAGCCGATGGCCTGTTTGAGGTAGTTGGGCGCCTTGTCGTCCAGGACCCGGCCCATGTGCATGATCCGGAACCAGGTCTTGAGGGTGTCCCGGTCCGGGGCGGCAACCGTCCCGGCGGCCGGCACCGCCTCGGCGAGGGTCACATTGTTGAAGTTCTTGTCCATTGGCACCCTCGTGGTTGTCCCCGTCCGGTCGCTCACCATTGGTCCGTCTCGCCCAGGATGTTCTCACGGCTGGGCTCCAGGAGGGTCCAGACCACCTCGCCGGTGCCCTGGCCGCCCGGATCAGCGCTCTGGGCCCGGCGGATGGCCGGCTGCAGGGTGGCGGCCTGGCGGTCCGGGTTGAGCAGGGGATTCCACAGGGTGGCGCCCATGGGCCTGGGGCCGAGGATCCGCCGGAACCGTTCCAGGACGGTCTCGGCCCCGGCCCGGAGGGTCCGGGGCAGCACCAGCAGGAACCGGTCCCGCCCCAGGTCCACCATCAGGTCCACCCCCCTGAGCGAGCCGGCCAGCCGCGCCAGCGTCTGCGCCCGGTCGGATTTCGCCGGCTGGATCCAGGTGACCAGGGTGATGACTTCGCGCCGGCGGCGGGCCAGCAGCAGGTGCGACTTGCACCAGACCTCCAGGTAGCGCCGGCTGGGGAGCCCGGTGCGAGGGTTCTCCAGGGCGTGGTCCTCCATCACGGCGGCGGTGAGGTCCAGGACCTCCTTGGCCTGGGCCAGTTCCACCTTCAGCGCCTCCACCTCCATGGCCTTGCCGAACAGGGCGGCCACGACGTTCACCAGGGCGACATCGGACGGCTGCCAGGAGCGGGCGGTCCGGCTCTGCACCGACAGGACCCCCATGGGCTTCCCGGAGAACCGCAGCGCCGCGCCGAGGTAGGCCCGGATCCCCAGGGTCCGGCAGGCGGGATGGTCGGCCCAGGCGGGATCGGCGGCGGCGTCCTCGATCACCAGGGCGGCCGCCGGTTCCCGCACCACCTGGGCGCAGAAGTTCAGGTTGGGGTCGTGGGGCAGGGGCCGGGCCCCGCCCTCGGCGCACCACAGGCTTTCCAGGCCCCGGGCGGTCACGGAGGCCACCATCGCCCGGTCCACCCCCAGGTGCCGCACCAGGAGGTCCAGGCCGAACTCGTAAAGGTCCTCCGCACGGGCGAACCCGGCGGCCCCCAGGGCGCCCAGGACCTGGATGTGGCTGTCGCCCAGGACCGTCTCAGGCAATTCGGCCTCCCCTGGCAGGCCGGGTGATGTCAAACCCCACAGTGGACCCCCAAATAGCTGGGATGAATTCTTAGATATATGAATGACCGTTCCGGGGCACAATGCAACGGAAAATTCGGCCTTGTCAAGCATTCGTTGAACCACCCAAGCCTCTAATAGCTTATCACCCGGATCTCCGGATCCACTTCCTCCTGGAGCATGCTTTCGATGTACCTGAGGGTGCCCGTGGTGGAACTGGGGCAGGAGCCGCAGGCACCGTGGTAGCTGATTTGCAAAGTGTTCCCTTCAAAGGAGATGATCTCCAGCCCGCCGCCATCCCCGGCCAGTCCGGGGCGGATGCGCTCCTCCAGCAGGGCGTTGATCCGGTTCAGCTTCTCGTCGTCGTCCAGGGCCGCGGCCGCGGGCAGGGCGGTGCCGTCCGCCGCCTCCATCTGCAGGTCCTCGATGGCCTCGCAGATGGGGTCGATGAGCCCGGTCCATTCGGCGTCGGCCTGCTTGTTCACGGTGACGAACCGGTCCATGTAGAACACCGAAGTCACCGGGCCCAGCGCGAAGATGCTGGAACCCAGGGGATCGCCCACCGCCGAGGCGAAATCCCGGAACGACCGGGTGCCGGAACGGAGGATCGGCCGCTGGACGATGAACTTGAGGGCATCGGGGTTGGGCGTGGGTTCAATGTTGACGACCTTGGGCATGACCAGCACCTCTCGGTTAAATAGTTTACCTAAAACGTCGGGATTCTCCATGCCCAAACTGGGCGGCTCGCGTAAAGAGCCGGGAGCGGCGAGAATAGGGCCAGTGGAGTGAATGAATGATCCAACAACAGAAAGAAGCCTGCATCGCGGCGGCCCTGGCCGGAGGGCAGGTGCTCCAGCGGCATTTCCGCCGGCTGGACCCGGCCCTGGTCACCGAGAAGTCCAAGAACGACCTGGTCAGCCAGGCCGACCGGGACAGCGAGGCCGTGATCAAGGCGGAGCTGGAGCGCCGGTTCCCCGCGTACCGGTTCCTGGGCGAGGAGTCCGGGGCCTCGGGCGCCGGCGCCGGCCCCCGCTGGATCGTGGATCCCCTGGACGGCACCCTGAACTTCGTCCAGGGCTTCCCCCACTGGTGCGTGTCCGTGGCCCTGTGGGACGATCTGGGCGGGGTGGTGGGCTGCATCCACGACCCGCTCCGGCAGGACCTGTTCGTGGCGGCGCGGGGCCAGGGGGCCAGCTGGAACGGGCGGCCCATGGCCGTGTCCCGGCAGCCGGGCCTGGACGGCGCCTTCCTGGCCACCGGGTTCGCCTGGCAGCTGGAGGAGCGGTTCCCGGCCTTCAACCGGGCGCTGTCGGCGGTGTTCCCCCGGGCCAAGGGCATCCGCCGGGCCGGTTCCGCGGCCCTGGACCTGGCCCACACCGCATGCGGCATCTACGACGGCTATTTCGAGCTGGGCCTGAAGCAATGGGACATGGCCGCGGGGGTGATCCTGGTGCAGGAGGCCGGCGGGGTCGTCTCCGAATGGCGGGACGGCGCCGACTGGATGGCCAGCGGCAACGTGGTGGCGGGGAATCCGCAGGTCCAGCGGGAGCTGGCGGAAACGGTGCGTCAGACCGGATAGCCCGCCAGCACCGTCTGCACCAGCCGGCGGGACAGGGTGTGGTAGCCCGCCGCGGCCTGCTGGAACACCGCCCTGGCCAGGGCGCGGGTGGCCGGGTGCCGGCCCAGCGCCGCGTAGAGGGGGCGCAGGTACTTCATGCGCCCGACCCGGACGAGCATTTCCCGGATCCGCGGATAGGCGGGCTCGTAGCCGGAGGCGGCGGCCAGGCACAGCCATTCCGCCAGGATCTCGCAGTTGCCGCGGGCGGTGAGGCCCAGCTCCCGGTCCAGCCAGGCGCAGTCCTCCAGGCTCAGCTCCCGGGGCATGCCCTGCAGGAAGACCAGCAGTTCGTTGGCGCTCCAGTCCCGCATCAGCGCCTCCGGGGGCCGGGTTCCCTTGGCCCAGGCCTGGGCCAGGCCGGTGATGCCGTCCAACCGGGCGGAAGGGAACGCCGGGACCGGCACGGGCATCCCCGGCCGGAACAGCCAGGCCTCCGCGTCCACCCGCCCCAGCAGGCCGGGCAGCCGCTCCTCGGTGAAGGCGCAGAACTGCTCGGTGGTGATGGAGGTGAACCGGAAGCGCCCCATGTAGTCGCGCAGGAAGGCCAGGAACGCCGTCTCCCCCGCGGCCCGCTCCAGGGCGGCCACCAGCCGGGCCCCCTTCTCGTAGGGGATGCTGGAGAAGGCGTCGTCCGGGTCCACCCCGGCCAGGCGGGTGCGCAGCAGGGTCAGCTCCGGCTGCTCCCGGAACCGCTCCAGGGACTCGTCCAGGGCGTTCTGGCCGATGGCCCACGCCAGGGCGGCGGCCTCCTCCCCGCGGATGGCCCGGAGGATGCGCCGCTCGGCCCACACGGTGAAGCCCTCGTTCAGCCAGAAGTGTTCGGCGGTGGCGTTGGTCACCAGGTTCCCGGTCCAGGAATGGGCCAGCTCGTGGGCCACCACGTCCACCAGGGAGCGGTCCCCCGCCAGCAGGGTGGGGGTGAGGAAGGTCATGCGCGGATTCTCCATGCCGCCGTAGGGGAAGGAGGGCGGCAGCACCAGCATGTCGTAGCGTTCCCACTCGTACGGCCCGAACAGGCCCTCCGCCGCGACGATCATCTGCTCCACCCCGGCGAACTCCCAGGCGGCCCGGTCGACGGTGGCGGGCTCCGCCCACACCCGGGAGCGGGGGCTCAGCTCCCGGCTCTCCAGGTCGCCCACGGCCAGGGCCAGGAGGTAGGAGGGGATCGGCTGGGGCATGCGGAAGTGGAAGACCCGGGTGCCCGGGAACGGCCCGGGCCCATCGCTCCCCGCTCCCGCCGACATGACCGCGCGCAGGCCCTCGGGGACCACCACCTCGGCCTCGTAGGTCACCCGGGCCACGGCGCTGTCCTGGCAGGGCAGCAGGGTGCGGGCGTGGATGGCCTGGCACTGGCTGAACAGGAAGGGCAGCCGGCCGCCCTCGGTCTGGGCCGGCTCCAGCCACTGCAGGCCCACCGCCTCCGGGCTGGTCTCGTAGGCGATGCTGACCCCGTGGGTGGCCTCGGGCAGCGTGAGGCGCAGGCGCCGGCCCAGGATGGGCTCCTCGGGCCCCAGCTCGTACGGCACCTCGGCGCCGCTCACGGTCACCCACACCCGGTGGATGGCCAGGCCCTTGCTGTCCAGGTCCAGGATCCCGGAAACGGGCCGGGGGAACATCAGGGTCACCTCCCCGCCCAGGATCCGGCTGTCGAAGTCCACCAGCAGGCGCAGGTGCCACCGGTTGGCGCGGGGTTGCAGATCATCGAAATAGGAATGGGGGTCGGTGCGGATCATGGGCTGCCTTGGAGCGGTTCGAACGGCTGGAGTGCCGCGAAGTTCCCGGCCATTATCCACGGGCGGCCTGCTTCCGGGTAATAATTACCCCGATGCTCCCAGCCGCCCCCCCCGCCCAGATCCAGACCGCCCCCCAGGCCCAGCGGGAGCTGGCCTTCCCCGGGTTCAACCAGTTCCCGCTGCGCGGCACCGTGCTCCCGGCCGAGGGCCTGCCCTGGTTCGCCGTGCTGGCGGCGGATGCCGGCCCCCTGGACCGGGACTGGGTCAACCCCATGCTGCCCGGCAGCCACGGCGGCCGGACCCTGGCCGAGTGGCTGCAGGCGCAGGGCGTGGCCTCCCTGCGCTTCGACAAGCGCATCCATGGCAGCCGGGACCCCAAGCTGGACACCTCCCTGGACGCCCAGGCGGGCGACCTGTTCGCCGCCCTGGCCGCCGCCCGGTTCCTGCCCGAGGCCAGGGGCCGCAAGCTGCTCCTGGTGGGCCACGGCGAGGGCGCCCTGCTGTCCCTGATGGACGCCCGGGGAGCGGACGCCATGCTGCTGCTGGGCATGCCGCCCATGACCATGGCCGGGAGCATCGCCGCCCAGCTCCGCCCCCAGCTGCCGCCCGACAGCGCCGGGCCCAACCTGGCCTACCTGGAGTCGGTGTTCCAGGCCATCCGCGACCACCAGCCGACGCCCGCGGCCCCGCCCGAGGTGTTCTCGGGCATCGCCCGCCTGGGCGTTTCGCTCATGGCCCCGGAGACCCTGGGCTTCGTCCGCGCCACCCTGGACATCGACCCGTGGGCCCTGGCCGCCCGAGCCTCCTCCCCGGTGGCCCTGGTGTGGGGCGACCGGGACATCCAGGCCTGGAAGCCCGTCCTGATCCCCCCGTCCTTCCACGGCACCGTGCTGGAGATCCCCGGGGCCAACCACCTGCTGAAGCGCGAGACCCGGTCCAGGGCCGAACTGAACGGCGTTTCCGCCCTGGCCGGATACGGCGACGAGGTGCCCCTGGCCGACCTGGGGCCGGTGGCCGCCTGGCTCAAGAGCCTGCCCTGATGGCCGCCCCGGCCCGCGCTACCCTGGGCTTCCGCGCCCGGCGCTATGGCCTCCGCTGCGAGCGGGCCACCCTCTGGCTGTTCTGGCTGCGCGGCTGGGACCTGGTGGCCCGGAACCTCAAGTGCGGGCGGTTCGAGCTGGACCTGCTGCTGGCCCGGGGGGACGACCTGCGGGTGGTGGAAGTGAAGGCCCGGGCCGCCGGCGCCTGGGTGGGCGGCGACCTGGCCCTGGGCTTCCACCAGCGCCTGCGCCTGCAGACCGCCCTGCGCGGCTGGCTGGAGCGGGTGCCCTGGCCCGGCCGGATCACCTTCCAGCGGGTGAGCTGGAGCGGCTGGCGCTGCCGGTTCCATCCCCAGGAAAGATGGGACGCGCTCCGTCTAGGGTAGACTGGCACCATGCTGGTGCTCGGCCTTGAATCCTCCTGTGACGACTGCTCCGCCGCCGTGGTGCGGGACGAGGGCCAGGGCCCCGCGCTGCTGGCCATGACCCGCAAGAGCCAGGACGACCTGCACGGCCCCTACGGCGGGGTGGTGCCGGAGCTGGCGGCGCGGGAGCATCTGCTCCAGCTGCGCGGGGTCATCGCCGGGGCCCTGGCCCAGGCCGGGGTGACCCTGGCCGGCATCGACCGGATCGCCGTCACCCAGGGGCCGGGCCTGGTGGGCTCGCTGCTCTCCACCTTCTCCGCCAGCAAGGCCATGGCCTGGCGGGAGGGCATCCCCTGGGTGGGGGTCCACCACCTGCTGGGGCACCTGAACGCCGCCCGGTTCTCCGCCCCGGACCTGCCCTTCCCCGCCCTGGCCCTGCTGGTCTCCGGCGGCCACACCCACCTCTACCTGGCCCAGGACTGGACCCACCTGGAACTGCTGCAGAAGACCCGGGACGACGCCGCCGGGGAGGCCTTCGACAAGACCGCCCGGATGCTGAACCTGGGCTATCCCGGCGGCCCCATCGTCGACACCTGCGCCCGGAGCGCGTCCCGGGCCGGCGCGCCCTTCACCCCGCCCAAGTTCAGGGACGGCAAGGCCAGCTGGAGCTTCTCAGGCCTGAAGACCGCCGTGAAGATGCGCATCCAGGCCGAACCCGGGCTGGAATCCGCGGGGGCCCAGGACCCCCGGGTGCAGGCCCTGTGCCGGAGCCTGCAGGAGACCGTGGCGGCCTGGCTCATGAAGCCGGTGGCCGCCTTCCGGGACGAGACCGGCGCCCGCAGCCTGGTGGTCTCCGGCGGCGTGGCCTGCAATTCGGAACTGCGGGCCCAGGCCCGGCTCACGGCGGACCGCCTGGGGCTGACCCTGGCCATCCCCGAACCCCGGTTCTGCACCGACAACGGCGCCATGATCGCCTCCGCCGGGGCCCTGCTGGAGCCCCCCCGGGACCCGTGGTCCCTCAACGCGGACGCCAACCTGCCCCTGGTCTTCAGTTAGGAGTCAGCCATGGAAGTCACCCGGGAGGATGTCCTCCGCTGCGCCCAGCTGACCCACCTGAGCCTGGAGGAAGCCGAGATCGCGCCGCTGGCCCAGGCCATGACCCAGATCCTCAGCCGCGCCCAGAGCCTGGACCAGCTCGACCTGGAGGGGGTGGAGCCGTGCACCCACGGCCTGGACCTGCCCCTGCCCCGCCGCCCCGACGAGCCCCGTCCCGGGCTCACCCAGGCGCAGGCCCTGGCCAACGCGCCCAAGACCGACCAGGGATACTTTCTCGTGCCCAAGGTCATGTGATTCCCATACGGTCCGAAGGATCGCCGCCCCCTTCAACCGGTCCAATTAAAATGATGTTTTCAAGTTCCCTTTGGCGATATTCTCCCATTATCGGAGTTCACCATGACATTCTGGGCGGCTTTCAGCGTCAAGAAGAAGATCCTTGTGTCCGTGCTGGCCCTGGTGAAGACCTCCAGCTAGGTCTTCTCCGTCCTGGCCAGTCCCAGCTTGCGGATCTTGTAGCGCAGCACCCGCTCGTTGCTGCCCAGCTCGCGCGCCGCAGCGCTGACGTTGCCCGCGGAGCGCTTGAGGGCGTCGCTGATCATGTCCCGCTCCAGGATCGCCACCCGCTCGTGCAGCATGCCGGAGGCGCCGGAGCGGGGCGCCTCCTCGGGCATCTGCAGGGTCGGCGGCAGGTCATGGCCGTGGATCACCCCGTCCTGGCACAGCAGCAGGGCGTACTCGATGCAATTCTCCAGCTCGCGCACGTTCCCGGGCCAGTGGTAGGCGGTGAGCATGTTGATGGCGGGGGTGCTGATGCGCCGCACCTCCTTGCCGGCCTGTTCCGCGTACTTCTTCACGAAGTGGTTGGTGAGCAGGAGGATGTCGCTCTTGCGCGCCCGCAGCGGCGGCAGGTGGATGGGGAACACGTTCACCCGGTAGTACAGGTCCAGGCGGAAGCCGCCGCCGGCCACGGCCTTCTCCAGGTCCCGGTTGGTGGCGGCGATGATGCGCACGTTGGCCTTGCGGGTCTTGTTGCTGCCCACCCGCTCGTACTCGCGCTCCTGGAGCAGGCGCAGCAGCTTCACCTGGGTCGTGGCGGAGAACTCGCCGATCTCGTCCAGGAACAGCGTGCCGCCCTCGGCCTCCTCCACCCGGCCGATGCGCGCGGTGAGCGCGCCGGTGAAGGCGCCGCGCTCGTGCCCGAACAGCTCGCTCTCCAGCAGCCCCTCGCTGAGCGCCGCGCAGTTGACCTTGATCAGGGGCCTGGCGGCGCGCGGGCTGTTGAAGTGGATGGCCGAGGCCACCAGCTCCTTGCCGGTGCCGGATTCGCCGCAGATCAGCGCGGTGGTGGCGCTGGCGGCCACCTGGTGGATGCGGGTGAACACCAGGCGCATGTCGGAGGAATCCCCCAGGATGTTCTCGGGCCGGAAGCGCGGGCTCAGCTCCGTGCGCAGGCGCTGGTTCTCCTGCTCCAGGTTGTCGCGCCAGACCCGCGCCAGCCGGCGGTTGCAGATGTCGTTGGCGATGAGGCAGGCCACGATCTCCAGCACCCGGGCCACGTCCTTGAGCCGGGTCAGGTCCTGGGCCGGCAGGTCCACCGAGAGGCTGCCCACCGGGTCGTTGCCTACCCGCACCGGCACGCAGATGAAGCTGACGTCCTTGTCCCCCTCCCGCTGGTGCACCCGGCCCTTGTGCCGCGGATCCTGGCTGAGCAGGGGCACGATCTCCGGTTCGCCGCTGGCCAGCACGCTGCCGATGATGCCCTCGCCCTTCTTGAAGGTGCCGCGGTGATGGGGCCGCTCGGCGCCGGGCGCCACCGCCTCCACGGTGAACCCGTCGCCGTCGGGGCTCAGGATCACCACGGTGCCGCGGTACACCTCCAGCTTCTCCTCCAGCACGCCCAGGATCTCCTGCAGCAGCTCCCGGTGGTCCGCGCCCCGGGCCAGCATCCGGGACACCGCCTGGAGCGCCTCCATCTCGATCTCGTGGAAGCGCCACAGGGCCCGGACCGGGTCCTCTTCCTTCCCGCTGGTGCTTCGCCCCGTGCCCGTCATCCCGACTCTCCCGCAGCCCTGATCAAGGAACCATTTCCTGGACGCGTTCGTCAGGTTCGGCTCCTTCAAAGTAGGGCAGACGCAAGGCGGCTTCAAGCCTCGACATAAGTTTCCAGCCGCCTCTTCTATTCGACAATTATGTCTACAATCACTATTCATCAAGGCTTCAAGCCCATTCCCTGCTGATTTCAACCCCAAAATAAAATTTGTTCGACTTTTTTGTCGTAATGATTTCATTAAGGCGCGGCCCCCCGGTGCACCCGGTCCTGAGGCGCAGGCTGGCCCCCAGCGCGGGTCTGCGCGCCCGGCCTGGACGCTGGCACGGCTATTGCCAAGAGAGATCCATACCCCGGGAGGCCGAACCCCGTCCCGGATGCTTCCCGGGTAGATACCGGGCCGACGCAGGACAAGGAGGCTTTGTGCGCAAAGTGGCGATCTATGGCAAGGGCGGCATCGGCAAGTCCACCACCACCCAGAACACGGTGGCCGGCCTGGCCGAGATGGGGAAGAAGGTGATGGTGGTGGGCTGCGACCCCAAGGCCGACTCCACCCGCCTGCTGCTGGGCGGGCTGCACCAGGAGACGGTGCTGGACACCCTGAGGGACGAGGGCGAGGACGTGGCCCTGGAAGACATCCGCAAGGTGGGCTACCGGGACATCGTCTGCGTGGAGTCCGGCGGGCCCGAGCCCGGCGTGGGCTGCGCCGGCCGCGGCATCATCACCTCCATCAACCTGCTGGAGCAGCTGGGCGCCTACGCCCCTGCGGAAAACCTCGACTACGTCTTCTATGACGTGCTGGGCGACGTGGTCTGCGGCGGTTTCGCCATGCCCATCCGCGACGGCAAGGCCGAGGAGAT
>PLUC01000259.1:32655-50385 GCA_003165415.1 Holophagaceae bacterium
GGCGGCATCATCTGCAACAGCCGCAACGTGGACAACGAAAGCGCCATGATCGCCGAGTTCGCCAAGCGCCTGGGCACCCAGATGATCCACTTCGTGCCTCGGGACAACATGGTCCAGCGCGCCGAGATCAACCGGAAGACGGTCATCGACTATGACGCTGGCCACGTGCAGGCGGACGAGTACCGCGCCCTGGCCCGCAAGATCGACCAGAACCAGATGTTCGTGGTCCCCACCCCCATCCACACCGACGAGCTGGAAGGGCTGCTCATCGACTACGGCATCGCAAGCTGACCCCAGGAGGCATACCCATGCTAATGATACGTTCCATCATCCGCCCGGAGCGGGTGGACGCGGTGCTGGCCGCGCTCATGGAGGCCGGCTTCCCGGCCGTCACCAAGATCAACGTGGTGGGCCGCGGCAAGCAGCGCGGCATCCGCATCGGCGACATCGTCTACGACGAGATCCCCAAGGAGATGCTGATCACCGTGGTGCCGGCCAAGGACAAGGACCTGGTGATCAAGATCATCATCCAGGCCGCCCGCAGCGGCGAGACCGGCAGCTTCGGCGACGGCAAGATCTTCGTCTCGCCCGTGGCCGAGGTCTACACCATCAGCTCCGGCGTGAAGGAAGAGAGCGACGTGGCCGACGGAGTCCCGTCATGAAGGAGGTCATGGCCATCATCCGCATGAACATGATGAACAAGACCAAGCGCGCCCTCTCCGACGCCGGCATCAGTTCCATGACCGCCAAGGAGGCCCTGGGCAGGGGCCGGGGCCAGGTGGACCTCCGGCTGCTGGAAGGCGCCGGCATGGGCTACGAGGAAGCCATCGCCCTGCTGGGCCAGACCAACCGCCTCCGGCCCAAGCGGGTGCTGACCGTGGTCGTGCACGAAGCCATGGTGGAACGCACCGTGGAAACCCTGATCCGCTGCAACCAGACCGGAAAGCCCGGCGACGGCAAGATCTTCGTGCTGCCGGTGGAGGAAGTCCGGCGCATCCGCGCCAGTGAACCCGGCGACAGCCTGCTGGACCGTTAGTTCTACCCATAAGGGAGCACCCATGTACTCGAACATCACCGCCGAAGCGTTGAAGCAGGAAATGCTCAAGAAGTACCCGGCCAAGGTGGCCCGCAAGCGGGAGAAGCAGATCCTGGTCAACCAGCACGTGGCCGAGTTCGAAGGCCGGCCCACCGTGCCGGTCATCGCCGTGAACTCGCGCACCATCCCCGGCATCCTCAGCATGCGCGGCTGCGCCTACGCCGGCTGCAAGGGCGTGGTGCTGGGCCCCACCCGGGACATCGTGCACATCGTCCACGGCCCCATCGGCTGCAGCTACTATGCCTGGCTCACCCGGCGCAACCAGACCCGCCCCGAGCGGCTCACCGACCCCAACTACATGACCTACTGCTTCTCCACGGACATGCAGGAAGAGGACATCATCTACGGCGGCGAGAAGAAGCTGAGGAAGGCCATTGAGGAGGCCATCGCCATCTTCCATCCCAGGGCCCTGGACATCTTCTCCACCTGCCCGGTGGGCCTGATCGGCGACGACGTGCACGCGGTCGCCAGGGAGATGGAGGCCAAGTACCCCGACGTGAACATCTTCGCCTTCAGCTGCGAGGGCTACAAGGGCGTCAGCCAGTCCGCCGGCCACCACATCGCCAACAACAAGGTGTTCACCGACGTGGTGGGCCTGGGCGATGTGCGCAAGCCCGGCAAATTCCGCATGAACCTCCTGGGCGAGTACAACATCGGCGGCGACTCCTTCGAGCTGGACCGGATCTTCGCCAAGTGCGGGCTCACCCTGCAGGCCACCTTCAGCGGCAACTCCACTTACGAGGAGTTCGCCAGTTCCCACACCGTGGACCTGAACCTGGTGATGTGCCACCGGTCCATCAACTACATGGCCGACATGATGGAACGCAAGTACGGCATCCCCTGGTTCAAGGTGAACTTCATCGGCGCCGCCGCAACCGCCAAGAGCCTGCGCCACATCGCCGCCTACTATGACGACCCAGAGCTGACGGCGCGGATCGAAGCCGTCATCGCCGAGGAGCTGCCCGCGGTGGTCGCGGCCCAGGCCAGGTTCCGGCCCCGCTGCGAAGGCAAGACCGCGGTGATGTTCCTGGGCGGCAGCCGCGCCCACCACTACCAGGAACTGTTCAAGGAACTGGGCATGGTGACGGTGAGCGCCGGCTACGAATTCGCCCACCGGGACGACTACGAGGGCCGCCACGTGCTGCCCACCATCAAGGTGGACGCCGACAGCCGCAACATCGAGGAACTGGACGTGCATCCGGATCCCGAGCTGTATCGCCAGCGCCTCAGTGCCGAGGACAAGACCGCGCTCAAGGGCAAGGGCATCCTCATGAACGGATACGAAGGCCTGATGCCGGACATGGCCGAGGGCACGCTCATCATCGACGACCTCAACCACCACGAGGCCGAGGTCCTCATCGAGCATCTCAAGCCCGCCCTGTTCTGCGCCGGCATCAAGGAGAAGTATGTCATCCAGAAGAGCGGCGTGCCCATGAAACAGCTCCACAACTACGACTACAGCGGCCCCTACGCGGGCTTCCAGGGCGCCGTCAACTTCTACCAGGAGATCGACCGCATGGTGAACGCCACCCCGTTCACCCTGACCAAGGCCCCCTGGCAGGAGAGCCCCGAACTGAACGCCGCCTATGCCTGGGTCGGCTAGAACTGGAGAACGCCATGCTGCTCAGACACACGCCCGCCGAACCCGCGGTGGACCGGGAAGCCCTCACCATCAACCCGGCCAAGACCTGCCAGCCCATCGGCGCCATGTATGCCGCCCTGGGCATCCACAACTGCATGCCCCACAGCCACGGTTCCCAGGGCTGCTGCTCCTATCACCGGAGCATGCTCACCCGGCATTACAAGGAGCCCGTCATGGCCGCCACCTCGTGCTTCACCGAGGGCGCCTCGGTGTTCGGCGGCCAGGCCAACCTGCTGGAGGCCCTCGGCAACATCTTCACCGTCTACAACCCGGACGTGGTGGCGGTGCACACCACCTGCCTGTCCGAGACCATCGGCGACGACCTCAAGCAGATGACCGCCAAGGCCATCGACTCCGGCAAGGTCCCCGCCGGCAAGACCGTGCTCCTGGCCAACACCCCCAGCTATGTGGGCAGCCACGTCACCGGCTTCTCCACCATGGTGAAGGGGATTGTGGAGGGCCTCGCCGTCAGCACCACGGCGCACAAGCTGGACGTGATCAACCTCATCCCCGGCTACGTGGAGCCCTCCGACATGGAGGAGGTCAAGCGCCTGGCCGCCGCCCTCGGGGTCAAGACCATCACCTTCCCGGACACTTCCAATGTCCTGAACGGCCCCATGACCGGGAAGTTCCGCATGTATCCCGGCGGTGGCGTCACCGTGGCCGAACTGCGCGCCGCCGGCGACAGCCGCGCCACCGTGGCCCTGGGTCCCCTGGCCTCCAGCGCCGCGGCCCAGGCCCTCGCCCTCAAGTGCCACGTGCCTTGCGAAATCCTGGAACTGCCCATCGGCCTCACCGCCACCGACAAGTTCATCGACACCCTGCGCCGGGTGGCGGGCGTCAGCGTCCCCGACAGCATCAACCGCGAGCGCGGCCAGCTGCTGGACGTCATGACCGACATGCACCAGTACACCTACGGCAAGAAGGTGGCCCTGGCCGGGGACCCCGACCAGCTGGTGGCCCTGGTGGATTTCCTGGTGACCATGGACATGCAGCCCATCCACATCGTCTCCGGCACCCCGGGCAAGAAGACCCTGGAGCGCATGCGGCCGTCCCTGGACAAGCTGGGCCGCCCGGTGAACGTGAAGATCCCCAGCGACCTCTACCAGCTGCACCAGTGGATCAAGCAGGAGCCGGTGGACCTGATCATCGGGGGCACCCACTGCAAGTACATCGCCCGGGACGAGGACACCCCCCTGCTGCGGTTCGGCTTTCCCATCGTCGACCGCATCGGGCACCAGTACTTCCCGACCGTGGGCTACAAGGGCGGGCTGCGGCTGCTGGAGAAGATCCTGGGCCTGGTCATGGACCGCCAGGACCGGGACGCCCCGGAGGAACGCTTCGAACTGGTTATGTGAGAGGAAGGCCATGCTCGATCAAGGAATCAGCGACCTGCTGGAGGACCGGCAAGGGTCGGTGCTCGAGACCAAAGCGGACGGCGCCACGGCGGCAATCCGCTGCGGCACCCGCAGCGCCGCGGGCTCGGTCAGCCAGCGGGCCTGCGTGTTCTGCGGCAGCCGGGTGGTGCTCTATCCCATCGCCGACGCCCTGCACCTGGTGCACGGCCCGGCCGGCTGCGCGGCCTACACCTGGGACATCCGCGGCGCCCTGTCCTCGGGCCCGGCCCTGCACCGGCACAGCTTCACCACCGACCTGCGGGAGACCGACGTGGTCTACGGCGGGGCCGCCAAGCTGGAGAAGGCCCTGCGCGCGCTCATCGCCCAGCACGACCCGAAGACCGCCTTCGTCTACAGCACCTGCATCGTCGGCCTCATCGGCGACGACGTGGACGCCGTGTGCCGGCGGGTGGAGGCGGACTGCGGGATACCGGTGATCCCGGTGGATTCCGAAGGCTTCAAGGGCACCAAGAAGGACGGCTACAAGGCCGCCTGCGCCGCCATCGCCCGGCTCGTCGGCACCTCCGTCGATCCCGCAGTCCCGCCCGCGCCGCCGCGCAGCGTGGCCGGCATCAATATCCTGGGCGAGTTCAACCTGGCCGGCGAGGCCTGGATGATCCGCGACACCTACGCGCGCATGGGCGTGCCGGTGGTGGCCACCCTCACCGGCGACGCGCGGGTGGACACCGTGCGCCGGGCCCATACCGCCTGCTTCAACGTGGTGCAGTGCTCCGGCTCCATGCTGGGACTGGCGGCCCTGCTGGAGGAGAAGTACGGCCAGCCGTACCGCCGGGTGTCCTACTTCGGCCTGGAGGACATGGCCCAGGCCCTGTACGACGTGGCCGACCTGTTCGCCGACAGTGACCCCGGCATGGCCGCCCGGGCCGAGGCCCTGGTGGCCGAAGAGATGGCCCGGGTGCTGCCGCTGCTGGCGCCGTTCCGCAAGGACCTGGAGGGCGCCCGGGCCGCCATCTATGTGGGCGGGGCCTTCAAGGCCCACTCCCTGATCAAGGCCCTGCGCCACCTGGGCATGCAGACCGTGGTGGTGGGCTCCCAGACCGGCAACAAAGAGGACTACGAGCGCCTGCAGCAGCTGTGCGACCCGGCCACCATCATCCTGGACGATTCCAACCCGGTGGAGCTGAGCCGGTTCGTGCTGGAGAAGAAGGCCGACCTGCTCATCGGGGGGGTCAAGGAGCGGCCCATCGCCTATAAGCTGGGGCTGGCCTTCTGCGACCACAACCACGAGCGCAAGATCCCCCTGGCCGGCTTCGAGGGCATGGTCAACTTCGCCCGGGAAGTGCACGGCTCGGTCACCAGCCCGGTATGGAAGTGGTCCGCGCGGAGGCGAGCATGAACGAAGACGCTCCCGAGTATGCCGTCAATCCCTGCAAGGTCTGCGCCCCCCTGGGCGCGAGCCTGGCCTTCAAGGGGGTGGCGGGCGCCGTGCCCCTGCTGCACGGGTCCCAGGGCTGCGCCACCTACATCCGGCGCTACCTCATCAGCCATTTCCGCGACCCGGTGGACATCGCCTCCAGCAGCTTCGACGAGATGGCCGCGGTGTTCGGCGGGCGGGACAGCCTCACCCGCGCCCTGGACAACGTGACCACCTCCTATGCCCCGGCCCTCATCGGCGTGGCCACCACCTGCCTGTCCGAGAGCATCGGCGACGACGTGGCGGACATCCTGCGCCACTACCAGCCCGCCGAGGGCAGGGACTGCGCCCGGGTCCACGTCAGCACCCCCAGCTACGCCGGCACCCACCTGGACGGCTACTACGCCACCGTGCTGGCCCTGGTGCAGGCCCTGGCCGAAGGGGGCCCGGCCCTGGACCTGGTGGACCTGTTCCCCGGCATCGTCTGTCCCGAGGACCTGCGCTGGCTCAAGCGCACCGCCCGGCAATTCGGCCTGGAGCCCTGCCTGCTGCCGGACTACTCCGACACCCTGGACGGCGGCCAGTGGACCGAGTACTGCCGCCTTCCCCCCGGCGGCACCACCCTGGCCCAGATCAAGCAGGCCGGCCGGGCCAGGGCCTCGGTGGAGCTGGGCTGGAGCCAGGGCGCCCGGGAGACCGCGGGCCGCTACCTGAACCGCGATTTCGGCATCCCCTGCCATGGGTTGGGCCTGCCCGTGGGCATCGAAGCCACCGACGCCTTCCTGGCCGCGCTATGCCGCATCAGCGGACGGCCCGTGCCCGGGGAACTGGAAGCCGAGCGGGCCCGCCTGCTGGACGCCTACGCCGACGCCCACAAGGTGCTGGCCGGGCAGCGGGCGGTGGTGTTCGGGGACGAGGACACGGCCATCGCCCTGGCCCTGTTCCTGGCGGAGATCGGCGTCACGCCGGCCCTGGTGGCCAGCGGCGGCACCGGCGCCCTGGCCGCGGTGGGGGCCGCCTTCCCGGCGCTCCAGGGCCTGGACGCGACCTTCCTGCCCGACACCGACTTCGGCCGCCTGGGCGAGGCCGCCAGGCTGGCCCGGCCCACGCTGCTGGTGGGCCACAGCAAGGGCTCCAAGCTGGCCCGGGAACTGGACCTGCCCCTGGTGCGGGTGGGCTTCCCGGTGCATGACCGGTTCGGCGCCGCCCGGCTCACCACCCTGGGCTACGCCGGCAGCCACCGCTTGTTCGACGACATGGTCAACGGCATCCTCGCCGACCGCCAGGCCAAGTCCAGCATCGGCTATTTCTACTTCTGACGAGGATTCGAAATGAACGGTCTCTGGAAAGATCACCCCTGTTTCTCGCCCCAGGCGCGGCACACCTCGGCCCGGGTGCATCTCCCTGTGGCGCCCCGGTGCAACGTCCAGTGCCGGTTCTGCGACCGCAAGTTCGACTGCACCAACGAGAGCCGGCCCGGGGTCACCAGCCGCGTGCTGGCGCCTGAGGAGGCCCTGGACTACCTGGCGCGGGTCCGGGCGAAGCTGCCCCAACTGGCGGTGGTGGGCATCGCCGGCCCCGGCGACCCCTTCGCCAATGCCGGCGAGACCCTGGAGACCCTGCGCCTGGTGCGCTCGGCCCACCCGGACCTGCGGCTGTGCGTGGCCACCAACGGCCTGGAGCTGCCGGCCTACGCCGCCGACCTGGCCGAGCTGCGGGTCAGCCACGTCACCGTCACCGTGAACGCCGTGGATCCCTCCATCGGCAGCCTGGTCTACGCCTGGGTGCGGGACGGCAAGCGCTCCCTGGACAGCGCGGAAGGGGCGGGCCTGCTGCTGCAGCGCCAGCTGGACGGCATCGCCCAGCTCAAGGCCAGGGGCATCACGGTGAAGGTCAACACCCTGATCCTCCCCGGCATCAACGACGCCCACATCCCCCTGGTGGCCGAGCGCATGAAGGCGCTGGGGGTGGACATCATGAACTGCATGCCGCTCCAGCTCAACGCCCAGGCCCTGGCCCGGGGCTGGCGCGAGCCCACCGAGACAGAGGTGGAGAAGGCCAAGGCCCGGGCCTCCGCACAGCTGCCACAGATGAACCACTGCACCCGCTGCCGCGCCGACGCCGCCGGCCTCCTGGGCCAGGACCAGGGGCCGGAACTGCTCGCCCAATGGGCCAGCGAAACGGCCGCCGAACCGGCCTGCTGCGCCGCACGGCCCGGCCCTCCGCCGGCCCTGGACCCCGCCCGGCCCCACATCGCCGTGGCCACCCGGGAGGGTTTCCTGGTGAGCGCCCACCTGGGCGAAGTCCGCAGCCTGCGGATCTACGGCCCCGGACCGGTCCTGGTGGAAGAGCGCCCCACCCCGCCGCCCGGCGGCGGCATGGCCCGCTGGGCCGCCCTGGCCGACACCCTCAAGGACTGCGCGGCGCTGGTGGTGAACGGCGTGGGCGGGACGCCCCTGAGCACCCTGGAAAGCGGCGGCCTGAAGGTCCACGTCATGGAAGGACTCATTTCCGAGGCGCTGGCCGCCCTGTTCGCGGGCGGGGCGCCGGGACACCTGGAAAAGCGCCGCCCGTTCAAGTGCGGCGAATCCTGCGCGGGCGCCGGCAACGGCTGCGGCGCCTGAACCCTCTCTCCAAAGGAGACCCCTCATGAAAAACTTCCAGACCCACATCCTGGTCTGTTGCTCCTTCCGCCTCGGCGGCGCCCCGCAGGGCATCTGCCACAAGAAGGGATCCAGCGATCTGCTGGGCTACATGGAGAGCCAGCTGGGCGACCACGGTCTCGACGAAGTCCAGGTCTCCTCCACCGGCTGCCTGAAGCTCTGCGAGCGGGGCCCGGTCATGCTGGTGTATCCCGCCGGCATCCGCTACGGCGGCGTGGAGACCGAGGAGGATGTGGACGAAATCCTCGGCGCCATGGAGCAGGGGGAGATCGCCGACCGCTACCTGCTCAGCTGATCAATGAAGCTCATGAGTCCGGGCTGATCCGCGAGGCGGGACCTGATCTTCCTGCCGACCCGCTGGTGCAGCCCCTTGGCTTTCAGATGGTCGAAGGCCCGTTCCAGATCGCCTGGACGGATGGTCAGGAGATGGTTGAGAACCTCCACGGCCTGGGCCACGTCTTTTTCGGCTTTGGCTTGTTCCATGACGGGACGTTCATCCGACACCAGCAGCTTGTGAAAGCCGAGTTCCGAAAAGAGCGCCTGGGTTTCCAGCGGAAGCTGTCGGGGAGCATGGGATGGAGGGACCATGAGTTGACCTCCGGTGCCCTCCAGTATACCCACTGTCGAGGTTACTTTGGGTATACCTAAAAGTCGCCACCACCACCCGAATCCCCGCCGCCGGAATCGCCCCAGTCCCCGCCGCCGCTGTCCCCGCCTCCAGAGTTGTCGTTCTCGCCCCAGTCGTTGCCGGGGCTGGCGGGACCGTCGCCGCCGCCGGTGAAGCCGCCGTCATCGCCCCGGTAGCGGCGCTCGCCGCCGAGCATGTTGCCCAGCATCATCCCGGTGAACAGGCCACCCATGCCGCCGCCCTGGGGCGGGTAGGTGCCGGGCTGGCCGGGCACCATGCCCTGGGGGGCGTCCAGGCCCAGCCGCTGGCGGGCGCCGGCGGGCAGTTCTTCGTCCTTGAGCTCCTGGATCCCGGCCACGGAACCGCAGTAGCCGCAGGTCCAGGTGACCTTCCTCAAGCCGTCCCAGGTCTGGCGCATCTTGTCCCCGGCGGCCCCGCAGGCCGGGCACTTGGGATAGGGATTGGCGAACATGTGGCCCGCCACCGGACCGGAAGCCATGGGCCGCATCGAGGTCCCCAGCGCCTCCTCCCGGTCCCGCCGGCCCCGCAGCACCAGGAAGACCACGATGCCGATGATCACCAGCACCAGGAAGAAACCCATGCCGCCGCCCGAGGACTGGTCCATTCTCCGGGCCAGCAGGGCCAGATTCAAAAGCTGTGCTTCCATGGACCACCTCAAGATGCTTCATTAGCTTACCCCTTGCGGGGCGGGACCGGGGAAGCCTGCGAGCATTCTCCCTTTCGGGGTTCGCGCCGATGGGCTTAGAATTCGGGGATAACCCCCGGATGTTCACCATGGTGGACCCCACCGAGCCTGGAATTCGTTTCGGCATGCGCATGGAGCAGTTCTCCGGGCTGATGCCCTACCGGGTGTTCGAGATCCTGCTGGTGGCCACCACCTACGACGCCTTCATCCTGGAGGAGGACGGCCAGCTCAACGAACTGCTGGTGCAGGAGATCCGCGACCTGGGCATCAACCTGAGGGGCACGCCCAGGATCGTCACCGTGACGTCCGGGCGGGAGGGCCTGGGCCTCCTGGCGGGGCAGAGCTTCGACATGGTGGTGACCACGGCCCGGCTGGCCGACATGACCCTGGAGGACTTCGCCCGGGAAGCCAAGGAGCTGGTGCCCAGGCTGCCGGTGGGCGTGCTGGCGGTGCACCCCTGGGAGGTGCCCCTGCTGGACGAACAGCGCTCCGCGGGCCAAGTGGACTGGGTGTTCCTCTGGCTGGGCGACGTGAAGTCGCTGTTCGCCATGATCAAGCAGCAGGAGGACCGCCTGAACGCGGACCACGATGTGCTGGACCGCGGGGTGCGCGCGATCATCGTGGTTGAGGACGACGTCCGCTTCTACTCCTTCTTCCTGCCGCACATCTACGCCGAGGTCACTCACCAGACTTCCCGGCTCATGGTGGAGGGGCTGAACCTCACCCACCGCATCCTGCGCATGCGGGCCCGGCCCAAGATCCTCCTGGCCCAGAACTACGAAGAGGCCTGGCACCTGTTCGAGCGGTTCGGGGACCACCTCCTGGGCATCGTCTCCGACGTGAGCTACCCCAGGGAGGGGCGGATCGATCCGGCCGCCGGCCTCGAGCTGGCCCGGCAGGTGCGCTGGAAGAACCCGGACCTGCCCATCCTCCTGCAGTCCACCGAACCCATCCCGGCCCACCTCGTCAAGGAGCTGGGGGTGGAGTTCCTGCTCAAGGAATCGCCCACCTTCCTGGCCGACCTGAGCACCTTCATGCTGGAGAACTTCGGCTTCGGCGACTTCATCTTCCGCCTGCCGGACCGGACCGAAGTGGCCCGGGCCGCAGATCTCCGCCAGCTCCTGGCGCAGCTGGACCGGGTCCCGGACACGGCCCTGGAGTACCACGCCAACCGCGACCACTTCTCCCAGTGGTATGCCGCGCGCACCGAGTTCGCCCTGGCGGAGGCGGTCAAGCCGGTGATGGTCTCGCACTTCCCTTCCATCGCCGGGCTGCGCGCGCACCTGCGCAACAGCCTGCTCTCCTACATCCGCGACGCGCAGCGCACCATCATCTCGGATTTCGACAGCGCCACCTACGACGAGTTCGTCACCTTCGCCAAGATGGGCTCCGGCTCCCTGGGCGGCAAGGGCCGCGGCCTAGCCTTCATGCAGCGGCTGCTCTCCATGGAGGACCTGGCCCACCCCGGCGTGGAGGTGGCCATCCCCAGGACGGTGGCGGTGGCCAGCGACATCTTCGAGGCGTTCCTGGAGCGCAACAACCTGACCGGCATGCCCCACGCCTGCGCCCGCATGAGCGACGAGGCGATCCTGGACGCCTTCAGGCAGGGCCGCTTCGACCGCACCGTGCGCGGCAACCTGGCCAGGTTCCTGGCCGTGGTCAGGACCCCCCTGGCGGTGCGCTCCTCCAGCATCCTGGAGGATTCCCTCTACCAGCCCTTCGCCGGGGTCTACGCCACCATCATGCTTCCCAACAGCCACCCCAGCCTGGACGTGCGGCTGGCCCAGCTGCACGAGGCGCTGAAGGTGGTGTACGCCTCCACCTACATGAGCGGGGCCCGGGACTACCTGGAGACCACGCCGCACCGCCTGGAGGAGGAGCGCATGGCGGTGGTGATCCAGACCCTGGTGGGCACGGGCCGCGGGAACCTGTACTACCCGACCTTCTCGGGGGTGACCTCGTCCTACAATTTCTATCCGTTCCGGGACATGTCGCCCCGGGACGGCACCGCGCTGGTGGCCCTGGGCCTGGGCAAGGCGGTGGTGGAGGGCTTCGAGGCCCTGCGCTTCTGCCCGGCCCAGCCCCAGGTGCTGCCCCAGTTCTCCGTGGTCAAGGACATCCTGCGCAACGCCCAGCGGAAGTTCTGGGGCCTGGACACGACCCTCTCCGACGTGATCCCGGGCATGGACTGCGACGCCAACCTGGTGGAGGCGGACGTGACCCAGGCCCTGGCGGAACCGGGCATGGACGCCATCGCCTCCACCTTCCTCCCCGCCAACGACCAGATTGTCGACGGGCGGAGGACCCCGGGCACGCCCCTGGTCACCTTCAGCCGGATCCTCAAGGGGGAGGCCTTCCCGCTGTCACCGATCCTGAACAAGCTGCTGAAGGTGGCCGAGGGCTGCATCGGCGTGCCGGTGGAGATCGAGTTCGCCGTGGACCTGAAGCCCATTGGGCCGCAGACCTTCCATGTGCTCCAGGTGCGGCCCATGAACGTGGAGCGGGTGGACCTGCCCGCCGACTGCCTGGAGTCGCTGCGGGCCGAGGCCGTGGTGTTCTCCCGCAGCACCCTGGGCCACGGCCGCCGGGGCGGCATCCGCGACGTCATCGCCATCCCCTGGGATCTGGACCGGGCCCGCACCCGGGAGGCGGCCCAGGCCGTGGAAGCCATCAACCGCGGCCTGCGCCAGGAGGGCCGCGCCTCGCTCATCATCGGCCCCGGCCGCTGGGGCTCGGCGGATCCCTGGCTGGGCATCCCGGTCACCTGGCCCCAGATCTCAACCGCGAGGGCCATCGTCGAGACCGATTTCCTGGACCTGGAGGTGGACCCCTCCCAGGGCTCCCACTTCTTCCACAACCTCACCGCCTTCGGTGTGGCCTACTTCACCATCCACCGCCGGGGCGACGACGGCACCATCGACTGGAACTGGCTCGAAGCCCAGCCGCTGGTGCGCTCGGAACTGGACGGCAAGCTCCGGCACTACCGCCTGGAGCAGCCGCTGGAGGTGGTGGTGGACGGGGCCCAGGGGCTGGGCGCGGTGGTGCGGGAAGGCCGGGAGCAGGCGTGACGTCCAGGCGGTTCAGAACGGCCTGTCAGGAAAACTGGGACCGGAACACCGCCTTGATGTGCTCCAGCCGCGCCTCCAGGGCCCGGGCCTCGGCCTCCAGCCCCAGCTCCCGGGCCTCCCGGATGGCGTCGTGGAAGGCCTCCTTGGCATCGCTGTAGCATCCGGTGGCGGCCGAGCCGGAAGACGCTTCGTACATCTGGTCGTAGGCTTCTTCTCCCAGACGCTTGAAGGCGTCCAGCCGCTCGCGGCCTTCAGCGTGGGCCGGGGCCGCCGGCGGCGGCGCGGGCTCCTCCGGCACCGCGCCCGGCTGGAACAGGTCCCTGGGCACGGTCCCGGCCGCCGGCAGGAACCGGTGCGGCTGGCCCAGGCGACCCTCCAGGTAGAGCGCGCCGCAGGCCGGGCACTGGAGGGCCAGGCGCGGCCGGTGGGCGCGCAGCGCCGTGCAGGCGTCGGCCCGCTCCCGGGGCGACGGCCCGGCCTGCTCCACCGCCGCGTCCACGGCCTCCATGAAGGGGTACCACTCCCGTTCCGGCAGGAGATGGGCGGCGTAGGAACGGTCGTCGGTGGAATCCAGGAACCGGAACGCGCCGCAGGCGCAGGTGAACATCACACTTCCCATTAGAGGGCCTGCACCCGGTCGCCGTCCCGGATCCCCGGATCCGGGTTGAGGATGACCCGCGTGCCCGGGTTCAGCCCGCGGAGCACCCGCACCCGGCTGCCCGCGTCCTCCCCCAGGGTCAGGGGCAGCAGGTGCACGCGGTCGCCCTCCAGGGACGCGGCGAAGGCGGTCTCCCCCCGCATGAGCAGGGCTTCCGCGGGGATCTCCAGCAGCCCGGTTCCCTCGGGCAGGCGCAGGGCCACCCGCACGTAGGCGCCGGACATGAAACGCCCGTCACGGTTGTCCAGGTCCGCCTCCACCAGCATGGTGCGGGTGCGCACGTCCAGGGCCCCGGCCACCCGGCTGATGCGCCCGTGGCTCACCTGGTCGGGGTGCTCGGCGGGACTCACTTCCACATCCTGCCCCACCTTGACCCGGGCGGCGGTGGCCTGGTCCGGGAAGAAGGTCACCCGGAGCCGGTCCACCTCCTGGAGCGAGAACATGGGCTGGGAGGAGGTGGAGGTGCTGGCGTTCTGGACGAAGGCCCCGGGGTCCACCATGCGCGAGGTGACCACGCCGGAGAAGGGGGCCCGCACCTTCTCGTAGCCCTCCGTCTCCATCTGGGAGAGCCAGGTCTGCCTGGCCACCTGCGCCGCGGCCTTGGCGTTGTCCACGTCCTGGGCGTTGGCCACACCCTGGCGGCCCAGTTCCACGTAGCGCGCGGCGACCACCTTGAGGTTCTCGTAGCTGGCCTTGAGGGCGAGGGTGGTCTTTTCCGTTTCCGGGGATTCGATGACGGCCAGGACATCCCCCTGGCGCACCCGGCTGCCCTTGTCCACCCGCATCTCCTTGATGAACCCGGCCAGCTTGGAATAGAGCGTGGTGACCTTCCAGGGCAGGGTCTCCCCCTGGAAGGAGAGGTTGGCCCCCTTGGTGTCCTCCCCCACCACCACGGTGCGGACCCTGGGACCCGCCTCCACTTCCACCCGCCGCCTGGCGGATTCCCGGGCCAGGCCGTGCTGCTGGGAGAATTTCAGAAGGCCCACGACGGCCAGCGCGAGCACCGCCAGGCTGGTACCGGCGATGCGGAAACGGGAGGAGGCGGCGGGCTGGTTCATGCTTCTGACCCTTCTTGTTCGATCTGGAACTGCTCATCCAGCAGGTGCGCCGTGGGCGGCTTGGTGCGGAACAGACTGTAGATCACCGGCACGATGAACAGGGTCACCACGGTGGCCACCAGCAGCCCGCCGATGACGGCCCGGCCCAGCGGGGCGTTCTGGCTGCCCGCCTCGCCCAGGCCCAGGGCCATGGGCACCATGCCCAGGATCATGGCCAGGGCGGTCATGATCACCGGCCGCAGCCGCACCTGCCCGGCCCGGCTGGCCGCCTCCAGGGCGGTGAGGCCGGACTCGGCCACCCGCACGTCGTTGGCGAAGCTCACCAGCAGGATGGAGTTGGAGGTGGCGATGCCCACGGCCATGATGGCGCCCATCATGGATTCCACGTTGAGGGTGGTGCCGGTGACCGCCAGCATCCAGAGAATGCCCACCATGGCCCCCGGGACGGCGAAGATGATGATGAAGGGGTCCAGCCAGCTCTGGTAGAGCACGGCCATGAGCAGGTAGACCAGGACGATGGCGATGACCAGCCCGCCGCCCATGTCCCGGAAGGCGTCCAGCATCACGTCGAACTGGCCCCGGATGCGGATGGAGGTGCCCCGCGGCAGGGGCCCGAGGTCGCGGATCCTGCCCTGGATGTCCCCCACCACGCTGCCCAGGTCGCGGCCCTCCACCCCGGCCATGACGTCCAGCACCCGGGCCACGGTGTAGTGGGTGATCTCGTTGGGCACCCCCACATGGCGCAGGGTGGCGAAGCCGGACAGGGCCTGCCCGGTGGGCTGGGCATCCGGGCCGGCCGCGGTGAAGCCCGGATTCTGCATCAGGGCCGGGCCGCCGCCATAGCTGAACGGCAAGGCCATCAGCCGCTCCGGCGAGTCCAGCCGGCGCAGGGGGGACTTCACCAGGACGTTGTAGTTGACCCCGTTCACCGGGTCCAGGAAGAAGGCGGGGGCCAGCTGCCCGTTGCCGGAAAGGGCCACCAGCAGGCCGTTGGCCACGGCGCTCTGGTTCAGGCCCAGGCGCGCGGCCTGGTAGCGGTCCACGTCCACCTGCAGGGCAGGCGCGTTCATGGCCTGCTTGAGCCGCACGTCCACCGCCCCGGGCACCGTGCGGATGGCGTCCTGGAGGCTGCGCGCCACCCGGGCGCCGGCCACCAGATCGTAGCCTTCCACCTGGATGTCGATGGGCGCCGGGATGCCGAAGTTCAGCACCTGGCTCACCAGGTCCGCGGGCTGGAAGTAGAAGGTCAGATCCGGGAAGCGCAGCGGCAGCTCTTTGCGCAGGGCCTGCATGTGCGCGGCGGTGGGGTGGTGGTCCGCCCGGAGCGTGATGAACAGCTCCGCATCCTGGCTGGTGACGTTGTCGGTGGGGATGAAGGCCAGGTTGAAGTTGCTGGGCACCCCGATGTTGGTGGTGATGGAATTCAGTTCCCGCTGGGGCACCACCTCCCGCACCGCCTGCTCCACCTCCGCCACCCGCTTCTCGGTCTCCTCCAGGCGCAGGCCGCCGTGGGCCCGCACGTGCAGCTTCATGATGCCGGCGTCCACCGGCGGGAAGAAGTCCCGGCCGATGACCAGGAGCAGGCCCGAACTGGCCACGAACAGCACCCCGGACAGCACCAGGGCGAAGCGGCGGTGCTGCAGCACCCGCTCCAGGACCCGGCCGTAGCTTCTCTGCAGGGCGCCGAACCAGCCCTCCCGCCAGTGGTTGAAGCGCCCGCTCCAGGTGTGCGGCTCGGGCTCGCCCTTGCCCAGCAGCATCCGGGCCAGGGTCGGCACCAGGGTCCGGCTCAGCAGGTACGAGGCCAGCATGGAATAGACCACGGCCATGGCCAGGGGGGTGAACAGGAACCGGGCCGGGCCCTCCAGCAGCACCACCGGGAAGAACACGATGCAGATGGCCAGGGTGGCCACGATGGCCGGCACCGCGATCTGGCTGGCGCCGTCCAGGATGGCCACCACCATGGGCTTGCCCATGGCCTGGTTGCGGTTGATGTTCTCCACCTCCACCGTGGCGTCGTCCACCAGCATGCCGATGGCCAGGCTGAGGCCGCCCAGGGTCATGAGATTGAGAGTCTGGCCGGAGAGCTTCAGGCCGATGATGCCGAACAGGATGGCCAGGGGGATGCTGGTGCACACCAGGATCATGGAGCGCCAGGAGCCCACGAACATGAAGATCATCACCGACACCAGCACGCTGGCCACCAGGGCCTCCTTGGCCACCGACTTGATGGCCCCCCGCACGAACTCGCTCTGGTCCACGTCGAACTTCAGCTCCATCCCGTCGGGCGCCGCGGCCTGGATGGCGGGCAGGGCCTCCTTGACCGCGTCCACCACCGCCAGGGTGCTGGCGTCGGCCTTCTTGATGATGGCCATGTACACCGCCCGGCGCCCGTCGATGCGCACGATGTTGGTCTGGTCGGCGTAGCCGTCGTAGACATCCGCCACGTCGCCCAGGTAGACCGGGGCGCCGGCCACCATCTTCACCGGCAGCCAGCGCATCTCCTCCACCTTGGTCGGGGTGGAGTTGGTGAGCACCGGCAGTTCCCGGGTGTCCATGCGGGCCAGCCCGGCGGGGGTGATGACGTTCTGGTTGGAGACGGCGGTGAGCACATCCGCCGGGCTGAGGCCCAGGGCGTCCATCTTGGCCGGGTTCAGGTCCACCGCCACCATGCGCCAGCGCCCACCGTACGGGGCCGGGGTGGCCAGGCCGGGGATGGTGAACAGCTTGAGCCGGATGAAATTGTTGGCGTGGTCCACCATCTGCTGCTCGGTGAGGGTCTTGCTCCGGGCCGTGAGCTGCACCACCGGCACATTGCTGGCGTTGAACTGGATGATGTTGGGCGAGGTCATCCCCGGGGGCATCTGGCGCAGGGTGCTGGCGCAGACCGAGGTGATCTGGGCGATGGCCCCGCCGATGTCGGTGCCCGGGTGGAAGTAGACCCGCAGGATGCCCACGCCCTGGATGCTCTGGGATTCGATCCGCTGGATGCCGTTGACGGTGTTGGACAGGGAGCGCTCGCTCAGGAACACCACCCGCCGTTCCATCTCCTCGGGGGCCAGCCCGCTGTAGCTCCAGACCACGGACACCACGGGGATGTCAATGGACGGGAAGATGTCCACGGCCATGCGCCGCATCGCCAGCATGCCCATCAGCATGACCAGGAGGCACATCACGGCCACGGTGTAGGGGCGCCGCAGCGCCAGGCGAACGATCCACATGTAGATCCCTTCTTGACCGCGTCTACGCTCCAGGTGCAAGCGATGTTAATTGCTTATGCAACATTATAAAAACAGCAAGCACCGGCCACAACCGAAATCGGGGCGGTTGGTCCTTTTTTAGGCACTGCGTCAAAATAACCTGTGCTTTTCAGATTATTTTGCTGTGGTTCCCCTGGCGACGCATGCGTCGCCAGGGCTGCAGTTTGGACATTCCGTCC
>PLUC01000251.1 GCA_003165415.1 Holophagaceae bacterium
GTGTCCCGCCGGTTGGTGTGCGTGAAAGGATCGTTGCCGTCCGGTAGGTTCATGGGGTCCGGGAGGTGGACCTCATGGGGAAGAGAAATTCACAAGCGTTGCCGCTGGAGGTGGATCAGCTGAAGCTGGCAGTCCAGAGCTGGCGGCAGACCAAGAAGTCGGCGACCGCGCCCATGCCAGCGGAGATGTGGGAGCTCGCGATCCAGTTGGCAAAGAGCCACGGGGTTTCTCGGATCGCGCAGGCCGCCAGTCTGGACTACGGGTGGCTGCGGAAAAAAGTCGTGGTATCCAAAGCCAAGTCTCCGGTCGCGACTCCGATCTTTCTCGAACTTCCCAGGGCAATGGAGGTGGCGGAGCCTAGGCTCCAGGAGTCGAAGCAGGAAGTTGAAGCCGGATGCCACCTGGGTTTCGGGGCGACGATTGACCTCTCCACGCCGGGCGGGGCTCGAATGCGGATCCACATGGAGGCCGGCCGGGATCTGGATGCTGCCGGGATCGTTGCGGCCTTCCTCGGAAGGGCCCGATGATCCAAATTACGCCGCAAATGAAAGTGTTTGTCGCGATTGAATCCGTGGATTTCCGTTGCGGAATCGACGGTCTGGCCCATATCTGCCGGTCCCGTCTTGGAGCTGATCCCTTTAGTGGCGCGGTGTTCGTATTCCGCAGCAGGCAGGGGGCCTCGATCCGATTGGTCTGCTTCGATGGCCAAGGGACATGGCTTTGTCAAAAACGCCTTTCGACCGGTCGCTTCCGGTGGTGGCCCTCGGCCAAGAGCCAGGACGACACTTCAGTTCGCCTTCTGGCCCATGAACTGCAGGTGTTGATTTGCGGTGGGGACCCGACCGGTGCGCGAGTCCCTCCGGCGTGGCGTCCATTGGGATAGCCTTTAACCTCAAGGGGCCGACCTGCCCCTGAAGTAATATTTCGATCTAATTCATGAAATAATTCGATATATATAAATTATTGTGTGTACATTCATAATGCGCTCCGGCACAGTCACGACCATGGGACGTTCAAAGCAGCGCAAACCAAAGCCTGAAGGTGCCGGCGCCAGCGGTTCGGCAGCCGCCATGGACAATCGTTTCGTCGACATGCCGCAGAAGGAAGTGGACGCATTGCTGGGTCGCATTGACGCCTTTGCAGCCGTCGCGGATGCCATGGCCGTGCGGGGCATGGCGGCGATGGTGCGTTGCCTGGCGGAAGAGATCAAGGCCAAGGGGGCCACCATTGGCCGGCTCAGAGCGATTGCCTTCGGTGCGCCCACCGAGAAAACCCGCAACGTCTTCCCCCCAAAGGATGCGGAAGGCCGGGCGCAAGCTCAGCAGGCGAGGAAGGAGCGGCGAGCCCAGGAAAAGTCCGGGCAACCTGCGCCGGGCCATGGCCCTAAGGGCTCGACGGCCTTTCCCTCAGCCGAAAGGGTGAAAATACCCCATGCCACCCTCAAGGATGGAGACTGCTGCCCCGAGTGCCTCAACGGACACCTCCACCCCACGGACCGACCCGCCACCATGGTTCGGATCGTGGCCATGTCGCCCATCACCGCCAAGGTCATCGAGCGGGAGGCCCTGCGCTGTGGTTCCTGCGGGGAATCATATACAGCAGACTTTCCCGAGGGGTTCGGCTCTGCGGAGAAGTACGACGAGACGGTGCCGGCCATGCTCGGGTATATGCGTTTCGGCACCGGGGTGCCCTTCACCCGGTTCTCGTATTTCCTCAAGAACCTCGGAGCACCCATCCCAAGATCCACCATGAGCGACCTGGTGTTCGCTGCGGCAGCCGTATTCGACCCGGTACTGGATGAGCTGATGCGCCAGGCGGCCCAGGGCGAGCTGATCTACCAGGACGATACGGTGATGAAGATCCTGGACCGCCACGACCTGATCAAGAAGCGCGGGAAGGGTCAGAAGGATCGCAAGGGAACCTACACCACGGGGCTCATTGCCAAGGTCGGCCAGCACAAGGTGGCCCTGTTCATCACTGGCCAGCAGCACGCCGGAGAAAACCTGGCCGATCTGCTCAAACTGCGCTCGGCGGATCTGGCCAAGCCCATCCAGATGTGTGATGCCTTGGCGGCGAACACCGCTGGGAAACTGGACACGATCCTGGCCCACTGCCTGGCCCATGCCCGACGGAAGTTCGTGGAGGTGGTGAACAAATTCCCCGAGGAATGCCGTTCCCTCCTGGAAACCCTGAGGGTGGTCTACATCAACGACTCGGCAAGCGAAGGGATGTCCCCAGCGGAACGACTGGCCTACCATCAGGAACACAGCGGCCCGTTGATGGAAGGATTGGCAAGGTGGCTCCACCAGCAGATCGACGACAAGCTGGTCGAACCCAACTCCGGCCTGGGCAAGGCGATCGGCTACATGATCAATCATTGGACTGCGTTGACGCTGTTCCTGCGGGAGCCCGGGGCGCCGCTCGACAACAACACCGCAGAACGCGGGCTCAAACGGGCGATCATGCACCGGAAGAACAGCTTGTTCTACAAGACCCAGGAAGGGGCACGGGTCGGGGACCTCTACATGAGCCTCATCCACACCGCCGAACTCAACGAGGCCAACCCATTCGACTATCTCGTCGCCCTCCAGCGCAACCATGCATTCGTGGAGGAGAACCCCGAGGAGTGGATGCCCTGGAACTACCAGGAGACGCTGAAGGGCTTACCCGGATAAATCGAGTTCCAGCGCGGGGCCGAAACCTGGTTTGCCAAAGGCGATGGGGGTTCTGCTGGCGAATGCGCGCCAGCCCGGGCCCGGGCGACAGAATCCTTCCCATCTGGCCGCATCAGCGGCACCCCCCTCGGCAACAACATATCTGAACGGCGAACAAAGGTTTCGACGGCGGTGACCACCCTTCTGGCGAGATCAGTCAACAGGATTGCCGTTGGCTTTGGGGCACGTTGGAGTTTCAGGCTGCGAATGCATACCTGTTGGCCGAAATTACGCACGCCAACCG
>PLUC01000122.1 GCA_003165415.1 Holophagaceae bacterium
GGGACGGAATGTCCAAACTGCAGGTAAAAAGGGACCGCGCCATTGGCGCGGTCCCTTTTTATGGGTCATCATGAGGAACTCGCATAAGGAGACCTCCCTGTCCGATTCCCTGCCGTCCGCGGCCGATCCCATCCTGGTGGCCCTGGGCTCCGAGGCCCGGACCCTGCGGCTGGTGCACACCGGCTTCCGCATGGCGCGGGAGCAGGGCAGGCCATGGGTGGCGGTGCATGTGGAGGTCCCGGACTGGGAGACCGCCGGGGAGGCGGACCAGGCCAGGGTCTGGCTGCAGGAGGCCCACGACCTGGGGGCGGAGACCGCCTGGGTCACAGCGGTCACCGTGGGCGAGGGGCTCATCCAGGAGGGCGTCCGGCGCAGGCCGGCCCAGGTGGTCATGGGCAAGAACCGGCCCCGGGGACCCTGGGACCGACTGGAGTTCTCCAGGGCCCAGGAGGCCATCCAGCGCAGCCTGGGGGTGCGGATCGTCACCATTCCCATGGACCCTCCGGAGTTTGAAGCCAGACCCGTGCAGACCACCGCGGACCTCCTGGGGGTGGTGATCGCCATCGGGGCCCTGCTGGGGGCGTGCACCATCTTCGCTTCGGCCCTGTTCACGGTGGTCGGATTCCCCGGCATCCCCCCGGTGTTCGCCCTGGGCGTCGGCTTCATCGCCCACCGCTGGGGCCGGCGCTACTCGGTGCCGGCCTCCATGGCGGCGGTGGCGGTGTTCGCCGTCTGGTTCATCCCCGGCCGCTTTCCCTACCAGTCGGAGGATTGGACCAACGGCCTCTACCTGGGGGGCGCCCTGGTCCTGGTGCAGATGGTGGTGGTCCTGGTGGACCGGCTGCACCAGGAGACCCGTTCGCTGCACCGGCGGGAGGCGGAAACCCTCCTGATCATGCTCATGGGCCGCGCCCTGGGGCGCTGTTCCACCGCCCGGGAGGTGGCGCTGGTCCTGGCCGATCGCCTCCACGGCCTGTTCCAGGCCCAGGCCTGGATGCTGGTTCCCGGAGAGGGGGACACCTGGCTGCAGCTGCCGGAGTCGCCCGACGCGCCCCCCAGTCCCCATCCCAGCGAACTCCTGCCCCAGTTCAGCGACCAGGCCGGCCGGGCGGATCCCTTCGAGCCGCTGTTCATGAGCACCTGCACCTACGTGGCCCTGGCAGGCCCGGGCGGCGCGGAAGGCCTGCTCCAGCTCCGGCTGGAGGGCGGCCGGCCCCTGGCCCAGGAGTCCTGGGGCCTGTTCCAGTCCCTGGCGGTGCAGGGCGCCCTGGCCCTGGAGCGGGTCCGGTGGCTGGACGAGGCCCAGCAGGCCCGCCTGGACACCGAGAGCGAGCGCATGCGCAACACCCTGCTGGGGGCCGTGTCCCACGACCTGCGCACGCCGCTGGCGGCCATCCAGGGGGCCGCCACCAGCCTGATGCTGCCGGAGCCATTGCCGGAGGCCACCCGCCTGGACCTCCTGGCCATGATCCGGGACGAGAGCGAACGGCTGGCGCGGCTGCTGGGCGACCTGCTGGAGCTGACCCGGCTGCAGAGCGGGGCCATCCAGATCCAGAAGGAATGGCAGCTCCTGGACGAGGTGGTGGGGGCCGCGGTGCTGCGCATGGAGGCGCGGGAGGGCGCCCTGCCCATCCGGGTGGACCTGCCCGAGAGCCTGCCGCTGGTGCCCCTGGACGGCGCACTCATGGAGCAGGTGCTGATGAACCTGCTGGCCAATGCCCACCGGCATGCCCCGCACAGCCCCGTGGAACTGCGGGCCTGGGAGGAACCCGGGGCCGTACAGATCGAGATCGCCGACCGGGGGCCCGGCATCCCCGCCGAGTACCACCAACGGGTGTTCGACAAGTTCTTCCGGCTGCCCAAGGACCTCAAGGACGGCGGGGTCGGTCTGGGGCTGGCCATCTGCGGCACCATCGTCAAGATCCACGGCGGCGCCATCTGGGTGGAGGACCGCCCGGGGGGCGGGGCCCGGTTCCGGATCACCCTCCCCCTGGATGGCCATCCGCCCGCGCCGCTGGAAACCGATCAGACTTCCTCAACCATGGGAACCCTGCCATGAGCCAGCCCCTGATCCTGATCATCGAGGATGAAGCCTCCCTTCGCCGCTTCCTCGTCCCCACCCTGGCGAACAACGACTACCAGGTTCTCACCGCGGCCACCGGCGCGGACGGCCTGGCCATGGCCAGGAGCCACAACCCGGACATCATCCTGCTGGACCTGGGCCTGCCGGACCTGGAGGGCGGCAAGGTGCTCCAGAGCTTGCGCCAGTGGAGCCGCAAGCCGATCCTGATCATCTCCGCCCGGAACCAGGAGAAGGACAAGGTCATGGCCTTGGACCTGGGCGCGGACGACTACCTCACCAAGCCCTTCGGCGCCGAGGAACTGCTGGCCCGGATCCGGGTCGCCCTGCGCCACGCCACCCAGACGGTGCTGGACACGCCTGTGCTGCAGTGCGGATCCCTGAGGCTGGACCTGGAGCGGCGGGAGGTCACCATGGACGGCGTGCCGGTGCGGCTGACCCCCCTGGAATACCGCCTGCTGGAGGCCCTGGCCCAGCGGGCCGGCAAGGTGGCCACCCACGCCCAGCTGCTCAACGAGGTGTGGGGCCCGGTGGGCGCCGGCCAGACCCACTACCTGCGCATCTACATGGGCACCCTGCGGCGCAAGATCGAGCCCGACGCCACCCGGCCAAGGTACCTCCTCACCGAGCCCAGCATCGGCTACCGCCTGAACGTCGACTGATGAAAAAACCCCTTCCCTTATTGCAGAACTATTCCCTTCTCAAGCAGAAGGCCGTGCAGACGGTGTTCGACAGCTTCAACCACCTCGCCGAAGGCTGCCTGATCGTGGACCGGGAGGCGCGGGTGGTCATGATCAACGACCGCTACGCGGCCCGGCTGGGGGTCGATCCGGCCAAGGTCATCGGCCAGGAGATCGAGTCCTTCATCCCCAACAGCCTCATGCGCCAGGTGGTGGTGACCGGGAAGCCCATCCTGCTGGAGATCTTCGAGACCCATGGCCAGGTCTTCCTGGTCATCCGCATGCCGGTGCGGGATGACGACGGCGAGGTGGTGGGGGCGATGGCCTTCGCCCTGTACAGCGATCTGGAAGCCCTGAAGCCGCTGTTCGACCGCT
>PLUC01000253.1 GCA_003165415.1 Holophagaceae bacterium
ACTTCGAGATGTGCGGAAAGTCAGGCGAGTGTGACCCAAAACCCGATTCCAGGACCAATTGAGATATTGGCCGGCTTTGCCGTCGAGCCTGGGAGCAGGTCCTCCCCTTTCTCGCCTACCCAGCCGAAATAAGGAAGCCTGGTTATCGGCATCGGCGAGCCTCAGCCCAAGAACGCCTCAACGCCATTCCTGCCCGGGGCCTTCAATCCCTCAGAGATTGATCGAAATTGCGGCGCAAACCCCTTCCTCTAGGGTGGGGTCAAGCCATGCTTTTTGAATGTTTCCGTTGGTCCTAGATATAGGCTTTCACCGTTTCGAGGGCTGCACCCCCGCATGAGACGGCGCAGTACCTCGGGCTCCAGAAGTGCTTCCCTCATAGCTTTCTCTGAACCTCAGTGAATTTCTGGGCTCGTCGACGATAACCAGAGCGTAAGGGGCAGCTTCGTGCCCTGGAAGATGGTCCCCGCCGGGGGACTAGTCTGGTGGCGGCAGTCCTGGCATTGAAACAGGCCCCTGGTGAGGCGGCAGTGCCGCGTGGAGCCGCACTCGGGGCAGACGAAGCCATCCAGCCAGCGGGCCTTGCAGACCGCCTCCACGCAAGGTTCCTCGGTTCCGTAGGCCGCCAGGAACTTCCGCAGGGAATGTCCTTTCCGGAACTGGATAGCATAGCTGGTCATGGCATCTCCGTACCCCAAGTATGGGGGGTTGGAAAGAAGACGTTCGTTTTTATTTCTCTTTAAATGTGTGATGTGCCATGGGCCCCAAAGCCCCTTCAAATGTGCCTGGAACGCGGGTTCCGATCTCGGGCGCTCCGCGCCCCGGCTTCCACAGCGATATGCATGCCTCCAGGCAGACCCACTCCCCAACCGGGCGTCAGCCCGGAACCCGCCGCGAAAATCGGTGCTCAATCCGTGATGCCCTTGCTTGCGGGTGCTAATGACACTATAATTCGTAAGGAGGCACTGCATGAACGCCAAGGTTGAAACAATGGCATACCTCCATGCTCACGGCCTGGAGGCGGTGGAGCCGAAGGCGCTCAATGCGAGCCTGCGGTCCGCAATCGCGAGGCTCAAGGCCCTCTACTACCCCGTGAAGGATCAGGAGGGTATGACTGCCGCCGAAATGGAAGTGGCCCGTGCCGGTGGGCTTGACCCCACCCCGAGGTTCGTCCCGGGCGACGATCCCCTCCTCGCGGGGGCGATCAGCTACGCGAGCCTCGTCCAGACGGGGCTAACGACCACACAGGCAGCCAAACTATTCGGCGTGTCGGATGCGCGCATTCGACAGCGGCTCCAGGAACGGACCCTCCTGGCCATCCGGGATGGGCGGTCCTGGAAACTCCCCGTGTTCCAGTTCGCTGGGAAGGACGAACTTCCGGGTTGGAGGGAGGTCGCCCAGGCGCTCCCCAGGGATATCTCCCCGGTTGCCGTGGAAAGCTGGCTTCTTCTCCCGAACTCCGACCTCGTCACAGGAGAGGACGAGACCCCCACTAGTCCCCGTGCGTGGCTTCTGGAAGGCCGTCATCCGCAACCCGTTGCCGCGCTCGCGGCCGAGTTGTCCTAGACGATGCCCAAGCTCCCTCTCCCACCTCCAAAGGTGGATCTTGTCCGGATCGGGGCCGACATCCACCTCCTACCGGCTGAGACGGTGATCTGGCGGATCTATTCCCAGGGCGGGGCCCACCCCACGACCTGGGGCCAGTTTCGAGCCTGGGGCCCTACGAGCGCCCGGTTCGACCACCACCTTCCACCACCGAGTTCGCAAAGCCGGGAGATCCTCTACGGGGCCATCGGTGCGGACGCAGCCGCTACGACCATTGCGGAGGTCTTCCAGGAGACCAGGACGGTTGACCGGGTGCGCGGCGCTCACACTTGGGTGGCATTCGCTACCGTCGCCGACCTACACCTTCTCGACCTCACGGGGAATTGGCCCACAAGGGCTGGGGCCTCCATGGTCCTTGCGTCGGGACCACGGCCCCGCGCCCGCCTGTGGTCAATGGCGATCTACGACGCCTACCCCGATGTGGATGGCTTGATTTATCCATCTTCCATGAACAAGAACGAATCCTGTGTCGCCCTCTATGAGCGGGCCAGCCGGGCGATGCCGAGGTACCCGGTTTTCAACCGGACGTTTTCTGATCCTGCCGTTCTTGGCATGCTCAAGAACCCTTGCGCACAGTTGGGTTACAAGCTGATTTGAGGCCCTGTTGCTCGGTATGGGTTTGCTCCAGCCAGGCTCTTCGAGGAGAATCTGACCAGGAGTGCCGAATGGACAACCAGTCGAATGATGTGGATGGGACTGTCCTGATGATCCGCCTCGAAATTCAAGATGGGGCTGGGCCCGTGCCCGTGTTGGCGGAACCACAGATCTGTCTGTCCCCCCTTTGCCCCTGCACGGAGATGCGCCTCCAGATCAGGCCGGCCTCACTAGATGATTCCGGATTACCACAGAATTTCATTCTTTTCCTAGACCTGGAGCGTCAGTCCTTGTCTGAAGTGACGAGCCGGGAGGAACCGGCCGCACGAGACTTGGCGGAGCGGTTGGAGTCTCAGATAACGCCGCAGCTCTGGGCCCTGGCCCGAAACTACTTCATGGAGACCAAGGAAGCGCAGCTCGCAACCGCGGATCTGGCCACCCTGAAGCCCTGTTTCCCGCCAGAGCTGGCCTGGGACCCATCCCGTCTCATTTCCTATGGCGGTATCGTGCCTTGTTCCAGGCCGCTTCTCTTCAATCTGGAAGGCCAGACCTGGCAGGCCATGGATGATTATTGCGTCAACCCACCCTGCACTTGCAATGAAGCCCATCTCACGTTCCGGACCTGGCCCGAGGGAGCCCCCTGGGGGCCATCGGTTCACGGGGACACCTTGGGGACGGGCCCCGTGGCCTGCCTCTCTCTTCCGGGGCCTGGATGGACGTCCGTGAAGGCGCCCGCGGCGGGGTTCCCCACCCTGGACCACCTTATGACGGCTCTCGAAGGGGCCTGGCCATCCCTACGCCAAGTTCTGGCCACCCGGCGCGGCATTATTCGGCGGTTGGCTGCGGTCCCCTTGGCACGTCCGGGTTTCAGGTTCGAGCCCCATACCCCGACCCACTCCACCAAGGTTGGGCGCAACGAGCCTTGCCCCTGCGGCAGTGGGAAGAAGTTCAAGCGGTGCTGCGGGTGAGGCGCCGTTGGGAACTTCAGCCATGATCCTGCTCTCCCTCTTCCTGTCTCCGCATGGCCACCTTGGGATCTCTGAAGAACCGGGCGTCTGGCCCATGGATCCAGCGCTGGCCCAACGGCTGCGGGAGGCCTTCGGACCGGGCTCGGGCCCTGGTCTGCTTCACTTGGGCGCACGCGAGACGCTCTCCACTTTGCCTCCGGAATTCGCCTACTGGCGAGATTTCGGTGCACGGTATATGAAGCGGGTCTGCGGATTTTCCGAGGGCCAGGACCAGTTGGATGTCTCCCCCCTATGCCAAGCAGAACACGAGGAACTGCTGCGCGACGCACCCATGATGGTGGGGGCTGAATACCTTGGGAGCGAAGTCCTGGACCGCCTCTGGCGGGAGCTGGACAGGGCGTTTCACTTGGCCTGGAAGTCCGCAGGCGGATCGATCCAGGCCTTCATCGCCACGCTGGACCCTTCATGGAACCTGGTGGGGCGCGTCCACTTCAACCTGGCCGAGAACCGCAAGGACGAGGAAGTTCCCTTCGCCTTCATGGCCACCTATACCTCCACCCTGTCTGCCCAGGCAAGGGCCCAACACGTGCCCCTGGGGCGGGCGCTGAACGAGTACGCAGGCCAGAAAGAGCGCCTGCTCTCCCTCCTGGTGCCCATCCAGCGGGCCTGCGCGTCCTGCCCCTGGTTGAAGCGCATGGTGGATGAGGGCGAAATCTTCCATCCGCTGCGCTGGTCTCCAGCGGAGGCTCTGGCATTACTGCGAGATGTGACGGTCCTCGAGCAATCCGGCATCAAGGTTCGGATGCCCGCGTCCTGGAAAGGCAATAGGCCGCCCAGGCCGCGCGTGACCGCCTCCGTGGGGGCCAAGGCCCCGTCCTCCTTGGGCATGAACGCCCTGCTCGACTTTGACCTTGCTGTGACCCTTGAGGGCGAACCCCTCACGGAGGAGGAGATCCGACAATTGATGGCCGCGACCAGCGGCCTGGTCCTGCTGCGGGGGCAGTGGATCGAAGTGGATTCGGAGCGCCTGGAGGCCATGCTCACGCGCTTCCGGAACGCCCAGTCCATGGCTCGGGAAGGCCTTGGCTTCGGCAAGGCCATGCGCCTCTTGTCCGGCGCGGGCATGGGCGAAGCCCCAATGGAGGAAGACGCGGATCCCCAGTGGTCCCAGATGGTGGCGGGGCCCTGGCTGGCAGAGACCTTGAAGCGCATACGCAATCCCGAGGGCGTGGCCCAGGTGCACCCGGGCGAGGAATTCCGGGGGACGTTGCGGCCCTATCAAGCCACCGGGGTGCAGTGGCTCCTCCTGCTCTCCCAGCTCGGTCTGGGGGCCTGCCTGGCGGATGACATGGGACTGGGCAAGACCATCCAGGTCATTGCCCTGCTCCTGGTGAGGGCCAAGGAAGGGCGCTCCCAACCCAACCTGCTCGTGGCGCCCGCCTCCCTCCTGGCCAACTGGGCCGCGGAACTCCAACAGTTCGCACCGGACCTGGCCTTCGCCATCGCCCACCCCTCAGCCATGGGTGCCGCCGACCTCAAGGCCCTACCCGGCAAAGTGGCTGACGTGGACCTCGTCATCACCAGCTATGGCACGCTTCTGCGCCAGCCCTGGCTGTCCGGGCAGAACTGGGGGCTGGTCATCCTGGATGAGGCACAGGCCATCAAGAACCCCGGCACCCGGCAGACCCAGGCCGTGAAGGCCCTCAAGGCCCTGGCCCGCATCGCGATGACCGGCACCCCCGTGGAAAACCGGATGGGTGATCTCTGGTCCCTCTTCGATTTCCTGAACCCCGGCCTGCTTGGCTCCGCAAAGGCATTCACCGACTATGCCAAGCGCCTGGCTGACCAGCCTCATCATGCTTATGGTCCCCTGCGGGACCTCGTCAGACCTTACATCCTGAGGCGACTTAAGACGGACCGCTCGATCATTCAGGACCTTCCCGACAAGGTGGAGGTGCGGGCATACTGTCCCCTCAGCAAGCGCCAGGCGACGCTCTATCAGGAGGCCGTGGCTGAACTGACCTCCTCCCTGGACCAGACTGAGGGCATCCAGCGCAAGGGCATCGTGCTCAGCGCCCTGATGCGCTTCAAGCAGATTTGCAACCATCCGTCGCAGTGGCTGGGGGATGGGGCCTGGGCCGAAGCGGACAGCGGCAAGTGGGAGCGCCTGAGGGAACTGGCGGAAACCATCAGCGCCCGGCAGGAAAAGGTGCTGGTCTTCACCCAGTTCCGGGAAGTCACGGCTCGGCGACGGCGAAGTCACGGCCTTGGTCAGTGGGTCCGAAGTCTACCAGATCAACATCAAGGTCGCACCGGTGGCCAAGGAGGCCTGGGGCTCGATTTGCCAGGACTGTGCCGGGGCTATCGAATCCCTGGTGGAACTGCTCCAGGGGCGTTTGTCCAAAGGCGTCATGGAGCGCATCTGCCGCCAGAAGACCGGCCTCTTCCCCAGCCCGAAGGACATCACCTTTTCCTGCTCCTGCCCGGACTGGGCTTCCATGTGCAAGCACGTCGCGGCCGTGCTCTATGGTGTGGGCGCGCGGCTGGACCATAGGCCGGAACTGCTGTTCACGCTGCGCCGGGTGACGGTTCAGGATCTCATCGCCAGCGCAGGCCAAGTTCTTCACCATACGAATCCCAGTAGCGCTTCTCGTAGTAATCCTGGCCCTGGTCCATGTACTCCTCGCCCTTGGTCAGCATACCCAGTCAAGGCCGCACGTCCTTTGGCGGTATGACCCCGTAAATAAGACTGGCCCGCGCGGACAGATGTACCACGGTGTGTCGCACTCCGAAAGGAGTTGCATGAATAGCAGTATTGAATTACCCCATTCCGCGCCTGGGTTTCCCCCTTCCAGGGAGGTGGCTATGGGGGCAATTCGAGTTTGTTTAAAGGTCGTCTGCGGTTTGGATGTTCATCAGGCCGAGGTTGTCGCCTGCCTCAGCATCCAGGATGCGAGGGGAAGGCTGAAGCGGGTGACACGCCGCTTTCGCACGGTTTATTCCGAACTGCTGCAGCTTCGCGACTGGCTGGTCTCGGAAGGCTGCGAGGCCCTCGGCATGGAGGCTAGGCGTCCACGAGAGAATGGACATTCGTTGACGATTCCTACACTCGAATAATGAGGTCGGAATAGGGCTCTAGTTGGTGATCGGCGGTCATCAACCGCAGGGGTTCGGTGATTGCTTGTGCCACCTGCATCCGGTCGAAAGGATCCTTGTGGTGCCAGGGCAGCGTGGCGGTAGTACAGGCATGTTCGACGGTGATGGGCAGGATGGTGAAGGCATTGCTGTAAAGTGCCGTCCTCAACTCCTCCAGGTCTGCTGTCAGATCGCCGCGACTGATTTTGATAGCTAGTTCCAAGAACACAACTGATGAGACAAAGACCTCCTGAGCCTCGTCGATCAGTTTCCTCGCCTTCTTCGTGAGTTTGGGGTCATCGGCGTTCAACCAGAGAAAGATGTGGGTATCCAGCAGCAGTTTCACTTGGGACCGCCGTAGAACAGGGCTTCGATATCTGGGTTTGGGGCGTCGAAGTTATCAGGGACCGTGAGCTTGCCCTTGAGGAGCCCATATTTAATCTTGCCCTTGGCTGGCACCAGGGAGGTGAGCCGCGCTTGGGGTTTGCCATTGCGAGCGATAATTACGTCATCTCCCCTTACTGCTTGATCCACCAACGCCGAAAGTTGAGTCTTGGCTTCGTATATGTTGATGACCCTGTTCATCATGAACCTCCATTACAAAGTCTAGTCTAGTTTGGTCAACCGTCAAGTGGGTTCAGGATTCAAAAGCCCGTTGGAGCCTTTTGGAAATGGTAGCAAGCGAGGTGGCCACCCGCCTTGGGGCCTCGTGCGCACCCATTGGGGCCAAACTTCCGATAATGCTTGGTGTTGGGGAAAAAAGTAGTGCAATCATGCTACATGTGCTATATTTGTGCTACCCCGCAAGACTCGGGGCGGAGGTCCTATGATCCCAGTCAATGCACGGCAACAGGGTGGAGCGGTGATCATGACCATCCCTGCTGATCTGGTGAAACTGTTCGACATCAAGTCGGGCGACTCCCTGAACGTGGATGTGATCCCTGGTGGGTTCGTCACCCGCCCAGCCACCATCGCCGCCCCGAGGCGGTACACCATTGGGGAACTGCTCAAGGGTGTAGACAGGAAGACGATGGCCGCCCTCAACGCCGAAACGGCCTGGGCCCGTGAAGGTTCCCCTGTGGGCCGGGAGCTTGCGTGATTCGCCGCCGGGTGCCCCAGCGGGGTGATGTCTTTTGGGTGGATCCCAACCCGGTCTCCGGCCATGAGATGAAGGATCGCCACCGCTTCGTGGTCATCACTCTCGGGGAGATCAACGCCCTGGGTGTTGCCATGACCGTTCCCATCACCAGCGGTGGGGCCTTCGCCCGCGAGTCCGGGTTGACGGTTCCGATCCTGGGCCATGACACCCATGGCGTGGCCGTCTGCAACCAAGTACGTACCTTCGATCTGGACGCCAGGGTGAAGGAAGGTTCTGCCCGCTTTATCGAAACCCTGGACGCCTCAACCATGGCCGAGATCGTCAACCGAGTCATCAGTGTGATCGACCCGGCCCAAAACTGAATCTGGAAATGCTCGATAGATCAACGGGGCCGCAAAGCGCCGGGGGATTTCAATCCCCCAAAGACCTGTCAACCCCGGCCGAAGCGAGGAGGTTCCGATGCTGCCTGAAAAGTCAGTTGGAACCCCCCGGTTTCAACCGTGGGGAGCAGTCAGGCTGGATTATGGGAACCTCTTGCGACACTGATAGCTTCGTCTATCATTGCTAGTGAGAGGTGAAACAGTGCCCCAAATCCTTGTTCGCAATGTCTCAGAGCGTGCCCATAGCGCCTTGAGGATCCGTGCCGCTCAGCACCGAACCTCCCTGGAAGGCGAGGTCCGGTCCATCCTCGAAGCTGCCGCCGTCCCCGATGACGAGTTCGTCCCGCCCACGATGCTGGTTCCCCGACATAAGGGTGGCAAGTCCCTGTCCGAGCTGGTGTCGGAGGGCCGGAGGTGATTTACCTCGATACCAGCGCCATCGTGAAGCTCCTGGTCCAGGAGGAACATTCCAAGGAGGTCTTCAAAGCAGTGGACCGCAAACCCGTGCGTAGCGTCTCCATCGCCTTCGTGGAGGTGCTCTCCGCCCTTGCCCGGAAGTCCGATCTGGATGACGACGAGCGGGTCGGTGCCGTGCGCGAGTTCCTGGCCTCCTGGCACCGTTTCAAGCCGGTCCAGACTGATTCCATCCTTGAGGTGGCTGGGGTGCTCACGCGGTCGCACCAGTTGCGTGGCTTCGATGCTATCCACCTCGCTGCTGCCATGGAATTTGGACCTCCCAGCACGATTTTCTTTGCCGTCTACGACCTGGAACTCGCCAGGGCAGCACGCAAGGAAGGTTTCAAGCTCATCACTGATCCGAAATTCAAACTGGATTAAATGCGCACTGGCATGGCGGGAAAATCCGGGCGAGAAACACCTGACTTTCGCATCGCCTTCTGAAATTTGCCAAGTTCAAGGCGGCGTGATTCCTGGAAAGATTATGGTCGGGTGGCTTTGCGGGATAGGCCAACCTTGGCAGGCTTTGCTTTTGTGGCTCTCGCTAGTTGTGCTAAGCCTGCGGCCCTGGCGGTGGAGACGGCCTTGGCACCAGCTCTGGGGCCGGCCTTGGCCTTGGTGGCAGGCTTGGCTGAAGCTTTGGGAGCAGCCCGGGTGTGATGTTGGTCGACAACTTTCTTGGCACCCGGCTTGGGAGTGGCTTTGGCGACAGCCTTGATCGCAGGTTTCGTGACCTTCTTGGTGGCGGCCTTGACGGTTGGCTTTACGGGCGCCTTGCCCTTGGGCGGTTTCCTGGGAGTTGGAAGTGCGGCAACGGGCTCAGCTCGGGTTGGCAGGGGGTCCGCCATTTCCAGGTCGAAGAGATCGGCGATGTCATCCTCGAGGATCTTGTCCCGGGCAGGCCCCGCATGGGACAGGGGGATCCCTTGACCCAGCGTGCAACCAAACTCGGATTGACGGTCATGCCTGCAGAACAAGCGTCTTGCTAACATATCTTTTTTTAGACATTTGGGAATGTGTCTCTTAAGAAGGCGGTTCCTGCGCCCACCTGGTCGCAGCTCAACCATGTCACGAAATCGCCCGGTTCAGCGCTACCCCATGCACTGGTATAGTTGTCACTGACGAAATCCACAGTGTCGTCGCTCAGATCTTGGAATAACCTCTAGGTTGAACCCCAAGAAGGGGGTGGCCTTTATCCCTCAAGGGGTGGACTTATGGCTATGGAAGAACCCAACCGGCAGACCGAACCGAAGAATGCGCAGGGGGAGGGGCAGGCCATCGATGTAAATTCTGAAGCTGTCTCCTTCTTTGGGGAGGACTCCAACGTCTTTGATGCCCTCCATGCGGGAATGGTGGCATCCTTTGATCCCAAAGGCCCCTTTGAAGAGGCCCTTGTGGATCGCTTAGCTTCCTTGTGGTGGAGGCTAAAAAGAGTTGGTAGAGCGGAGCGGGAGGGGTTCTTATACTCCATGGAGAAGATGGTCAGAGGAGATACTCTTAAACGCAAATTTATGTTGACAATTCCTGTCCATGTGTCCTTTACGACCTGGGGTAACAATCCCGAAGAAGGACACGTGGACCGCCTTCTTCGTTATGAGGGACAACTGGAGCGGAGTTTCTTCCGCTTGCTCCATGAATTGGAGCGGATTCAGGCCCGCCGCCAAGGCCAGACCGTTACTCTGCCCGAAGTCGCGGAGGTTAATCTGCACCTCACAACGGGTGGGGACTGATGTATTCCCCAGTTTCCGGGACGGTGCCCTTATCGCCATCATCAAACCTAACCCCTTGACGAGAGAATTGGGGATATTGCACGGGTTCTCTCAACTGTCATCCGCCAGGTGTGCCTTCTGGGTCGATCGCAGGCCTGCACTCAATGTCCCTCCATGTTTGCTCCAGGTCCACCAAGCTGGGGTCGTGCTGGGATACCTCTCCTGCTTGACCAATGCAAAAGGCGCGGTCCGTGGCCTGATTTTTCACCACCGGTCGAAGTGGATGACACGGCTGGCCACCGTGAGATTCCCGCCGCGAACGACAAGTGCGGAAGAACGATCCGACTGAAAACAGGTCTGGACAATGGGCAAGAGCAACAAAATCCCGAACCGAAGAGGGCCGAGAGACGAGACGGAAATGGTTGAATCACCCTCGAAGCCCAGTCAACCACCCTGAAGAAGGGGGATCTCCCAAACACCTGAAAGGTCGTTTGGTCCTCCTTGGAATTTATTGGTGGGGGTCAGTCGGGAAAGTGGTATGCTTATTCCTTGCCCCGAATCCACGGTTCGGGAATTCAGACTCCAGTCTTTACGAAGGGCCCCGGTTGCAATATTTTCCGTGTGCCAGAACAGCGCGATCCATCAGGTTAGCTTCCGCCAGAGACGGTGGCAAGCTGGCCGTAGGTGCATCCAGTCCCCACCGTGAAGCCATCAAGCCCCACCCATGCTTTCCCACTGGCCTTTCCAGGGCCACTGCGGACGTTCTCCGGAGTGAACCATGAGCGTTCAACAGAACATCTACCGCCAGCGCGTCCAGTTCTCGAAGATCCGCTCCCTGGTGCCCATCCCCAACCTGATTGACATCCAGAAGCGCAGCTACGACGAGTTCCTGCAGATGAACCTGCTGCACAGCGAGCGCGAGCCCCGCGGGCTCAAGGCGGTGTTCGAGTCCATGTTCCCCGTGCACAACGGCAAGAACCCGGACGGCACCGACGCCAGCCTGGAAGTGGAATTCGTGGACTACACGGTCGGACACTGGGCTTGCAAATGCGGCAAGATTGAAGGCCTGGAGCACCTCCGCACCACCTGCAAGAACTGCGGCCACCACATCGTTACGGACCACCCCAAGGACCCCACGGTCGACTGCCCCAAGTGCGGCACCCGCAACAAGAACGAAGCCAAGATCTGCGACGTGTGCAACGAGCCGGTGGGCCTGCACCAGAAGATGCGCATGGAAGAGTGCGTGGAGCGCGGCGCCACCATGGCCTCCCCGCTGAAGATCCGGGTCCGGCTCAACCAGTTCGACAAGGACGAGAAGGGCAACCGGCGCTATAAGCAGTCCCAGGAATCCGAGGTGTACTTCGGCGACCTGCCGACCATGACCGACCGCGGCACCTTTGTCATCAACGGCACCGAGCGGGTCATCGTGTCCCAGTTGCACCGCAGCCCCGGCGTGTTCTTCGCCATCAGCAACGACAAGGCCCTCTACAGCGCCCAGGTGATCCCCTACCGCGGCTCTTGGATCGAGTTCGAGCTGGATACAAAAGGCCTTTTGTACGCCCGCATCGACCGCAAGCGCAAGTTCCTGGGTTCCACCTTCCTGCGCGCCCTGGGCCTGTTCGATGAGCGCCTGGCGGACAACCAGGCCATGCTCAGCCATTTCTACACCGCCGAGAAGTTCATGGTCAAGGGCGCCGACATCGCCATCGCCCCTAGCGAGCTGCTGGTGGGCCAGAAGGCCATGGAGGACATCAAGGACCCCAAGACCAAGGACGTGATGATTGCCAAGGGCAAGGTCATCAGTCGCCGGCTCCTGGAGAGCATGCTCAAGGCCGGGGTGAAGGCCGTGAGCGTCGAGCGCAACCTGCTGGACGGCGCCGTGCTGCTCCAGGACGTGGTCAACATGAACACCGGCGAGGTGCTGCTGGAGGCCAACGACGCCTTCGTGCAGACCCACCTGGAGATGTTCCTGGCCAACAACGTGAGCGAGTTCACCGTCTGCTTCCCGGACAACGACGCCACCGGCAAGGTGTTCAGCGAGACGTTGTCCAAGGACCACACCGAGGACTGCGAAGAGGCCGCCAAGGAGCTGTTCAAGAAGATCCGTCCGGGCGAGCCCGCCACCCTGGAGAGCAGCCGCAAGCTGCTCCAGGCCATGTTCTTCGACAACCAGAAGTACGACCTGTCCAAGGTCGGCCGGCACAAGATGAACGCCAAGCTGGGCCTGACCACCGACCTGGACGCCCGCACCCTGAGCACCGACGACTTCGTCGCCACCGTGCACTACCTGCTGCGCCTGAAGAAGTACGATACCACCCGGTCGGACCGGGTGGATGAAGTGGCGCCGGTGCGCAAGGACGACATCGACCACCTGGGCAACCGCCGGGTCCGGTCGGTGGGCGAACTGCTGGAGAACTGCTTCCGGGTGGGCCTGGTGCGCGTGCAGCGGGCCATCAAGGAAAAGTTCTCCATGGCCCAGGACCCCAACAGCCCCCTGCAGCCCCATGACCTCATCAACTCCAAGCCGGTGATCGCCGCCATGAAGGAGTTCTTCGGGTCCAGCCAGCTGTCCCAGTTCATGGACCAGAACAACCCGCTGTC
>PLUC01000105.1 GCA_003165415.1 Holophagaceae bacterium
ATTTTCTTCAGTTTTTTTATTTTTCACATTGTAAATTATTTTTTTGAAAAATCCCAGAACCACGGGCGCCGATCGCGTTCCCCAAAAACCAACCTTACAAACAGAAAACGCTTTAATTTCAGCGCAAATTCTAAATTCATCCGCAAAAAAAATTCTAAAATCCTGCTCGAAAGGCAATCGTGATTTGTGTCATGATTTCCGAAGCGAAAAGCTTTTGATGCTCAGATTCCGATCTGACGGTCGGAACGATTGCACGGCCCCTAGAAGGTTTGAATCAGGCCCGCTGCGGCCTTCCTATACAGGTGTACCTATGACCATCATCCCCAAAGGAACCTGGGTTGAAGTGGAGCGGCCCCTCCTCAGCGCCAACCGGCGGCTTCCGGTCCGGCCGGTGGACCCCCTCAGGATCCCCGCCAACACCGTCCGGGTGTCCGGATTCCTCCTGGAGGGCGCGGAGCTGGGCCAGCAGGTGCGGATCCGCACCATCACCGGCAAGGTGCACGTGGGCAAGCTGCGCATCCAGAGCCCCAGCTATGGCCACAGCTTCGGCCATACCGTGCCCGAGCTGCTGAGGGTGGACCGGGGCGGGTTGATCTGACGCCTCCGGAGCGGTGTAGGATGGAGGCATGCTCTACCAGACCCATGTTGTCGTCCACCTGGATCATATCCGGGCCAATCTCCTGGCCATCCGGCGGGTCATAGGCCCCTCCCGGAAGCTGCTCATCGCCGTCAAGGCCAACGCGTATGGCCATGGGGCGGTGGCGGTGGCGCGGATGGCCGAGGCGGCGGGGGTGGACTGGCTGGGGGTGGCCACGGTCCCGGAGGGGATGCAGCTTCGCGACGCCGGGATCGGGCTGCCCATCCTCAAACTGTCCCCCGCCTTTCCGGAGGAGATGGAAGCGGCAGTGCGCGCCGGCATCACCCTCGCCGTCTGCGACCGGGCCAACGCCCGGGCCCTGGAAGCGGTGTGCGCTGACCTGGCGGCCGACGCCACGGTGCACCTGGTCATCGACACCGGCATGGCCCGGATCGGGGTCCAGCCCCTGGAGGCCGCCGGTCTGGCGGCGTTCCTGGCGGAGCAGTGCCCGCACCTGCGGATCCAGGGCGCCTTCACCCACCTGCCGGTGAGCGACGAGGCCGACCCCACCTACACCGAGGCGCAGATCCTGCGCTTCCGGGCCGCCGTGGCGGCGGTGGAGGCCGGCCTGGGGCACAAGCTCGAGCTGGTGCATTGCGCCAATTCCGGCGCGGTCCTGGCCCACCCGGAGGGCTACCTGGACTTGGTCCGGCCCGGCATCATGATCTATGGTTTCTATCCGGACCAGGGAACCCCGCGCACCGTTCCCCTGCTGCCGGCGCTGTCCTTCCTCACCCGGGTCGGGTTCCTGAAGAAGGTGACCGTGGGCACCCGGATCGGCTACGGACTCACCTGGTCGGCCCCGGAGGACACCTGGATCGCCACCCTGCCGGTGGGCTACGCCGACGGCTTCAACCGCCTGTTCTCCAACCGCGGCCGGGTGCTGGTGACGGGCCGGTCCTACCCGGTGGTGGGGCGGGTCTGCATGGACCAGACCATGATCAACCTGGGCCCGGAGACCACCGTCCAGGTGGGGGACGAGGTGGTCCTCATCGGCCGCAGCGGCGCGGAGGAGATCACCGTGGACGAATGGGCCAAGGTGCTGGGGACCATCACCTACGAGGTCACCTGCCAGATCAATGGGCGGGTGGAGCGGGTCTACAGGGGACAGTAAGTCCGCAACTCGTCCAGGAGGCGCTCGACGTCCTCCAGGGTGGTTCCCGGGTTCATCGCGGTGATGCGCAACCAGCGCCGGCCGCGGAATTCCGTGGTGGTGATGTAGTGCCGGCCCGTCTCCAGCAACCGCCGGCGCAGCTCCAACTGGAGCTCGTCGCTGCCCTGGACCCGGAAGCAGACGATGTTGCTCTCCGGCTCGACCGCCACCTCGAACCCGGGCCGGAGGCGGATCAGCGCGGCGACCGAACGCGCGAAGGCGGCCTGACCCTCGATGAAGCGGCCCAGGGCGGCCTCGCCTTCGGAAGCTATCGCCAGGAAGAGGCGCAGCCCGAGCCCGGCCTTGGTGCACTCCACCGTGCGCTGGATGAAATCGAAGCCGGGCTGGTCCTTGTCGTGGAACAGGTAGCTGGCCTCCTGCTGGAACGCGCGGTCCAGGTCGGCATGGTCGCGCACCAGCACGGCGGCGCAGACCGTGGGGGTGCGCAGCATCTTGTGGGCGTCCCAGACCATGGAATCGGCCAGGTCGAGGCCGTCCAGGTGGTGCCGCAATCCGTCCGCCAGCAGGGCCGAGCCGCCGTGGGCGGCGTCCACGTGCAGCCAGAGGGCGTGTTCCCGGCAGCAGGCGGCGGTCTCCCGCAGGGGATCGTAGAGGCCGGCGGCGGTGGAGCAGCCGTTGGCCACCACGGCCATGACCGTGGCGCCCTCCTCGCGCAGCTGGCGCAAGACGCCGGGCAGCCGGTCCGGAACCAGCCGCTCGTCGGCGTCCACCGGCGCCGCCCGCAGCGCCCGCCGGCCCATCCCCATGATCCCCACCGCCCGGGCGATGGAATAGTGGCATGCCTCGGGCGCCAGCACCACCAGATCCCGGCGGATCCCCGCCTGCCAGGCCTCGGGATCCACCCGGCCCCGGGCCGCCATCAGCGCCGTGAGGTTGGCCAGGGAGCCGCCGTGGGTGAGCACGCCGCCCCCGCAGGCGCCGGGGCCAGCCGGCGGCAGCGGCTGCGGGGTCCAGCCCACCTTGCCCAGCATCCAGTTGATCAGGACGAACTCGATGGCGCTGGCGGCCGGTCCCATTTCATAAATATTCATGGCGTTGTTGGTGAGGCCGTCGATGAGCGAACCCACGGCCGCCAGGGGATGCGGCACGGCCACCTGGTGGGCCATGCAGGCGGGGTGATGCAGCCGGGTGCTGACCGCCAGGTAGCGCTCCAGGAAGGCGCGGAACGCCTCTCCGGTGAGTCCGCCCTGCCGGATCAGCGGCTCCAGTTCCAGCGCTTCCGCCAGGTCGCGCAGGGGCGGCTGCTGGATCACCTTGCCGATCCGGTTTTCCGAGTCCCGAAGGTAGTCCGCAAGCGCGTCGACGGCGATCCGGGCATCGGTGGCGAATCTCATGATGGCTCCTGGCCTGATGGGTCCATGATACCGGGCCCCCGGATTCACCATCGATCCGGCCCATAATGCTGCCAAGCTGGACCGGATCGAGTCCTTGCGCTACGAGTGAGAAAATGGCCCAGCCCCTCAAAGACACCCAGTTCGTCACCTCCGCCTCCAGCGTGAAGCAGCTGGGGTCCGCCCACGCCGAGGTGGCCTTCGTCGGCCGCTCCAACGTGGGCAAGAGCTCCCTGCTCAACGCCCTGTGCTTCCAGAAGGGCCTGGCCAAGACCAGCAAGACCCCCGGACGCACCCGGCTCATCAACGTCTTCCTCACCGGCGCCGACCGCTGGATCGTGGACCTTCCCGGCTACGGCTTCGCCCTGGGCCCGGCCAAGGAGCGGGAGACCTGGCAGGCCATGGTGGAAGGCTACCTCACCGGGCGGAAATCCCTGCGCATGGTCTATGTGCTGTTGGACGCCGAGGTGGGACCGACCAAGCTGGACCACCAGATGCTGGACTGGCTGCGCTCGGTGGACCTGCCCCACCGCATCGTGGCCACCAAGTGCGACCAGGTGAAACCCTCCCGCCAACTGGCCCAGCGCCGGGACGTGGCGGCGGAGCTGGGGCTGCAGACCGCGGACATCGCCTGGGTGAGCGCCGAGAAGGGCACCGGGATCCCGGACCTGCGCCTGGAAATCGCCGGCATGCTGTCTTTGCTGTAATGCCCGCTGTCGTCCTGTCGCTCTTCACCATCCTCCTCTGGAGCAGCCTCACCCTGCTCAGCGCGGGGGTGAGCCACCTGCCGGCCTTCTTTTCCGCCGGCGTCGCCCTGTGCATCGGCGGGCTGGTGGGACTGGCCAGGATCCGGGAGTGGAAGGTGCCGTTCTGGACCTTCGCCCTGGGGATCTTCGGGATCTTCGGCTACCACGCCCTGTTCTTCCTGGCGCTGCGCCACGCGCCGGCGGTGGAGGTCAACCTCCTGCAGTACCTCTGGCCGCTCCTGATCGTCATCCTCTCGCCCGTGTACCTGGGCAGCAGGCTCGGCCGGCACCACCTCCTGGGCGCCGGCCTGGGCCTGGCCGGGGCCGCCCTGGTGATCACCGGTGGCCGGCTCAGCCTCGACCTGGGGCACCTGCCCGGGTACCTGCTGGCGGTGGGCGCCGCCTTCGTCTGGTCCAGCTACTCCCTCCTCACCAAGCGGGTCCGCCCCTTCGGCACCGGCGCCGTGGGCGGCTTCTGCCTGGCCTCAGGCCTGCTGGCCCTGGCACTGCACGCCCTGGCCGCCCCGGCCACGCCGGCCGTGAGCCCCAGGGACTGGCTGTTCCTGGTGCTGCTGGGGCTGGGGCCCATGGGCCTGGCCTTCTACACCTGGGACGCGGCCATGAAGCGCGGGGATCCCCGGGTGATCGGGGCCCTGGCCTACCTGACGCCCCTGCTGTCGACCCTGGTGCTGGTGCTGTTCGGCGGCAGGCGCCTCACCGCGCTGTCGGGCTGCGCCATGGGCCTGATCGTGGCCGGGGCGGTGGTGGGCTCCCTAGACCTATTCACACCGGTAAAGGCGTCCTCCTCAGGCGTTCGTGCTGGGCGCAAGCAGCCGTAAGTTCGCCAGCGACCTAACGGCTGCTTGCCCTGATCATCACCCAGAAGTATCTCCAAGCAAATTCAGGCGCGGGAAAGACGCCTTTTCAGGTCGGCAATCAGGCGGTCCTT
>PLUC01000129.1 GCA_003165415.1 Holophagaceae bacterium
GCGGCGCCTGGCCGGGGGACCCGAGTTGAGGCGGCGCCAAACCGAGGGACCCGGACGGACCATTCCAGAGCCACCGGCAGGTCATGATGGAATGGGAGGGAATGTCCAAACTGCAGACGTGGTGACCGGGCTCCGCCCGGTCACCACGTGGGGGAGTCTGAGGGGATGCCACGCATGCGTGGCATCAGAGGGAGCGAAGCGACCGGGCGGTCCCCCCTCAGTCATGTCAGGGCTTCAAACGCAGTCGCTGGCCGACCTGGATGCCGTTCCTGCGCAGCTTGTTCCATTTGCGCAGGGCCTTGACCTCCAGGCCGTAACGGGCGGCGATGGCGAACAGGGTCTCGCCGCGCTTCACCATGTGGAAGGCCGGGCGGCCTTCCGGAGCGGGAATCCGGGCCGGCGCCCTCCGGGCGGCCGGGGCTTCCCCATGCACGGCCACGGCGGTCTCGGGCGCCCCTTGGACCTGGGCCACCGGGGCGAGGGGCTCCTCCCGCACCGGCTCCAGGGGCGCCACCGGACCCGCCGGCGGAATCGCCGGGAGCTTCTCCAGAGGCTTGTCCTCGATGATCTCGGCGCGCTCGACCTTGGAGCGCAGGTCGCGGGTGTCGATGGCGATGGCCGGCGGCGGCGGCACCAGGATGGTGCGTCCGGGCCGGAACTGGGCCTTGGTGATGTCGTTGGCCGCCAGCAGGTCCTCGGCGCTCAGGTTGAACCGGGTGGCCACCCGGGCCAGGCTCTCGCCCTTGCGCACCTTGTAGCGCTTGAAGTCCAGGCGCTGGTTGGCCGGGATCCGGGCCAGGGCGCGGGCGGTGACGCCGCTCTGGCCGGGCGGGACGCGCAGGGTGTAGTGGCCGGGCGGCGTGGTGGCCCGGAGCAGTTCCGGATTCAGCTCCTTCAGGGCGTCCACGTCGGTGTCCGCGTAGCGGGCCAGCACCGGCAGGCTGGTCATGCGGTCCACCTCCACGGTCTCGTAGGCGTAGGGCGGAAGCTGCTCGATCTTCAGTCCGTAGCGTTCCGGGAAGCGGCCCACCAGGATGGCGGCGCACATCTCCGGCACGTAGTTCTTGGTCTGGTTGCGCAGCCAGCGGCTGCGGTACATGTCCCAGAAGTTGTGCGTGCCCAGGTTGAGGCTGGCCCGCTCGGTGGTGAGGGGGCCGGCGTTGTAGCCGGCCAGGGCCAGGTACCAGTCCCCGGAGATCTCGTAGAGCTTGCGCAGATAGCGGGCCGCGGCGCGGGTGGACTTGACCGGGTCGCGCCGCTCCTCCACCCAGGCGTTGCCGCCCAGGCCGTAGATCCGGCCGGTGGAGCGCATGAACTGCCACATGCCCACGGCCTTGGCGTAGCTGTGGGCGGAATTGATGTAGCCGGATTCGATCACCGCCAGGTAGGCCAGGTCCTTGGGGATGTGCTCTTCGGCAAAGATCTGGCGCACCATCGGCAGGTACGCGCTGGCCCGGGAGAGGGTGCGTTCCATGAAACCGCGCTTCTCGGTGGTGAACTGGTGGACCCAGGCCAGCACCTTGTCGTTGAGATCGATGGGGAAGTCGAACACCGCCCCCATCTCGGCGCCCTGCACCTGGGCCCGCTCGGTGCGCAGATCCTCGGGGGACAGGGGTCCCACCTCCTCCGCGTCCTTGAGGCCGGGATCGGGCGTCAGCGGGACCTCCTCGGTGTCGGGAAGGTGCTGCTGGAACTCCACGAGCCGGGCGTGCAGGGCGATCACTTCGGGCTGCTTCAGGGCCTCCTCCGGCCAGTCGGCCAGCAGCGCCTCCGCCTGCTCGGAGCAGGACAGCGCGCCGTCCCAGTCCTTTTCCTCCAGCGCCTTTTCTCCGGCTTCAATGATGGCCCTGAGCCGGACCAGGTCCGCCGGCCTGGCGGCAGGCGGGCGGGCCGGAATCTTGATGTACTGCTGGTGGACCGGGGGCGGCGCCTGCTGGGCGCCGGGCTGGTCCGCCGCCGCCCCCAGTCCCGCTGCGCCGGCGACGGCGAGGAGGGTGAGCGATCGGCTCCAGCGGCCGCCCCGGGTCACTCAGTGGCTCTCTTCGCTGACCAGGGCGGCGTAGGCGGCGGCATCCAGGAGGTCGGCGGGGAGGGCGCCGGCGAGCTTCACCTTGACCATCCAGCCCTTGCCGAAGGCATCTTCATTGACGAATTCCGGGTGGGCTTCCAGTTCCTCGTTCACGGCCAGGATCTCGCCGGCGGCGGGCATGAAGATCTCCGAGACCGTCTTCACCGATTCCACCGTGCCGAACTCGTCGCCGGCCCCGAAGGTGGCGCCCACTTCGGGCAGGTCCACGAACACCACGTCCCCCAGGGCTTCCTGGGCATAGCTGGTGATGCCCACCACGGCCGTGCCGTCACCCAAGGACTTGATGAATTCATGATTTTTGGTGTACTTCACATCGGAAGGATACATGGAGCCTCCATTGGAAAGACTGTTCCAGCCCCTGGGGGGGCCGCAAAGGGGTTGAGGGAAAAGGTGCGAATGTCACATGAAAGTCTTCAGCGCCTTCCGGGCGGTGCGATCAGGCCGGACATCCGTCTCGATCAGCACCTGGATGGCGCGCTTGGCGTCCCTGATCTCCACGGCCGTGCCGGGCGCGAGCCGCGATCCGACCTTGATGAAGCCGCAGCTGAGGCCCTTGATGGCGAGACCGGCCGGCTTGTCCGGGGTCGCGATGCTGTAGATCCTGCCCTCGTGGCGCCCGATGGCCATGTCGGTGACGCAGGTCAGCACGGTCCCGATCTCCCTGCCGTCCAGGTAGACCCTGGCGCCGTGGGCCTCCACCTTGCGGAGATCGTTCCCGACGAAGGTCAGGGTGTACGGGGCGTCGGCCGCCTTGTCAAGCGCCGCGGACCCGAGGAAGGCCTTGGTGAAGCCGTCGCCCGAGGGCGTGAACGGCAGGGCGAAGGGCCAGGGGTTGTGGATGCAGGGCCAATGCCCGATGTCCTGGTGGGAGAGCGGCAGCACGGCGCCCGCGCGCAGCGAGTCGCGGGCCGCGAGGCCGCACGCCGTCAGGCCGAATTCCGCCCCGGCCGCCATGATCGCGTCCCACAGCTTCACGGTCTGGTCCCGCTCCACGAACAGCTCGAAGCCCACCTCGCCGGTGTAGCCTGAACGCGACACCAGGAGCGGGGTGCCGTCGAGCATCTGCGCCTGGCCGGCCAGGGTCGACGCGGGGTCGAAGTGCCCCTTGGCCGAAAAATAGGGGAGCTTCTCGTACACCGCCCCGGGGTCTTTCAGGACCTTGGCCATGATCTTGATCGAAGCCGGCCCCTGGATGTCGATCTTGCCGAGCTTGTCCGTGAGGTCGATGACCGTCACGTCGCGCCCCTTAGCCTGTTCCATCAGGTGCCTGGCGACGGGGCCGCCCATGCTCGCATTGACCTCGACCATGAACTCCCGGTCCTTGATCTTGTAGACGATGCTGTCGTCGATGGCGTTGCCGTGCTCGTCGAGGAACAAGCCGTACACGCACTTGCCATCGGTGAGCGGCGCCAGGTCCTTGCCCACGCAGGCGTCAAGGTTGCGGGTGAAGCACCACTGCAGCAGGTCGTACGCGTCCTTGCCGAACACCCTGAGGGTCGCCATGTGGCTCGTGTCGAACAGCCCGGCCTGGGACACCACCGCGAGATGCTCGGCGCGGGCGCTGGCATACCAGACGGGCATGAGGTAGTCGCCGAATTCGACGATGTTGGCTCCGTGCGCCTTGTGCCAATCGAACAACGGTGTCTTCTTCATCGGCTCAGTCATGGGTGCTCCAGAAATGATTAAAGTTGGGTCGGAAGGAAAGGCTGTGTTTCATTTTGACCGGCCGGACCCGGTAACGGAAGGGACATCTCATTCCGGCGTACCCACGGGAGCAGACCGGGCAGGCTCCAGGTCAGGGTCCAGAGGCCCGACCGCAAGCTTTCCGCCCTCAGGGAGACGGCCACCGGCAGGATCGCCACCCCATCGGCGGCGGCCCGTTCCAGTTCCAGGGCGTAGGCCGGATCGATCTCCCGGGCCGCGTCGAACTGGTCCGCGTCGCCGCGCTGCACAAAGAACACCAGCGCGGCCCGGTGGCCCAGGCGCACCATGCCGCGCAGCTCCCTCAAGTGCTTGGCCCCCCTCAGGGTGACCGCGTCCGGGAAGCAGGCGCCGGTGCCCACCCGCAGGGTGGTGTTCTTCACTTCGATGTAGACCAGGCGCCCGCAGCCGTCCTCAGCCAGGACATCGATGCGGCTGCGCTCCGCACCGTACTTCTGCTCGGTGCGCACGGCGCAGAGGCCGGGCAGGCCCGGCAGCCGGTCCTGGCGCGCCGCCTCGGCCACCACCCGGTTGGCCATGCCGGTCTCCACCCCCACCCAGGCGCCGTCCCGCCGGCAGGCCAGCCAGGTGAACTTGAGCTTGCGCTCGGGGTTGGGGCTGGGCTCGAGCAGGACCAGGTCCCCGGGCTCCCAGCAGGTGGCCATGGTGCCGGTGTTGGTGCAGTGGGCGGTCACCACGGGCCCGCCGGGCAGTTCCACGTCCGCCAGGAATCGCTTGTAGCGCTGGAGGATGGTCCCGGACACCAGGCCGGTCCGGCGCATCAACGGTGGGGTTGCTGGCATCAGGCGGATCCTCTGTCCGGATCATCCCACCGTTCGAGCATGGCCTTCAACCGGCGCCGGTCGATGGGCTTGGGCAGGTAGTCGTCCATGCCCCCCTCCAGGCAAAGCAGACGGTCGCTCTCCATGGCGTTGGCGGTCATGGCGATGATCGGCACCCGGGCGCAGAGGCCCGGCAGGGCGCGGATCATGCGGGTGGCCGCCAGGCCGTCCACCCTGGGCATCTGCATGTCCATGAGGACCATGCGGTAGTCGCCCTGCTCGACCATGGCCACGGCCTCCTGGCCGTCGAAGGCCGCTTCGCCCTGGACCCCCAGGATCTCCAGCAGCGCCAGGGCCACTTCCTGGTTGGTGGGGTTGTCGTCCGCCACCAGCACCTTGCGGGAGGCGACCTCGGACTCCGGCGCTTCGGCGGGGACGGGCCTGGGGTCGGGATGCGGGGGATCAGGCTGGGCCTGGGCCAGGGATGCCTGGCCGGCGCGGCCCAGCGGCACCTGGAACCAGAAGGTGCTGCCCGTGCCCTCCTCGCTGCTGAACCCGATCTCCCCCCCCATGAGGTCCACCAGGCGCTTGCAGATGGCCAGCCCCAGCCCGCTGCCGCCATAGCGCCTGGCGGTGGTGGCCTCGGCCTGGGTGAACATGCTGAACAGCTTGGGCTGGGCTTCCTCGGGGATGCCGATCCCGGTGTCGACGACGGCGATCCGCAGCCGGACACCCGGGTCCTGGGGCTCGATGGCCAGGGCGATGGTGACGGTGCCCCGCTCGGTGAACTTGAGGGCGTTGCCCACCAGGTTGAGCAGGATCTGCCGGAGCCGGCCCGCGTCGCCCCGGAACAGGCTGCCGGACTGGGTGGGGAGGTGGTACTTCAGCAGGATCTTCTTGGCCCGGAACCGGGGGGTGAGGATGTCCACGACCCCCTCCACCATGTGGTTGAGCTCGAACTCGCTCTCGTCCAGCTCCAGCCGCCCGGCCTCCATCTTGGAGAAGTCGAGGATGTCGTTGATGATCTCCAGCAGGGCGTCGGCGGAGTTGCGCACGGTCTCGGCGAAGTGCGTCTGCTTGCGGGTGAGACGGGTGTCCAGCAGCAGCCCGATCATGCCGAGGATGCCGTTCATGGGCGTGCGCAGTTCGTGGGAGATGGTGGCCACGAAGGCGCTCTTGGCCTGGTTGGCGGTCTCGGCCTTGACCAGGGCCTCCTCCAGCCGGGCGTTGGCGGTGTGCAGGTCCCGGGAGCTGAGCACCAGACGTTCCACCAGGCTGTTCACGTCCTGGACCAGCTGGCCGATCTCGTCGGCCTCGTGGCCCTTGGGCAGGTCCAGCCGGAGCCCCTTGTCCCGGTCCAGTTCGTGCAGCTGGTTCGACAGGGCGGTCAGGGGCCGCACGATGCTCTGGTGCACGGCGAAGGCCAGGGCCAGGCCCAGCGCCATGGCCAGGGAGAGCACCACCATCCGCACCAGGTTGACGGTGCGTTCCACCTGCCGCCCCGACTCCTCCAGGTCCGGCACCAGCACCAGTTCGCCCAGGACGACCCCCGGGGAGAAGGGCGAGCAGAGCGGGCGGGAGAGGGGGAAGCTTTCGGCCCCGGGGCTCGCGGCCCCCTCCCGGGTGGCCTGGGCCAGCACCCTGCCGCCTGAGCTCAGGGACGCGCTCTGGACGTTGCGGGTCTTCACCAGGCCGCGGACCACCTCCTGGGCCAGGGCGGTGTCCTCCACGAAGCACGCCGCGCTGGCCGAGGGCTCCACCACATCCAGCAGCGACTGCATGACCTCGCGCTGGTGTCCGGTCTCGCGCCGGTGCGCCACCCGCCCGGCCACCGCCAGGGTGACCAGTCCGACCAGCAGGGTCACCGCCAGCCCGACCACGGCGGTCCGCGCCAGGACGCTGGCCCGCACCCAGAACAGCATCAGCGGTCCTCCATTCCGGCGAGGAGGGCGGAGGGGCCAGGTCTCATGGTGCGCCTCCCGTCATAACACGAAGTCCATGGCGGCGGAGAGCACCACCGCACGGCCGTTCCAGGCCGGCTGCACCTGGTCCCACAGGCCGTACGGCACCACCCGCCCCACGCGGTAGCCCATGGACACGAAGCCTTCCCAGCTCTCGGGCAGGACGAGCCGGTCGGAGCGGAGGTGGGTGAGCACCGCCTGGGCCTGGAGCGGGCCCTGCTCGCAGGTGACCCCGGCCGAATACCACTGGATGGTCCCGCCCTGGAACCGCAGCGCGGCCGCGGCCTGGTCCAGCTGGGGCTCGCCCAGGGCGGCGGCGAACGCCTCCAGGCCGGTCTGCAGGTCGGCGATGGGTGGGGGGAAATCCTTGCGCACCTGGAACCGCGCGTAGGCGATCCGCCCCCGCCAGGCACCGCCCTGGACCTCCGCGATCAGGCCGCCGATCCTGTCCCCATTCATGCTCAGGGGCTGGGAGCCGGCCAGGGGCAGCTTCTCCGAGAGCACCCCGCAGTAGGCCTTGAGCCGCAGGTTGGTCTGGGCGCCCAGATCGAGGGTGCCGGCGGCGTCCATGCCGTCCAGCCGGGTGATGGGGATCAGCCCGTAGCACTCCACCGGCGGCCGCACCCAGAGGTAGGAATAGCCCACATCCCGGGAGTCGGCGTTCATGAACATCTCCACCCCCAGCCGCCCCGCCCGGATCTGCAGCTCGGGCGCCGGGGTCCAGCCCAGGAAGGCCCAGGCGAACTCAGGGGTGTAGGTGCCGTCGTAGCGGTACTTGCTGACCAGCTGCAGGGTTCCCCGCAGGGTGTCGGCGAACGTGGCGTCCAGTTGCACCCCCATGCGGCTGTCCACCCGCCCGTCCGGGGTGCGGCCGGCGCCCGAAGGCTGCGCCACGTCCCTGAGAAAGGTCGCCTGGCTGGTGCTGTTCCAGACCAGGCCGAGGGTGCCGAAGCCGCTGAACTTGTACCGGCTCTCCTGCTCCTGCGCCGGGGCCGGCAGGGCTAACCAAAGTGCCATGCCTGCATGGATTACGGGCCGAGAGAACATGCATTCCGCCATTTTGTGATATATAGTTTATTCAGTTCAAAAAAAAAGAACTTAGAAAATATAAATTTTTTTCGGTCAAATTTTCCACAGGAAGCATGTGGAGTCCCCCCGGCGATGGCGGAGCCAGGAATTTTAAGGCAATCCAGCCGCCGGCCCCATTTCGGGCCCTTATGCGGGTGTTATGAGAGTTCCTGCAGGATCAGGTCCACCGCCGCCCCCAGGTCCGCGGCCACCAGGTCGGCCAGGCCGGCGTCCACCTGGCTGCCGTAGCCGGTGCGCACCAGGGCCACCCGGCATCCGGCATGGCGTCCGGCCTCCAGGTCGATGGCCTTGTCGCCGATCATCCAGGACCGGGACAGATCGACCCCATGCTCCTGCGCGGCCCGCAGCAGCATGCCCGGATTGGGCTTGCGGTCGGGATGGTCGGGGTGGGCATAGTCGCCCAGGCCCTTGGCGTGGTGCGGGGCGGCGTAGACCCCGTCGAGGTGCGCCCCGGCCGCCGCCAGCAGGAAGGCGATGCGCTCCATGACCGCCTGGAAATCGGCCCACCCGAACTTGCCCCTGCCGATGCCGGCCTGGTTGGTGACCACCAGCACCGGGACGCCCCGGGCATTGAGCCGGGCCAGGGCCCGGGCGCACCCGGGGATGAGCACCACTTCTTCCGGACGGTGGAGGTAGCCCACCTCTTCGTTGAGGGTGCCGTCGCGGTCGAGGAACACGGCAGGAACGCGTCCGGAGGTCATGCCAATTCTTTGACCAGGGACAGGGCGGACTGGCAGAGGCGGCGCACCCCCGGCACCAGGTCCATGGTGGCCAGGGCCTTTTCCCCGACCCACTGGGCCCCTTCCGGCGGGGCGGGCAGATCGTCATCGGCCGCCCGGGTCCGCAGCAGGTGGGAGAGGTAGAGCCGCTGCTGGTTCTCCAGGCCCTCCAGCCGGAGCAGCCAGGGGGTGGGCAGGCGGGAGGTGCGTTCGTCGAACACCACCGGCAGCCGGGAAGGATCGTGGAAACGGAACGGGATCTTCCATTGGCCGTCGATCATGGTCTGCAGCAGGGCCGGGGGCAGGTAGCCCGGCGACCAGGGCACCTGGGGCGGCATGAGCAGCCCCCGGTGCGGGGAATGGGCGGAGGGCACCAGCAGGATGAAGGGCATGGCCGAGCCGTGCACCAGCACCCCTTCAATGAAGGTCGTCAGGTAGACCGGTCCCTCCGCCATCGACTACCTCCCGCCCTGGATCGCCAGCTCGCCCATCATCCGGTCCCGGGCCGCGGTGACCTGGGCCACCACGTCCTCCGGCTTGAACTTGACCACTTCCTTCGTGCGCCGGTCGCGCAGCTCCACCAGCCCTTCCTTGAGGCCCCGGGAGCCGACCATGGCGCGCAGGGGGAAGCCCAGCAGGTCGGCGTCCTTGAACTTGGCGCCCGGGCTCAGGCCTTCGCGGTCGTCGTGCAGCACCTCGAAGCCGGCGGCCTCCAACTCCCGCTCCATGCGCTCGGCCACTTCCCGCACCATGGCGTTGCCAGGATCCAGGTCCAGCAGGTGCACCTGGTAGGGCGCGATGGGCCAGGGCCAGATGATGCCGTCGGCGTCAAAATTCTGCTCGATGGCGGCGGCCACGGTGCGGCCGATGCCGATGCCGTAGCAGCCCATGACCATGGGGTTCTCTTTGCCGTGCTCATCCAGGTAGTTGCAGTTCATCGACTTGGAGTACTTGGTGCCCAGCTTGAACACCTGGCCCACCTCGATGCCCCGGAAGGCCTGATAGTGGCCCTTGCCGCAGCGGGGACAGAGGTCCCCTTCCTGGGCCAGGCGCAGGTCCAGGAAGCGCGCGCCGGGCAGATCCCGGGCGGGGTCGAAGCCGAAGTGGTGGCCGTCGGTCTCGTTGGCGCCGCAGGTGAGGTTGCTGGCGCCCTCCAGGGCCTTGTCCACCAGGTAGACCAGCCCTTCCGGATCGGTCCTGCCCAGGTCCCAGAGGCGGGTGCCTTCGCGGGGAACCGGGCCCAGGAAGCCGCTCAGGGCGCCGGTGAAGTCCTCGGCGTCGGCCATGGGCTGCAGGTCCACGGCGCCCAGGCTGTTCTTGACCTTGACCAGGTTCATCTCGTGGTCACCGCGCAGCACCACGGCCACCGCCAGCCGGCGGGTGACGTGGCCGTCGGCGTCCTTGCCCACCACGATGTCGGCGTCCATCCAGTAGACCTTGGAGGTCTGGTGCAGGGGCAGGCCGTCGTGCTCGGCGTCCTTGAAGGCCCGGGCCTGGTCGGCCATGGCCGTGATGCCCGGAGTCTTGAAGTGGGCCGGCTTAAGCGCCATGGCCGGGCCGTGGTCCACGGCGGGGATGCGCGGTGCTTCGGTCTTCTCCAGGTTGGAGGCGTAGTCGCAGGCGTCGCAGGACAGGATCGCGTCCTCGCCGGAGCCGGCCAGCACGTGGAACTCGTGGGTGAAGCTGCCGCCGATGGCGCCGCTGTCCGCTTCCACGTGCCGGAACTTCACCCCCAGCCGGGCGAAGATGCGGGTGTAGGCGTTGAACATGGCCCAATAGGACTTATCCGCCGCCGCGTCGTCCACGTCGAACGAGTAGGCGTCCTTCATGATGAATTCCCGCCCGCGCATGAGCCCGAAGCGGGGCCGGATCTCGTCCCGGAACTTGGTCTGGATCTGGAACAGGTTCATGGGCAGCTGCTTGTAGCTGCTGACGTTGCGCCGGACGATATCGGTGATGACCTCCTCGTGGGTAGGGCCCAGGCAGAACGCCGCGTCCTTGCGGTCCTTGAAGCGCAACAATTCCTTGCCGTAGAAGCTCCAGCGCCCGGATTCCTGCCAGAGCTCGCTGGGCTGCACGGTGGGCATCAGCAGTTCCTGGCAGCCGTCCTTGGCCAGTTCCTCCCTCACGATCTGCTCGAACTTGCGGATGCTGCGGAAGGCCAGCGGCAGGTAGTCGTAGATCCCGGCCGCCAGCTTCTGGATCATGCCGGCCCGCATCATGAGCTGCTGGCTGATCACCTCGGCGTCCCGGGGCACTTCCCGCAGGGTGTGGATCAACATCTTGGATTGTTTCATCTGTTTGATCTTTCAGTGGATTGCGACGGCACGGCGCACCGCGGCCCGCTGGGAAGGCAGGGCGGGGTTAGGAGAGCATGGACTGGACGAGCTGGCTGGCGGTCTTGCCGTCGAAGGCGCCGCCGTGGGTGGCCTGGAGGGACTTCATGACCGCGCCCATGTCCTTGCGGCTGTGGGCTCCGGCGGCCTGGATGGCCTCCCGCACGGCGGCTTCAAGCTGGACTCCCTCCAGCATGGCCGGGAGGAAACCTTTCAGGACCTCGATCTCGGCCTGCTCCACCGCCGCCCGGTCGGGGAAGCCGGCGGCGGTGAACTGCTGGACGCTGTCTTCGCGGCTCTTCACCAGGCGCTTGAACACCGCCAGGGCGTCGGCTTCGGCCAGGACGCCCTGGGGGCCCAGTCCCTTGGCCACGGCCTCGTTCTTGTAGGCGGCCAGGGCCATGCGCAGCACCGCGGTGCGGGCGGTATTCCTGGCCAGCATGGAGGCCTTCAATTCACTCTGCAATCGGTCCAACATGGTCCACTCCGGTCTTGTACTAACTTTATCCTGCCCTTGAAAGTCGGTATCATCAATCAGTTGTGGAAAATATCAGGTTAAACTAGGCGGAACCGATGAATAATGAAGCGTGATCAAGGGAGCAAAACCAGCTATGAACGTCGCATTCATCAACCCTTTTATTGAATCCACTCTGCGCAGCTTGGACATGATGGCGAGCATCCAGGCCGAAAAGGCCGGGCTGGAACTCAAAGAGGACCTCATCACCACCTACGACGTTTCGGCGATCATCGGCCTCACCGGCGAGACCTCCGGCTCCATCATCATCAGCATGCCCGAGCAGCTGGCCTGCAAGATCGCCTCGAACATGCTCATGGAGGAAATAACCTCCATGAACAAGAACGTCGAGGACGCCATCGGCGAGATCGGCAATATCGTCGTGGGCGACGCCCGCCGGGCCCTGATCCAGGACGGGCACCAGCTCAACATCTCCATCCCCACCGTGGTCATCGGCGTCGGCCACAAGATCAGCCGCTCCGGGGACGTGCCCTGCATCGCCATCCCCTTTTCCACCCCGTTCGGCAATTTCGAAGTGAACGTGGGACTCAGGGAAAACTGAAGCCCTCACTAGGCTTTCACCGCCCACCGCAGCTTGGCGCTGGAAGAGCGCGGATTGGCGCGGCGTTCCTCTGGGGAGGGGCGGATCGGGTCGGGGGCGATGCTCCGGTAGAGGCCATCCCGGAGCCCGGCCTGGAAGCCCTTCTTCACCCGCCGGTCCTCGCCGGAGTGGAAGCTGAGGATGGCCACCCGGCCGCCGGGCTTCAGGGCCGCGGGCAGGTGGGCGAGGAACTGGTCCAGGACGCCCAGCTCGTCGTTCACGGCGATGCGCAGGGCCTGGAAGGTGCGCTGCAGCGAGCCGCGCGCCTCCGACCGCCAGGTTTCCGGGTCCAGCAGGGGCTTCAGGGCTTCCCGCACCAGGGCCGCCAGCTGCCGGGTGGTGGTCACCGGCTGGCCATGCACGGCCCGGGCGATGGCCTGGGCGTGGGGCTCGTCGGCAAGGTCGGCGAGCAGGTCCGCCAGTTCTTCCCGGCCCAGGGACCGCAGCAGCGCCGAGGCGGGGCGGCCCCGGTTGGGGTTCAGCCGCAGGTCCAGGGGGCCGTCGGCCTTGTAGGTGAAACCCCGGGCCGGATTGTCGATCTGCATGGAGGAGACGCCCAGGTCGGCCAGGATGAAGTCCAGCGGGCCGCCGGCCTCGGCCAGCAGCCCGGGCAGCCCGGCGAAGTTCATGCGCCGCACCACCAGGACGTCTTCCTGGAAGCCCAGGGCGCGCAGGCGGGCCTCGGTGCGGGGCAGTTCCAGGGGGTCCACGTCGATGCCGAACAGCCGCCCGCCTGGGACCAGCCGCGACAGCAGCTCCTGGGCGTGGCCGCCGTAGCCCAGGGTGGCGTCCAGGCCCACTTCCCCGGGCCTGGGATCGAGCACCTCCAGGATCTCGGCCACGCAGATGGGCCGATGGGTGCCCGCCGGGGTGTGCCCCCGCTCGCGCACCTTGTCCAGCTCCGCGGCATGGCGCGCGGGGTCCAGCTCCTTGTACTTTTCCTGGAACTGCCGGGGATGGGTGCCCCGGTAGCGCGCCCTGCGGCGGGGCCGGGAAGCGTCGTCGGTCATGGCCTGCTGGCCGGGCGGCCTTCAGACCTTGTCGTACTTGATGACTTCCACCGGGCAGCCCGCGGCGGCGGCCTCGATGGCCGCTTCCAGGGAGGTATGGAACTCCTCCTTCAGCTCGGACATCTCTTCGCGGTTCTCGGTCTCCAGACCGTCGACCCGCACGTCGGGCTTGATCACGCAGGTGGTGTCGGTCACCAGGAAAACATCGGGGCACTCGGCTTCACAGGCGTTGCAGACGATGCAACCTTCTTCGATCCAAACCTTGGTGATGGCCATGAATGTCCTCCCAAGCCGCCCGGGCCCCGCCCGTTCCGGCACTCCTAAACGCTAGCACCGGCATGGCCCGCGACCAAGCCGAGAATGTGACCGCGGGGAAGCGGCGGGGTATCTTGAATACTGGAGGTTCCATGAAGCTGGACGAACTGGAGATCATCCGCCGCATCCGGGCCACCTTTCCCGGCGGGCGGGAGCTGGTGGACGACTGCGGCGGCGTCCCCGCGCCGCCGCCCGGGCAGCAGCTGCTGGTGACCACCGACCTGATGGAGGCGGGGCAGCACTTCCGCCTGGACTGGCATCCTCCCGAACTGCTGGGCCGCAAACTGCTCATGGTGAACCTGTCGGACCTGGACGCCAGCGGCGCCGAGGCCACGGGCTTCACCCTCACCCTGGCCCTGGGCCGGGATCTTGAGCTTCCGTGGCTGGAACGGTTCCTGGATGGCCTGGCCCGGGCGGCGGTGGAGGCCAAAGTGCCGGTCATCGGCGGCGACACGGTGGGCCGGAGCACCGGCCTGGGGCTGGGCATCACCGCCTTCGGCACCTGCCGGCGCTGGTTGAAGCGGGAAGCCATGGTCGCGGGGGACCGCCTGTACGCGGACCAGGAGCTGGGGGCGAGCCTGCGCGGCCTGCGCAAGCTCATGGCCGGGGCCCGCTGGGACCCCGCGGCGCCGGACCCGGACCTGGCGGCCCACCTGGACCCCAGCCCGAACCTCGGCCTGGGCCCGCGGCTGGCCGGGATTCCCCAGGTCCACGCCTGCATCGACATCTCCGACGGGCTCAGCCGGGATCTGCGCAACCTGGCCGAGGCCGCGGGTCTCAGCGTGATCCTGGACCCCGGGCTCGGGCCGGACAGCGTGGTGGGCGGCGAGGATTATGCCCGCTGCTTCTCGTCTTCCCTGCCCCGGGAGGAGTTGCAGCGCATTTTGGGGATGCCCCTGATCCCAGTGGGTTTAGCGGTGGAGCGAGCGGAGGCGCCGCTTCTCCACTATGATAGAGGAAGTCTGGGCCCCTACCCGGATCGCGGCTTCGACCATTTCGCCCCCTGAAACCCATAGGAGCGTCCCTGACTCATGGCTGACGAACAGGATTCCCCGCCCCCGAGGTCCTTCATCAGGGGCGGGTTCAAATTCCACATCAAGCGCATGATCCTGCACCCGGAACTGACACCGGAGCAGGTGGCGCTCAGCTTCGCCATCGGCTTCTCCCTGGCCTGGAACCCCTTCATCGGCCTGCACACCTTGGCCATCCTGGCCCTGTGTTTCATCTTCAGCCGGCTGCACCGGCCGTTGATGCTGCTGGCCTGCTTCATCAACAATCCCTGGACCATGGTGCCCATGGCCTCGGTGAGCGGCCTGGTGGGCAACCTGCTCCTGGGCCGCGGCTGCCGGCCGCATCTCCACCATGGCATCCGCTGGGACACCATCGGCTGGCACAGCTTCATCAGCCGCGAAGGGTTCGACCACATGTACCTCATGCTCAAGCCCATCCTCGGGCCGTACCTGCTGGGCGGGCTGGTGCTCAGCGCCCTGGCCTTGCCGGTGGGATACTACGTCATGCTGAAGATCACCCGGCACCTGCGCCGGCTCAACATCCACATCTACCCGGTGACGCTGTCCACCCTCCACCTCACCAAACCCCGCCACGAAAAGCACGAATAGGAGTCCCCCATGGACATGCGCTTTCTCATGAAGCAGGCGCAACAGATGCAGACCAAGATGCAGGAAGCCCAGAAGACCCTGCGCGCCGAGGGCACCGCCGGCGGCGCCATGGTCAAGGTGACCCTGAACGGGTCCAAGGAGCTCATGGCCATCTCCGTGGCCAAGGAAGCCATGGACCCCGAGGACCCCAGCATGCTGGAGGACCTGATCATGGCCGCCTTCAAGGACGCCGGGGCCAAGGCCGACGAAGGCATGGCCAAGGTCACCGGGAGCCTCGGCGGAGGCCTGAACATCCCCGGCATGGGCTTCTGATGAAACTGCCGGATTCCCTGGAGGCCGTGGTCAACGCCTTCCAGAAACTGCCCGGGGTGGGCACGAAATCGGCCCAGCGCATGGCCCTGCACCTGCTCAAGGAGGGTCCGGCGGCCATGGAGCACCTGGGCGACCTGCTCCGGGACGCGGCCCGTTCCGTGGGCTTCTGCGAACGCTGCGGCGCCTTCACCGACCGTCCGGTGTGCGCCATCTGCTCCGACCCCAAGCGCGACAACGGCACCCTGGTGGTGCTGGCCGAGGCCAGCAACGTGCTCAGCTTCGAGCGCTCGGGCCACTTCCGGGGCCGCTACCACGTGCTGGGCGGGCTCATCTCCCCGCTCAAGGGCGTGGGCCCGGACCAGCTCAAGGTGCGGGAACTGCTGAAGCGGCTGGAGGACACCCAGATCAAGGAGATCGTCCTGGCCACCAACCCCACCCTGGACGGCGAGGCCACCGCGTCCTGGCTGGCCCGGATCCTGGAGCCCCTGGGAGTGCGCACCACCCGCATCGGGCTGGGCCTGCCCATCGGCAGCGACCTGGAGTACGCCGACGAACTCACCCTGGACCGGGCCATGGACGGCCGGCGGCCGCTCTGAATCAGTAGCCTGACGCCTTCTTCCGGCCGCAGGTGTCATCGGTGCCGGCGGACACCAGGTTGACGTTGTTGACGATCTCCAGGGTCTGGCCGACCTTGGCGGCGCAGGCCTTGCACAGAGGGACGATAACCAGTCTGTCGGGTTCCGCTTCCTTCTGCACCCAGCCGCCGGCCTCGGGCTTGCCGTCGCAGCCGATCACCATGCAGAAATTGGCCCTCTGCCGGCTGTAGTTGTCCCAGTGCTGAAGCCAACCGCCGCAGCTACAGGCATCGGCCGCGAGGTCCATCCGGTTCTTGACGCGCATCATGACCCCCTCGTGATGAACAAACTATCGCCGCTCCCAGAGGGCGCCGCCATTGGGCAGTTCCTGTCATCCAATGGCTGAATCGTTCGTCAGCGGATTCCCGATGGGGCCAGACGTGATGACCGGGCTCCGCCCGG
>PLUC01000046.1 GCA_003165415.1 Holophagaceae bacterium
CAGACCTGCTTCTTCGCCATCTCCGGCGTGCTGCCCCGGGAAGAGGCGATCAACCAGATCAAGTACTTCATCAAGAAGACCTACGGCAAGAAGGGCGAGGCCGTGGTCAAGAAGAACTACGAGGCCGTGGACGAGACCCTGGCCAATCTGGTGCCGATCCCGGTGCCCGCCGAGGTCAGCTCCACCCGCGCCATGCCGCCCACCGTCGCGGCCGAAGCGCCCGATTTCGTCCAGCGCGTCACCGCCATCATGATGGCGGGCAACGGCGATCTCCTGCCCACCTCCGCCTTCCCGGTGGACGGCACCTGGCCCACCGGCACCACCCAGTGGGAAAAGCGCAACATCGCCCTGGAAATCCCGGTGTGGGACGGCGCGGTCTGCATCCAGTGCAACAAGTGCGCCGCCATCTGCCCGCACGCCGCCATCCGGCCCAAGGTCTACGCCGCCGCCGGTCTCGCCGGCGCGCCCGAGACCTTCAAGTCGGTGGACTACAAGGGCGCCGATTTCAAGGGCCAGAAGTACACCATCCAGGTGGCCCCCGAAGACTGCACCGGCTGCGGCATCTGCGTCGCGGTCTGCCCGGCCAAGGACAAGAGCAACCCCAAGCACAAGGCCATCGACATGGCCGACCAGGTGCCCCTGCGCCATGCCGAGGCCGCGAACTACAAGTTCTTCCTGGACCTGCCCGCCCCCGACCGCACCCTGCTCAAGAACGACATCAAGGGCTCCCAGTTCATGGAACCCCTGTTCGAGTACTCCGGCGCCTGCGCCGGTTGCGGCGAGACCCCCTACATCAAGCTCATGACCCAGTTGTTCGGCGACCGGGCCCTGATCGCCAACGCCACCGGCTGCTCCTCCATCTACGGCGGCAACCTGCCCACCACGCCCTACACCAAGAACGCCGACGGCCGCGGTCCCGCCTGGTCCAACAGCCTGTTCGAGGACAATGCGGAATTCGGCCTGGGCTACCGTTTGGCCCTGGACAAGCACAACGAGCACGCCACCGAGATCCTCAAGACCCTGGCGTCCACCCTGGGCGACGACCTGGTGGCCGGCATCGTCTGCGCCGACCAGACCACGGAAGCCGGGATCAAGGCCCAGCGCGAGCGGATCGCGATCCTCAAGGAGAAGCTGGCCGCCCTGGGCACCGCCCAGGCCAAGCGGCTCGCGCTCCTGGCCGACTACCTGGTGAAGAAGTCCGTGTGGATCGTCGGCGGCGACGGCTGGGCCTATGACATCGGCTACGGCGGCCTGGATCACGTGCTGGCCAGCGGACGCAACGNNACACCGGCGGGCAGGCTTCCAAGTCGACCCCCATCGGCGCCTCCGCCAAGTTCGCCATGGCCGGCAAGTCCCTCCCCAAGAAGGACCTGTCCATGATCGCCATGGTCTACGGCAACGTCTACGTGGCCAAGGTGTCCATGGGCGCCAAGGACGCGCAGGTGGTCAAGGCCTTCCAGGAAGCCGAAAGCTACGACGGACCGTCCATCATCATCGCCTACTCCCACTGCATCGCCCACGGCTTCGACCTGGTCAAGGGCTGCGAGCAGCAGAAGCTGGCGGTGGACTCCGGCCACTGGCCGCTGTTCCGCTACGACCCCCGCCGGGTCGAAGCTGGCGAAAGCCCGCTGCAGATGGATTCCGCCGCGCCCAAGATCGACCTGGGCAGCTACGTGCGCAACGAGACCCGCTACCGCATGGTGGAACAGCAGAATCCCGATCACTTCAAGCACCTGCTGGCCATGGCCCAGCGCGAAGTGACCAACCGCTACGCCACCTACGAGAACCTGGCGCACCTGACCATGCCGGTGAACACCGTCGCGGCCGAGGAAGCGTTGATGGCCGACAAGGCTGCCAAATAAATAAAGGCTTTCTTGAGCCCTGAAGCAGGACCCAGCGCCCCAGGCAACCTCCCGACCGGGAAAAGTGCCAGGGGCGTTGATATTTAGATGGTCTGGTAGGAAAAATCAATCTATCCTCGTACAGCCCCAATCCAGGAGGAACTTTCATGAATCTGAAAACCAGCTACCTAGGCCTGCAGTTGGACCACCCGCTGATGGTGGGGGCCTGTCCACTCGCCAACGACATGGACATGGTCCGGCGCCTGGAAGATGCCGGCTCCGCCGCCATCACCATGCCCTCCCTGTTCGAAGAGCAGATCACCCGCGAGCAGTTCGGCACCCTGTACGACCTGGAAGCCGGCTCCGAGTCCTTCGCCGAAGCCACCTCCTATTTCGCCAATGTCAGCGACCTGCGCCTGGGGCCGGACAACTACCTGGACCAGGTCCGCAAGGTCAAGGGGGCCATGTCCGTTCCGGTGATCGCCTCCCTCAACGGGGTCACCGCCTCGGGCTGGCTGGACTTCGCCAAGCAGATCCAGCAGGCCGGCGCCGACGCCCTGGAGCTCAATCTGTACTACTTGGCCGGCAACCCGCTGGAGACTGCCGACATGGTGGAGAAGCGCCTGCTGGAGATCGTCCGCACGGTCAAGTCCAGCGTGACCCTGCCGCTGGCGGTGAAGCTTTCGCCCTTCTTCACCTCCCTGGCCCATTTCGCCAAGGTGCTGGAAGGGGCCGGCGCCGACGCCGTGGTGCTGTTCAACCGCTTCTACCAGCCCGACCTGGACATCGAGGCCCTGGAGGTGGAGCCCAGCCTCAACCTCTCCAGCCCCTCCACCCTGCGCCTGCGCCTGCGCTGGCTGGGCATGCTCTACAGCCAGATCGGCATTCCCATGGCCGTCAGCGGCGGCGTCCACGACGGCCAGGGCGCCATCAAGGCGACCATGGCCGGCGCCACCGCCATCCAGATGGTCTCCGCCCTGCTGATGCACGGTCCCGAGCACCTCAAGACCACCCGCCTGGACATGGTCCGCTGGATGGAAGAGCACGAGTACGAGTCACTGGACCAGATGCGCGGCTCCCTCAGCCTCACCAAGTGCCCCAATCCCCAGGCCTTCGAGCGCGCCAACTACATGCGCGTCCTCGCCGGCTGGAAGGCGTAGTTTCCTTTGCACAGGAAAAGGCGGGCATTGCCCGCCTTTTTTTATGCAACGACAAGCCTTACCAAGTGTTCAGGTGGATCAGCTCCGGGCGGTAGCGGTCTTCGGCTTCGGCCTTTTCGGCGGGGTGGCCCAGGGGGATCAGGGCGAACGGAATGATCGCCTCGGGCATCTCGATCAGCTTGCGCAGGGGCAGGATGCGGTCTTCCCGGGGATGGACGCCCACCCACACGGCGCCCAGGCCCTTGGCGTGGGCGGCCAGCAGGAGGTTCTGGGTGGCCGCGGCGAGATCCTGCACCCACATGCCGGGGTGCTTCTCCTGCCGGGGATCGCCGCAAACCAGCACCGCCACCGGCGCCTCCGCCATCATCCCGGCGTAGGGGTGGAAGTCGGGAATCTTGCCCAGGATCGCGGGGTCCGTGATGATGATGAAGTGCCATGGCTGCTCGTTCCCGGCGGATGGGGCATGCATGGCAGCCCGGATCAGCTCCCGCACCAGATCAAGGCTCACCGGCCTCGAGGTGAAAGCACGGATGCTCCGTCGCGTGTTGAGGGCTTCTAAGGCGTCCATCGATCCTCCTGGGGTGGTGCAGGAACGCATATGATACTCCCATCGGTCGGCATTGATCGACGGAGGGGTTATACTTTATTTCCATAACCCCGGGTGCGCGGCGATGAGTCAAACAATAGACATTCCATGGCTTTATGACCGTCATTCCCATGTCTCCCTGTATGGGGCCCTGCAGGGGTGTCCCGACCTCACAGGGCGCACGGTGGCGGAGGCCCTGGCCCTGCTGCGCGGCCTGCCCGGGGACCGGGTCACCACCGTGGTGGGCTGGCAGAGCGGGCGCCAGCGTTTCGGCCCGGAACTGGAGGCGCTGCCTCCGGCCATCCTGATCAACTTCAGCCTGCACGGCTTCTGTCTCACCCCCGGGGCGAAACGGATCCTGGGGCCGGACCACCCGGAGCTGCTGGAGCACCAGGACGACCCGGAATGGTGTGAACGAAACATGGAACGGCTGCTGGCATTCTTCGGCACCTCGGCCGGGCTCACCGCCGCCAAGCTGGATGCGTTCATGACCGGGCTCCAGCGCGTGGGCATCGGCGCGGTGGAGGACATGCTGCTCACCGACGCCGGCGCTCTGAGGCTGATTCAGGCTTCCCCGTGGAGCGGCCGGATCCGCTGCTGGACCACCCCGGCCATCTTCCGCACCCTGGATCCGCAAGCCCAGGAGGCGGTGGCGGGGCTCAAGCTGTTCACCGACGGGGCCGTGGGGGCCCGCACGGCGGCCATGGACGGGGCCTTCCGGGGCGGGGGCGAGGGCCTGCTGATCTACTCGGCCGCGGACCTGGAACAGGTGCTGGCGGAGTTGCAGCCCCTGGGCAAGCCCCTGGCCATCCATGCCATCGGCGGGCGGGCGGTGGCGCAGACCTTGACGGCGCTGGAGCGGCTGGACGCCCAGAGGGTGGCGTTTCCCTGGGTGCGGATGGAGCACGTCCAGTTCATCACCCTGCCCGAGGCCCTGCGGGCCAAGGCCCTGGGCGTCATCCTGTCCATGCAGCCGAACTTCAACAGCGACAGCGAGGACTACACCGACCGCCTGGAGCCCCGTGACCTGGCGGCCAACAACCCGTTCCGGATGCTCCTGGACCAGGCCGGGTTCCGCTGCGGGGAGGACCTCATCTTCGGTTCGGACGGCATGCCCCACGGGGTGGAGTACGCCTTCCAGTGGAGTCTGTTCCCGCCCTACCCCGGGCAGCGGCTCAGCGTGGAGGAACTGGTGGCCGGCTATGGGCTGCCGCCGGAAGGGCAGGGGCATTCCACCTTGAGCGTGGATGACGGCCAGCGGAAGGTCCGGCTCCTGCGCAGCGAGGCCGGCCCGGTCCGGTAACCCAACGTCGCATTTGTGGCATCGTGATGGCCATTTTGCAACGTTGAAATGTTCATCCAATTTGGTGCTCGCAGAGGGACTCGAACCCTCACGACTTTGCGGTCGGCGGATTTTAAGTCCGCTGCGTCTGCCATTCCGCCATGCGAGCGCTGCACCTGAGATTCTAGCCCATCCTGGCGGATTGTGCGGCCGGGCAGCTAGACTCGAAGGATGCACCCAGCGGAACCGGACCACCCACTCCTGCGCAACCTGAATCCCCCCCAGCGGGAAGCGGTGACCCACGCGAACGGCCCCCTGCTGATCCTGGCGGGCGCCGGCTCCGGCAAGACCACCGTGATCACCCGGCGCATCGCCTGGCTCATCGAGGAGGAGGGGGTGCGCCCCGGCAGCATCCTGGCCATGACCTTCACCAACAAGGCCGCCGGGGAGATGGCGGAGCGGGTGCAGCGGCTGGTGAGCGTGCCCGCCGGGCAGCTCTGGGTGAGCACCTTCCACAGCTTCTGCACCCGGATCCTGCGCCGGGAAGGGGACCGCACCCCGGTGGGGCGCGACTTCGTCATCTTCGATCCCTCGGACCAGCGCAGCCTGGTCAAGCAGGTGCTGGCAGAGCTGAAGCTGGCGGAGAAGCAGTTCCACCCCAAGAAGATGCTTGAGGTCATCTCCGACTTCAAGAACCGCTGCCTGCTGCCCCAGGAGGCCCGGGAGGAGGCCATGGACCCCTGGACCCGGAAGGTGCTGGACGTCTACGACCTCTACCAGCGAGGCCTCAAGCAGAACCGGGCCTGCGACTTCGACGACCTGCTGCTGCACACGGAGCGGCTGTTCCGGGATGAAGCGGTACAAGCGACTTATGCTGAGCGATTCCGGTACATCCTGGTGGACGAGTACCAGGATACGAACAAGGCCCAGTATTTGCTGGTACAGCACCTAGCAAGACGCCACCACAATTTATGTGTGGTTGGTGATGAAGATCAAAGCATTTATGGATGGAGAGGGGCCGACATCCGCAACATCCTGGACTTCCAGCGGGACTTCCCCGAAGCGGTCCAGATCAAGCTGGAGCAGAACTACCGCTCCACCCAGAAGATCCTGGATGCGGCCAGTTCGGTCATCGCCAACAACACCCAGCGCCTGGGCAAGACCCTGTGGACCGATCTGGGCGCCGGCCACAGCATCACCTTCAAGCTGCTGGACGAGGGGCGGCTGGAGGCGGAATTCGTGGTCCAGCGCATCCGGGAGGAGCGGCGCGCCTACCCGGGGGCGCGGATGGCGGTGCTATACCGGGCCAACTGGCAGTCCCGGCAGCTGGAGGAGGCCCTGCGCGGGGAGAACATGCCGTACAAGCTGGTGGGCGGCACCAAGTTCTACGAGCGCCAGGAGGTGAAGGACCTGCTGGCCTACCTGCGCCTGGTGAGCAACCCCTTCGACCTGGTGAGCTTCCGCCGCTCGGTGAACGCCCCTTCCCGGGGCGTGGGGCCCACTACCCTGGCCCGCATCGAGGCGGCCATCCCCGAGGGCGGCACGGCCCTGGAAGGGGTGGCGGCGCTGCTCAGGGCCGGCGAACTGAAGGGCCGCGCCCAGCGGGAGCTGGTGCGCTTCCTGGACCTGTTCCGCAAGGCGGCGGACGAGGCCAAGGCGCTGGGGCTGTCGGCCCTGGTGCGCTGGGTGCTGGTGGAGTCGGGCTACGTGCAGATGCTGGAGGAGGAGGCCACCCTGGAGGCCGAGGGCCGGCTGCGCAACCTGGAGGAGTTCATCTCCGCCGCGGCCGAAGCGGAATCCCTGGGTCTGCGCCTGGCGGAGTTCCTGGACCGGGTGACCCTGGCCTCGGACACCGATGAGCTGGAGGAGGCGGCCCTGCTGTCGCTCATGACCATCCACTGCGCCAAGGGGCTGGAGTTCCCGGTGGTGTTCCTGGTGGGCATGGAGGAGGATGTCTTTCCCAACCGCAACGCCAGGGAGACCGAGGACGGCATCGAGGAGGAGCGCCGGCTGTTCTACGTGGCCATCACCCGGGCCCAGCACAAGCTCTACCTCACCGCCGCCCGGCGCCGGCGGATGATGGGCCAGGAGGTGCTGTGCATGCCCAGCCGCTTCCTCCGCGAACTGCCCGCCGAAGGCCTGGAGACGCCCATCCGCTGGGGCACCGAGCTGTACCAGTCCGGCCAGGGGGCACAAGCGCCCCGGGGGTTCGGCGGGGGCGGCGGCACTTCCGTGTCCTCGGAGCTGAACCGGATCCGGGGCTTCTTCGAGCGGGTGAAGGGAGTGGCGGCGGCGGAGAGCCCCGCCCCGGCGCGGCCCGCCGAGCCCGCCCCGGAGGAGGAGCGGTCCGGCGGCTGGCCCAAGGGCACCCGGGTGCTCAGCCCCCGCTTCGGCCGCGGCGTCATCACCGCCGCCACCGGCAACGGCGACGGGCTCACCTACACCGTGCGCTTCCCGGAGGGCGAGAAGCGCATCATGGCGCGGTTCGGCATGCTGGAAAAGGAGGTCTGACAAGGATCTTCAGGGCGCTCCCCCCTTCCATTGCCTGGCTTCCTCCCTGGCCAGGGCCTTCAGGGTTCCGGCCGGTTTCCGGCCGTAGGCCACGGCGTCCGCTTCCCGGGCCAGGCGCTCCAGCTGGGCGGCCCGGTGCGGGCGCAGGCGGGCCAGGCGGCCCAGCCAGGCCCGGGCTGTCTCGGCCTCCCGGGGCGGCAGGGCGACCCGGGCCTGGCGCAGCAGGGGGCGCAATTCCCGGATCCGGCCGGGGGCGCCGCCGGGCCGCCGCTGGGGCAGGCGCCGGCTCCCGAACCAGCCCAGGCCGCCCAGGAGCGCCAGGCCGGCCAGCCACTTGACCGCTGGTCCGGGCCGCCAGCGGGTCAGGGCCTCGAACCGGGCCAGGGCCCAGCCCGCCCCGGCCAGCTGGTCCTCGTCGGAGTACCGGACCACATCCCGGTCCCAGCGGAACCGGATGGTGTCGGTCCAGCGGGACAGGGCGGCCATGAGGTCGCCGGTGCCGAACGGGGAGGCCGGGGCGGCCGGGGTCGGGTCGGCGGTGCGCCAGCCGCCGGCGGCGGCGTCGTAGTATTCCACCCAGCTGTGGACCTGGTCCTGGGTCACCAGGAAGTACCCGCCCTCATCGATCCAGGGCCCCAGCCGGTAGCCGTTGGCCACCCGGGCCGGCACGCCCCGGTGCCGGAGCATGAAGGCCAGGGCGGAGGCGAAGTACTCGCAGTGGCCGGCATGGCTGCGTTCCAGGAAATCCTCCAGGGGATTGGCCGCGCCTCCCGAAGGGTTGTCCAGGGTGTAGGTGAAGCTGGAACGCAGGGTGGCGGCGAGGCGCTCGGCCAGTTCCCGGGCCGGGAGGGCGCCCGGGGCCACCCGCAGGCTCCAGTCCCGGGCGCTGCCAGTGTCCTTGCCGGTGGCGGTGAGCAGGGCCAGGCGCCGGCCCCGGGGCGGCGGCTCCGGCTCCAGCTCGGAGGGGGTCAGGGCGAAGCGGAGGGCGGTGATGCGCCGGACCGGGAACACCCAGCGCAGGCTCGCGCCCCGGCCGAAGCGCAGGGCGTCTCCGGGCGCCGGGTCCAGGTCCGTCTCGCCATAGGGCAGCGGAACGATGCCCATGAGCCCCGGGCCCATGAAGAAATCCGCGGCCACCGGCCGCCGGCTGGTGCCTCCGGTCCACCGGGTCTGGCCCCGGCGGGGGGTCTCGGCGTCCACCTCCCAGCGCTGGCCGTCCAGCCCCTCCAGGGTCATCCCGCGCAGCAGGCCCAGGGCCGAGCCATAGTCCTGCCTGGCCTGCGGGGAGAGGGGCCCCGCGGGCATGATCCGCTCCGCCACCTCCCGGTTGGACTGGATCGGGCCGCGGCCGCCCAGGTCGAGCACATCGCTGAGGCCGGCCTGGAGCCCGCCCAGGTTCTGGATGCCCACCGGCAGGCGGCTGAGGCCCAGGCGCAGCCGGGGCAGCGTGACGAAGAAGCCGGACCCCAGGACCAGCACGGCCGCGGACCAGCCCAGGACCCGGACGAAGGGGGGATTCGGAAACGGACCCTGGCGCAGCCGGGCGGACCGCTCCCAGTTGAGCTGCAGCAGCAGCGCCGCGGTGCCGGCCACCCAGACCGTGGACCACAGCAGGAAATCCAGGTCGGCGGTGCTCACGGCGGTGGTGATGAACAGCAGGAACCCCATCAGGAGGAGCTGCCGCCGCTGGGGCACGTCCCTGGGCAGGCACAGGCGCACGCCGCAGAGCAGGAACAGCAGGTCCACCACCGTCAGGAGCACCCCCACCCGCAGCAGGAGCAGGAACAGGAACCCGGCCAGGGCCAGAAGTTCCAGTCCGCGGCGCCAGGCCGTCAACGACCAGTCCCGCCACTGCACCAGGGCCGCCGCCAGCAGCGGCATGGCCATGACCGCCAGCTCCCCCGGGGCAAAGGCGCCGGTGGAGGCGATGGCACCCCAGGCCAGCCAGGGCGGCAGGTGGTCCAGCCATGGGGCTGCCTTCACCCCGGCACCCAGCTGCCCAGCACCGCGCCCCGGCTGGCCCCGGTCACCTCGGGCAGGCTGCCCGCAACCCCCGCGGCGGAAGCGGCGCCCAGCAGCGCCCAGCTCACCGCCTCCCGGGCCCCGGGCGGGAATTTCAGGTCATCCTCCATCTGCAGCTCCGGCAGGCGCCGGTTCAGTTCCCGGCGCACCCTCACGTGGTGGCCGCCGCCGCCGGAGACCAGCAGCGCCGTGCCCGGCGGCAGGGCGGGTCCCCAGGCGTGCAGCTCCTGGGCCACCGCTTCGGCGGTGAAGGCGGCCAGGGTGGCCATGCGCTCCGGGAGGGCCAGGGCCTCCAGGCGCGCCTGCTCGGCCCGGAGCCAGCCGGCCCCGAACACCTCCCGCCCGGTGGACTTGGGCGGCGGCCGCCGGAAAAAGGGGTGGGCCATCCAGCGCTCCAGCAGCTTGAGGTCCACCGCCCCCGTGGCGCTGTCGCCGTCGGGGTCGAAGGGCTTGCCCAGCCAGCGCTCCGCCGCCAGGTCCAGCAGGCTCATGGCCGGGCCCAGGTCCCAGGCCCAGTGCCGCTTGCCGTCCCAGATGGTGGCATTGGCGATGCCGCCGAGGTTCAGGGCCACCCAGGGCCGGGCGAGCCCGTGCAGCCAGAGCTCCGGGAGCGGCACCAGCGGCGCCCCCTGGCCCCCCAGCGCCATGTCCCGCCGGCGCAGGTCCCAGACCACCGGGCAGTGCAGGCGCTCCGCCATCAGGTACGGATCGGCCAGCTGCAGGGTGGCGCCCTGGGCGGGCCGGTGCTGCACGGTCTGGCCGTGCAGGCTCGCCAGGTGGGGCCGCAGGCCCATCTCCTCCACCAGCAGGGCGGCGGCGTGGGCATGGTGCTCCCCGAGCTGGCGCTGCAGGACGCAGAGCTCCGAGGGCGCCATCTTGTCCTCGGCCGCGGCCAGCACCGCCTTGCGCAGCTTGGGCGGATAGGGCTCGTGGTAGTGCCCGAGGAAGGCCTGGTAGGGGTTGCCGTTGCGAAAGCCTCCCGGGGCCACCCGGATGAGGGCCGCATCCGCGCCGTCGGCGCTGGTGCCGGCCATGAGGCCAAGTACGATCCAGGGCATGCCTGGGGGGAGCGGAGCGAGGGGGAACATGGTGTCCCCATGATGCCACCGTCTTCACGGTTTTTATCAAGTGACCCTTGACAAGGCGGGGGGCGAAGGTTGGAATGAGCCATCAAACCTATCGGGGGCCCCTGTGTTCGATGCCGTCCTCAAGCACCACGGCTGGTCCGCGGACCAAGCGCGCCTGGACCGGGCCCTGGCCAGGGAGACTCCCCTGATGGCCGCCCTGTCCCTGGCCCTGGAACTGGCCGGCGAACCCTCCAGCCCGCTGGAGCCCTGGCAGAAGGCCATGCAGGAAGAGGCCAGGCGCCGGCTCTACCCCAACCGGTTCGGGGCGGCCCAGGAGGCCGCGGCCAAGGTGGCCGGGATCTTCTTCCCCCTGGCCCAGGCCGCGCTGCCNNTGAGCCAGTGGCCCTCGGGCGAGGAGTACCGGCGCCTCATGGAGTTCATGCACGCCGAGGGGTTCCTGGTGACCATGGCCCTGGCCCAGCACTGGCAGAACCTCACCATCCAGGACCACGTGCTGGGGGTCACCGGACTGGCCCTGTGGATCGGGCGGCAGCTGGCCCGGGCCATCCCGGTGGACCTGCCGCTCCTGCACGGCGGCGCCATCGGCCACGACGTGGGCAAGTTCGGCTGCGTGGGCGACGAGGCCCGGAGGATCCCGCGGCTGCACTACTACTACACGCACCAGTACTACGCTTCCAGGGACCTGGGCGGCCTGGGCCACATCGCCACCAACCACTCCTGCTGGGACCTGGAGCTCATTCGCCTGCCCATCGAGACCCAGATCCTCATCTACTGCGATTTCCGGGTGAAGGAGATCGTGGACGAGCAGGGCCGCAAGCGCATGGCGGTGATCTCCCTCAAAGAGGCCTTCGCCACCATCCTGGACAAGCTGGAGAACGTGGACCAGGAGAAGCACCTGCGCTACCAGGCCGTCTACCAGCGGCTGCGGGACATGGAGGCCTACGCCCTGAGCCTGGGCGTGGTGCTGGAGCCCCCGGGCTTCCCCCTCTCCGGGCGGGCCAGGCCCTACCTGCCCGAGGGCCTGGACATCGTGGCCCTCATGGCCGGGCGGCAGCGCCCGGACACCGCGGTGCTGGCCACCGGGGCCCAGGTGCAGGGGACCGCCCGGCTCCTGGCCACCGCCCACAGCATCGGCGTCATGTCCCGGCTGCGCGACCTGCCGAGTCTGCGCCGGCTGCTGGAGGAGCTCCGGTCGTTCCGCGGCTGGCGCGAGCTGCGCACCTACATGGGCATCCTGGGCGACTACGCGCCGGCCCTGTCCGAGGACCAGCGGGCCCTGGTCCTGGACTTCTTCCGGGAGCTGCTCAGCCACAGCGATGACGACATCCGCTACCAGGCGGCGTGCCGCATGGCCGACCTGCTGGCCCTGGGCGAGGTGGAATGGCGCAAGGACCTGCCCGACGGGGTGGTGGTGGAAGGGCCCTCCTGGGTGCTGCCCCAGGTGGCCTCAGTGCTGGACCTGCTGGACCTGGCCCCGGCCGAGGCCGCCGAGGACATGTCGCCCCAGGAGCAGATCATCTACTCGGTGCCGATCTTCCTCCGGCGCTTCTTCAGCCGGGCCAACCCGAAGCTGGCCGGGGAGGCCCTGCCCATGGTGGTGGAGCGCCTGCGGGCGCGGGCCGGGGACCGGCGGCCGCTGTGCGCGCTCTACACCTGCGAATCCTTCGAGCTGCTGGCAGGGAGGATGGGCCCCGCCGGTCGGGAGGGACTGCCCAAGCTGGTCCAGGCCTGGACCTTCCACGAGGTGGACAACGTCCGGCTCATGGCCTGGCGGGTGCTGCACCTGCTGGCCAGGCACGGCCAGCAGGAGCCGGGGCTGGAGCGGGAAGTGGGCCGCTGCGTGGATTCCCTGGCCAGCCACGCCAAGCCCACGGCCAGCGTGGCCGAGCTGTTCCTGCTGGAGCGCTGCGCCCGGCTCACCGGGCGGGACGCCCTGGCAGAGCGCTGCCGGGAGTTCAGGGAGAAGGACCGCTCCCCCATCCGCCAGACGATGCTGCGCAACCTCAAGACCCAGGTGGGGTGGGTGGAGAAGAAGGTGGCCTGCGACTTCCTGCTGTCCCTGGTGGCCGACAAGAAGGACGGGGAATCCGCGGTGGCCGCCGAAGTGGGCTTCCATTTCGCCAACCTGCTGAAGGTGAGCCGGGTGGAGGGGACCCGCTTCAACGCCGGGCGCTGCATGATGGGCCTGCTGCCGGCGCTCTCCGACACCCAGCGAAACGACCTGGCCATCGAGCTGGTGCGCAGCCTGCAACTGGACGGGGAAGGGGTGACCCGCTACATCCCCCGGTTCCTGGGGCCTCTGCTGGCCAGCCTGCCCGCCCAGGAGCTGGACGAGCTGCTGGACGACATGGCCCAGGACGCCCGGCGCGGCACCGAGAGCCTCCAGCGGCTCCTGGCCCAGGTCGCGGCGTGGCTGGTCATCGCCCTGCCGGCCGAAGGCCTGTCCCGCATGCGCCGGATCACCGGCTTCCTGCTGGGCACCCTGGTGGACACCCGCCTGCCGGTGGCCCACGAGGGCTACGCCCACCTGGCCATGCTGCTGGACTGGCTCAGGCCCGGCCCGGATCCCCGGCTCAAGCCCCTGCTGGGCCTGGCCACCAAGAAGATCCTCACCCTGGTCACCCACCTCCCCGGCGACAACGGCCGGTTCTTCCTGGTGGCCCAGGTGCTGTCCAGCCTGGACAAGGCCCTGGCCGCCGTCCCGGTCACCTTCCCCAAGGCGCCCCGGATCGGCTTCCTGCCGGGCACCTTCGACCCCTTCACCCTCGCCCACGGGGAGATGGTGCGCCGGGCCCTGGCCCACTGCGACGAGGTCTACGTCCAGGTGGACGACTTCTCCTGGCGCAAGCACGCCCAGCCCAGGTTCCTGCGGGACGAGCTGGCCTGGATGGCCCTTGCGGTCATCCCGGGAGCCTACCTGTTCCCGTTCAACCCCCCGGTCAACATCGCCAACGCCGCCAGCATGGAGCAGCTGCAGAAGCGCCTGGGCCGGCGCGTCCTCCACCTGATCATCGGCAGCGACGTGCTGGAAGGCGCTTCCGCCTACCGGAACCCCGAATCGCCCATCTGGAACATCCCGCACCTGATCACCACCCGCGAAGAGCAGGGCTCCCGCAAGTGGGAGGGCCGGCTGGGCCAGTTCAAGCGCGGGGTGCAGGTGTTCCAGGTGGCCTCGCGCATGAAGACGGTGTCCAGCACCTCCCTGCGCGAGGCCTTCGACCGGCGCGGCGAGCTGGAGCTGTTCTGCGACCCGCTCATCGCCCGGATCCTGCGCGAGCGCCGGCTCTACGTCAACTACCCGGCCAGGAAGGAAGAGGTGTTCGTCTCCCAGTGGGAGCTGCGCTTCAGCCGGGAGGGCAGGGGCCTGCCCCCGGGCCTGGAGCAGCTGTCCCAGCTGGACGCCACCCGGGCCGTGGCCCGGTGGACCGGGCGCAAGCCCAAGACCGCCGTGCTGCTGTCCCGTGACACCGGCGAGGACCTGGCGGCCCTCACCTGGCTGGAAGGCACCGCCGCCGCCCTGCCCGTGGCCCTGGAGGACGAGTCCCTGGCCGACGTGGCCGGCGGCAGCCTGCTGGGCACCGGGGCCCTGGTGGAGGCCATCGGCTCCTGCCGGGGGGACGAGTCCCTGGTGAACCTGGACCAGCTCATGTCGCGGATCATCGGCCAGTGGTTCAACGAAGGCCTCCTGTTCGCCCTGTTCGGCGTGCCCGAGGAAGGCGGCGAGCGGCTCTGGGAGATGCTGCGGCACTACGGCGCCGGCTGGCTGGGCGGCATGACCAGCCGCTCCCGGGGCGTGCGCTGGGCCGGGATCGAGCTCACCCATCCCCTGGTGATGGTCCACGACATGGAGCAGCTGCTGCAGCCGCCCTACTTCAAGATGCCCATGGTGGAGGAGGCGTTCGTCCGGTTGCGCCGCGCCCTGTCGGCCTTTTTCGCCGATCGTCTGCCGGGCAGCGGCCTGCTGCACATCCACGAGAAGGAGACCAAGCGCCAGCTGGTGGCGTGGGCCGAGGAGCGGCTGGCGGAGCGCAGCGGCTGGGTGGTGCTGGGCCTGGGCCGGCAGTTCTCCCGGGACATCGTCGGCAACACCCCCACCTTCGCCCTGGACCTGGAGCGCTACCTCACCCGCCAGGGCTACGAAGCCGGGGTCGCTCCCGCCTACGGCAGCCCCAGCCTGGAACTGCAGCTCACCACCGCCCGGGAACTGGGGCACAACGCCCTGCTGCTGGTGCCCTTCCTGGAGAGCGCCGAGCCGGTGCTGCAGGTCATGGCCGCCTGCCGCAAGGTCCATGTGCACCTGCGGGAAGTGCTGGTGGGCGCCACCAGCGCCTCGGTGCACGCGGCCCTGCAACTCTCCGGAGTGCCCCACCGCACCGGCCTGGTGGTGCCCCACTGGCGCGGAGTGGTGCGGGAAAGCGCCGTGGTGCCGTTCGTGGGCGGGTGGAGCATCAAGGAAGCCCGGGTCCCGGGCCATTCCCTCACCACCTCCATCAACGACTGCCTGCCCTACCACGACCCCCACCCGCTGGGCCTGGACCCGGACGGCGCCCTGGACTTCTCCCGGCTGGCCCTGGAACAGGCCGCCCTGCTGTTCCAGGTCCTGGAGGAAGCCTTCCGGATCAGCGAAGGCCGGCTGCTCACCCTCAACGACCTTTCCGCCATCGTGCGCAACCCCCGCTGCCCGCCCTTCCCCAAAGGGTTCACCATGCCCCGGGACCGCGCCCCCAGCGAGATCATCAACCAGGACCTGGAGGCCCTCGCCCGCCTGCTGCCCGAAGCGCACCAGGCCCACCGGGAGGGCTGGCGCCGGGGGTAGAAGCGCAGACTGATCGCTTTGTCAAGCGAAGAACGCAGCCCTCGCCCCGGCGGGGGCTGTGGTATCCTAGGACAGGCCACATTTTTGACGATTTGTAAATAGATTTGAATTTTATTGGAATTCCAGCCCGACGGTCAAAGGTGGAAAAGGGTCTTGAAAAAATGGTAAATTAATACATATTTGAACTAACGAGTGATTTCGGTCACTTTGAAGAGATTTCAAAAAGAAACAGGTTGACCCTGTTCAGGACGTTTTGATAATTAGACCGCGATCCCATGTTTCCCCCGAGTTTTATGAGGGTTTCGGCCAACCTGACCTCCCTCGAAGCCTCGCTCGCCTGTGGCCTTGGCAGGCTGCGGGCCTGCGTCGCCCCCTCCCAAACCGCCTTCATTCAACCCAGCCCCACGGGGCCCAACCAAGGAGTTACTCATGACTTTCACACTCCAACTCCCCGCCTCCAGCGTCAGTCACTATGTCCAGCAATTCTTCGATCGGCTCATCGCCAAGAATCCTGGTGAGAACGAATTCCACCAGGCGGTGAAGGAAGTCGTGGAGACCCTGGTCCCGTGCCTGGAGCGGCACCCCGAGTTCATCAGCAACATGATCCTGGAGAGGCTCACCGAGCCCGACCGCATCTTCCAGTTCAGGGTCACCTGGCAGGACGACAAGGGCGCGATCCAGGTGAACAAGGGCTACCGCGTGGAGTTCAACAACGCCATCGGCCCCTACAAGGGCGGGCTGCGCTTCCACCCCACCGTCAACCTGGGCATCCTGAAGTTCCTGGGTTTCGAACAGATCCTCAAGAACAGCCTCACCACCGTGCCCATGGGCGGCGCCAAGGGCGGGACCGACTTCGACCCCAAGGGCAAGTCTGACTGGGAAGTGATGCGCTTCTGCCAGGGCTTCATGAAGGAGCTCTACCGGCACATCGGCCAGAACATCGACGTGCCCGCCGGCGACATCGGCGTGGGCGGCCGGGAAATCGGCTACCTGTTCGGCGAATACAAGAAGCTCACCCACTCCTGGGAAGGCGTACTCACCGGCAAGGGTCTGGCCTGGGGCGGCTCCCTGATCCGTCCGGAAGCCACCGGCTACGGCGCCACTTACTTCGCCGAGGAGATGCTCAACACCCGCGGCGACAGCCTGAAGGGCAAGATCTGCGCCGTATCGGGCTCCGGCAACGTGGCCCAGTACACCATCGAAAAGGTCAACCAGCTGGGCGGCAAGGTCATCACCTTATCGGACAGCAACGGCACCATCCTCGACAAGGACGGGATCCAGGGCGACAAGTGGGCCTTCATCATGGACCTCAAGAACAACCGCCGCGGCCGTATCCAGGAGTACGCCGACAAGTTCAAGTGCGAGTACTTCGAGGGCATGCGCCCCTGGTTCGTGAAGTGCGACGTGGCCTTCCCCAGCGCCACCCAGAACGAGATCAACAAGGAAGACGCCCAGATGCTCGTGGACCACGGCTGCTTCGTGGTTTCCGAAGGCGCCAACATGCCGTCCACCCCGGACGCCGTTGAAATCTTCATCAAGAACAAGGTCCTCTACGGGCCCGGCAAGGCCGCCAACGCCGGCGGCGTGGCCACCTCCGGCCTGGAGATGGCCCAGAACGCCTGCTTCTCCAACTGGACGTCCGCGGAAGTCGACACCAGGCTGCACAACATCATGAAGAACATCCACAAGACCTGCGTGGAAACCGCCAAGGAATACGGCGACCCCGGCAACTACGTGCTGGGCGCCAACATCGGCGGGTTCCTCAAGGTCGCCACCTCCATGCTCGACCAGGGTCTGGTATAGTATTATTTAGGCTTGATCTAAGTGGGCGGGGGCCGGGGCGTTTTTCACCGGCCCCCGCCGTCTTTTCTGGACGTAGCCGCCGGCTGTGCTAATGTCTCGTACCAATCACAGCAGAGCGGATTTTGGAGCGGAACATGGTGCTCTTCGGGAACGGTCGAGTGGCGCTTGTGGACGATCCGTCCACGGCAGGGCGGTTGGGCTGGGCCGCCCGGAAACGGTCCGCCCCGGAACCGGAAATCCGCCTGGCGCCGGTGTCCGGCGACCCCGCCCTGGAACCGTGGATCGCCCAGGGCCGTCTGCCCGCGGGCGGCGGCCCCGGCGCCCTGTGGCAGGGGGGCGGGTCCGGCTGGAGCTACCTGGCCGGCGTCCCCGGCCTGGACCGCTACCTGGAGGCCATGGCCGAACCGCGCAAGCGCAGGGACTTCGTGGTGGGGATCTCCGGCCTGGGCCGGGTGGGCGGCCTGGCCGCCTCGGCCCTGGCGGCCGCGGACACCGCCCGCACCCGCATCGGCACCCTGCTGATCCACGACACCGACGGCGACAACCTTGAGCGCATGCGCCAGGAACTGGCCTGCGTGGCCAGCTGGCGGAAGAATGTCCTGCCCCGGGTCGAGGCCGCGACCCTGCCCGAGATGCTGCGCCGCTGCGACGCCTTCGTGTTCGCCGCCGCCCGGGCGGTGCCGCCCCTGGGCGCCCCGGGCGACGTGCGCCTGCCCCAGTTCGGGCCCAACCGGGAGGCCCTGAGGAGCACCCTGGACGCCGCCGTGGAGGCGGCCTACCCGGGCCTGTTCTTCGTCATTTCGGATCCGGTGGAGCTGCTGGCCCAGGCCGCCTTCCACGACAGCAACGCGCCCCGGGGCGAGTTCCTGGGCGGGGGCCTGGCGCCGGAGCGGGTGGCGGGCCTGGCCCTGGGCATCATGTGGGCCCGGGCCCTGGCCGAGGCCGAGGCCCAGGGCGCCGGCGCCCGGGTGGCCCGCCGGGGCGTGCCCTACGGCCCCCATTCCACCGACGTGCTGGTGTTCGACGATCCCGCCGGTCCCGATCCTGAGCTGTCCCGGGCCATGACCCAGGCGGCGCGCACCGGCAACTACCGGATCCGCGACCTGGGCTACATCCCCTTCATCGGCCCGGCCCTGTCCTCTATCGCCCTCACCCTGCCCGCGCTCCTGCAGGGCAGGGAGGTGCTGGCCAGCACCTTCGTCGACGGCATCTATTTCGGCGCCCCCAGCCGGCTGCGCTGGGGGATGGCCCCCACCCGGCGCCCGGTGGCGGCGGACGTGCGGCGGCAGGTGGAGGAGTTGCATGGGCTGGTGCGGGAACGGATGGCCCAGTACGGGGTGTCGTTCGCTTCGGCTCATGCCGGAATTTGATCGGCTGCCGGGTCACCACCCTGGCCGTACCAGGAACTGTGGGGACCTGCGTGGCCGACTGGGCGACCGGAGCGCACGAAGCAACTCGCCGCTTCCGCCTGGTCACGGGTCTCAGCCGCAGCCCCATGACCCCGGGGAACGGGTGATCACGGCGTTCCCGGTCCGCTGACCGGTCCCGAGCGGCTGGAGACACATCCTTCGTGTCCCGGCATAAGGTCCTTTGATCCCTGGCGACGCATGCGTCGCCAGGGACTGCAGTTTGGACTTTTCGTCC
>PLUC01000016.1 GCA_003165415.1 Holophagaceae bacterium
CGTCTAGGTCAACCTCTTCGCCCCTGGATCACCTGGACGATGATGACAATGATGGCGAGCACCAGCAGAACGTGAATGAATCCACCCAGGGTATAGGAGCTGACGAGCCCCAAAACCCAGAGGATGAGGAGGATGACGGCGATAGTCCAAAGCATAGATGCCTCCATTTCCAGTAAATCGGTTAAATAATCACGGCCCCGGGCATGGGTTTCCCGCCCTGCTTCTCGTCCGCTCGGGGTTGCTGCTCGTATGCTGGCTTGTGCACCTGCTTTTGATCGTAGTGGGATTCATGCTGGGAGAGGTCATCCCCTTTCTTCGAGGCGGTCACGGGATCGGAACTCGAAGGCCCATCGGGCATCGGATCGATCTCAGGCCCCTTCGGATCAGGGGGGGCGATCGGTTTAGGTTCCTGGATGGGGTGCTTGGTCATGAGGCGGTTCCTCCTGGGAACCATGAACAAGGCAGCTTTCGGGCCATTATGGTAACTGTCCTTAATTTAATTATTACCACCGTGAATGACGTCTTGGGCGCAAACCCGTTCCATCAATATGAAGGAACATGACTTCAATTCCACCAGGTCGCCAGGAGCAGGCCCCTCAGACCTCCGGGTCGCCTTCAAGGAAGGAATACGTCTTGTCCCATGGATGATTCTGCCCGCAGGCCGGGCAAGGACCAACGATGATTCCCGTCATGACATTGTCTTTGTCTTCAAATAAAGCCCTCTCCATCAGAATCCCTGTGGGGACGGCTTGGCCCTTGATCGGGCACTTGATCATGATTCTGTCCATTTCAACCTCCTCAATACCTTCAAGTCTGGATGAGTCAGGCATGTTTGATGCCATAAGGTAATTATTTAAAACCAGACAGTTTACCATTCATGCCTTGTCATAGGGCCCCTTCCGCTCAATCAAAACGAGGGATCTCAACCCTAAAACCGAGGCAGTCCCGGACTGACCGGCCGGGTCAGCCTCTCGGAGCCCAGAGCGCCTGGAAGGGTAGCGACCAGAACCCGGGACCCGCGGCCCGGGTTTCCCCTCCCGCATGGAGGACGATACCCGCCCGCAGGCGTGCCCCGGCCCTGTCGCGCAGGGCCTGGAGTCCCTGGAAGGCCTCGGCCTGAACGGTGGCGGCGGCGCTTACCGTGAAAGCCACCAGCTGGTGGCGGTGGTCCTCCAGGACGACAATCTCTTGGGTGCCGACCCGGAGGTGGGAAAGAGCCGGCCGGGACCCACTCCAGGGGGCAGTCTTGATCAGTTCCATGACAGCAAAGGTTTCCAGGAGCGGGGCCGCCAGCTCTGGGCGTGTTTCCAGGGCGGCTGGCGCCATGCCCAGAATGTGGGCCTGCAAGGCGGAATCGATGAACCACCTGGACCGGGCACCGGACCCGGAAGCCAGCGGGGCCATGATGTGGAGGCCCTCCAACAGGTCGCCACAGCGCTTGGCCTGCCCGGGGTCCGCGTCGGGGAAGGCCAAGAGCTTGATCAGATGATGGACCTCGCGCAGGTCGGTGAGGTCCCGGAGCCGGCCTTGGACCAGGGTGGCCAAGTAGCCGTGGAACCAGCTTTCCCGCCGGGACGGGGTCAGGTCTGTGACCTCTGGGTAGCCGCCGGCCAGGAGCCGCCCCAGCAGGTCCTGGCGGGTCAGCGGCTCCAGTTGGAGCCGGGTGGGATCCCCCTGGAAGCAGGCATCGATCAGACCCGGGAAAACCCCCTCGCGTTCCGCCTGTGCCAGGGGCCAAAGCGTGAAGGATTCCAGGCTCCAGGAGAGGCTTTCTGCCAACCCTGGCAGGGTTCTGGGGGTCGTGAGCAGGAACCTCTGGCCACCGGTCATCGCAGGCTTGAGCCATGGCAGCAACGCGGGAATCCGCTCCACGTCATCCAGGAATACCAGGGCCGGTAGCCCTTTGAGGAAAACCGCGGGATCACGGGTGGCCTCGGCCAGCGTGGCCGGGTCGGTGAAGCTGCGTAAAGCCGCCGCCGGCAGGTCAGCCTGGAGCGCCAGGACCAGGGTACTCTTTCCGGTCCGGCTCGCCCCAGCCAGACAGACCGCGGGGGTGTCACCCAGGGCGTTCAACAGGCAGGCCTGCAGCTGGCGGCGGTGAAGGCAGTTACTCATCTACCGGGCTCTGGCCGGCTGGCCAGGGAACTGGACCAGGCCGACCCCATCCACCCGGAGTTGGGGCAGGCCTTCGGCACGCACCGCGAGCCTGGCGGAGAATGGACCGGGAACGGCTGCCACCGGAAGCAACATGACTGGAGTCTACCGCATGTGGCAGAACCCATCCGGCGCGGATGGGGAAGGCCCGTCGATGCATATCCATGATCCCGAGGTAAACAGGGTGGAACAACAGGAAATTCCGATTCCCTGTTCAGAACGGGCCCGACAATGCTTTGAAGAAAAACTTTCGGTTCGGCTCTTGACATCTGCCCATTCCCAGATATAGCTATTAATTCATGCCACCAAACACAACCCGGGAACTCAACCAGCCGCACAAAGAGTATGGTTTCGAGTTAATTCGTAACTGCCCCATCAAGTGTCGCAGGATACGGAATGCACACCTTGGGGGTTAACCCAATTCCAATGGAGGATAGGCTATGAATAAACTGATGTCGACACTCTGCGCATTGGTCGCAAGTGCCATGACCTTCTCCGCAGCCGCTCCCACGAATGGGGGGATGTTAGTTTTCGGGAAATCCGCCGATGCACGGCTGCTGGACCCCGGGTGCATGGATGAAAATAACTCAGTAATGATTGCCAACAACGTTTTCGAGTCTCTCCTGGCCTTCAAGCCAGGCACCACCCAACTCGTGCCCTGTCTGGCCAAAAGTTTGCCGACCTTCTCCAAGGACAAACTGGAAATTTCGTTCACCCTCCGTCAGGGCGTCAAGTTTCACGATGGCACCAGCATGGATGCCGACGCGGTGATCTTCTCGCTCCTGCGGCAGAACGACAAAACCAACCCTTTCAACCAGTATGGTCCGTGGAAGTTCTGGAGTTCGAAGGGCTGGTCAGCCACCGATAAAGGGCCAGGCCTCATCAAGAACATTATCAAGATCGACAACAGCACGGTGAAGGTCATCCTCAATCGCCCGGATCAATCCATCGTCTACAATTTCGCTCTTTTCTTCACTAATATTGTTTCACCAACCGCGGCCTTGAAACTCGGACCCGAATTCAAGAACCACCCTGTGGGAACCGGGCCCTTCCGGTTCGTCGAATGGATCAAGGATGACCACATCGCCCTCAAGCGGTTTGATGGCTATTGGGGCAATAAACCGCATCTTGATGGAATCATCTTCAAAGTCTTCCCGGATGAACAGGCGCGCATCCTTGCGCTGCAGAAGGGCCAGGCCGACATGATCGACTCGACCGGCCCAGAGGGGATGAAGACCATCGAAGCCGATCCCAAACTCAAACTTCAGCCAGGGGAAATTCTCGGGCTCGGCTGGCTGGCCATGAACTGCGAGACGGGGCCCTTTGCCGACAAGCGCCTTCGCAAAGCGGTGTGCTATGCCATCGACCGCAATCAAATCTTGACTTCCGTATACGGCAAGACTGGAGTGAAAAACATCTTGCCCACTCCGGAGAACCTGTGGGGGTTTGACAAGAGTATTCCCGACTACCCCTACTCCCCGGAAAAGGCGAAGGCACTTATCAAAGCCACCGGAATCCCGACTCCCATCAAGATCAACTTCATCTACTTTCCGGCTTGGCGCCCCTACAACCCGAGCGGCAAGCGGATCGCGGAGATCGTGCAGGCCCAGCTGAAGGAGGTGGGTATCGAGGCTGCTCTCAAGACCTTCGACTTTGGCACCTACTGGGACACCCTGGATGCCGGCAAGTTTGACCTCGGCATGAATGGCTGGAATGGGCAGCCCGACCCCGATGATTACCTGTTCAACATGTTCACGGAGGGTTACCTGAACGAATCCCGTTGGAAGAACAAGGAATATATTGACCTGGTGACCAAGGCGAAAATCGCCTCCGGCATTCCGGCCCGCAGCGCCCTCTATTACAAGGCCGAGCGGATCCTCATGGAGGAAGCCCCCGTTCTCATGTTGGCCCGAGGCAAGGCATTCATGCCCATGAGCAAGAAGGTCCAGGGTTTTGTCATCAACCCGAATGGCTACCTTGACTTTTCGCCAGTTTCGCTGGACAAGTAGCCTCAGTTCATCAAGTCCAACGCCAAACGTACCTTCGCCAACACGCGAAGGTACGGGTTGATGGCGCGCCCTTTCATTGCTACTGTCTCGATACCCAAATGACAGCTTTCCTGCTCTCCCGTTGAGGAACTGCATGGGACGTTACCTCACCACGCGTTTGCTCCTGGTCGTTCCGACCATCCTCGGGGTGGTCACCCTGGTCTTTTTTCTTCGTTTCCTCGCCCCGGGCGACCCAGCCCGGCTCATGCTCGGTGAGCGGGCGACCCCCGAAGCGGTGAAAGTGCTGCGAGTCGACTGGGGGCTGGACCGGCCCAAGCTCGATCAGTATTTGATCTATATGGGCAAAGTGCTGCGCCTGGATCTGGGCCGATCGTACAAGACCGGGGATCCCGTGGCGCGGGAAATCCTCACCAGGTTCCCGGCCACCGTGGAACTCTCCGTCGTCTCCATCGTCATCGCCGCCATCCTGGGCATCCTGGCGGGCGTGGTGGCCGCCACCCGCCGCAATACCATCGCTGACTTCGTGGCCATGGTGGGCTCCCTGCTGGGCGTCTCCATGCCGGTCTTCTGGCTCGGGCTCGTCCTCATCATCGTGTTCGCGGTGCGGCTGAACCTGTTCCCCACCGGGGGGCGCCTCGACGAGCGGATGCTCATGGAGCCGATCACCGGATTCTATGTCCTGGACGGTTTCATAAGGATCTTCAAGGAGCATGATTTCAGCTACTTCTTTTCGGCCCTGAAACATATCGTGCTGCCGTCCCTCGCCCTGGCCACGCTGCCCCTCGCGGTGATCGCCCGGGTCACCCGCTCCGCCATGCTCGAGGTCCTCGGCCAGGACTACATCCGCACCGCCCGGGCCAAGGGCCTCACGGAGCGGACGGTGATCTGGAGCCACGCGTTCCGGAATGCCCTTCTCCCGGTCATCACCATCATCGGCATAGAATTCGGCTACAACATGGCTGGAGCGGTGCTCACCGAGACCATCTTCGCCTGGCCGGGCCTTGGCAATTGGCTTTACAACGCGGTCCTGTCCCGGGACTACCTTGCGGTGCAGGGCGGCGTCGCCTTCGTCTCCGTCGCCTTCATCCTCATCAACCTCCTGGTGGACGTCATTTATGCCTACGTCAATCCTCGAATCCGCTACTAGCCCCCCGGCCGCCAACGGATCCGCCCCGCTGCCCGAGATCTCGCTGCTGCACGAGCAGTGGCTCCAGTTCCGGAAGTCCAAGTCCGCCCTGTTCGGGCTGCTGCTGATCGTCATCTTCTTCCTGCTGGCCCTGTTCGCTCCGGCGCTGGCGCCGGACGACCCGCTGCGCCAGCACCTGCCGGCGTCCCTGACCGGGCCCCTGCAGGGTGGCTACCTCCTGGGATCCGACGACCTGGGCCGGGACATCCTGTCCCGGATCCTGTTCGGGTCCCGCATCTCACTCATGGTGGGGGCCATCTCGGTGTCCATCTCCCTGGTGGCCGGAGGCGTGGTCGGGCTGGTGGCGGGCTACTTTGGGGGCACCCTGGACCTGGTGGTCATGCGCGGCATCGACGTGATGATGGCCTTCCCCTCCATCCTCCTGGCCATCGTGATCTGCGCCACCCTGGGACCGTCCCTGCAGAACGCCATGATCGCCATCGGCGTCATCGGCATCCCCTCCATCGCCCGGGTCATCCGCGCCTCGGTGCTGGCCGAGAAGGAACTGGACTACGTGACCGCCGAGCGCTCCCTGGGCGCCTCCCACCTGCGCCTGATCTTCTCGGCCATCCTGCCCAACTGTGTGGCGCCCATCATCGTCCAGGGCACCCTGGCCTACGCCGGGGCCATCATCTCCGCCGCCAGCCTGTCCTTCCTGGGACTGGGCGCCCAGCCCCCGGCCCCGGAGTGGGGCGCCATGGTCTCCTCCGGCAAGGAGTACATCTCCACCGCCTGGTGGGTGATCACCTTCCCCGGCCTGGCCATCCTGTTCGCCGTGCTGGGGTTCAACCTGCTGGGCGACGGGCTCCGGGACGTGCTGGATCCGCGGATGAAGGAGTAAGGCAGCCATGGCGGAGAACGGAACCTGCGTCCTGTCCGTGGAGGACCTGCACACCTACTTCTACACCCAGAGGGGGATCGTGAAGGCCGTCAACGGCGTCTCCTTCGCGGTGGACAGGGGCCGGACCCTCTGCCTGGTGGGCGAGTCCGGGTGCGGCAAGTCGGTGGCCGCCCTGTCCATCATGCGGCTCATCACCACGCCGCCCGGGAAGATCGTCCGGGGCAGCATCCAGTTCGAGGGCCGGGACCTGCTGGGCCTGGACCCCGAGGAGATGCGCCGGGTCCGGGGCCGGCGCATCTCGATGATCTTCCAGGAGCCCATGACCTCCCTCAACCCGGTCTTCAAGATCGGCCGCCAGATCGGGGAGATGTTCACCTACCACGAGGGCATGAGGCCCCGGGAGGCGCGCCGGAAGGCCATCGAGCTGCTGGCCCTGGTGGGCATCCCCGCCCCGGAACTGCGGGTGGACGACTACCCGCACCAGCTCTCCGGGGGCATGCGCCAGCGGGTGATGATCGCCATGGCGCTGGCTTCCCCAGACCCCGGCCTGCTCATCGCCGACGAGCCCACCACCGCCCTTGACGTGACCATCCAGGCCCAGATCCTGGAGTTGCTGCGCGACCTCCAGCAGCGGATCGGGGTGAGCATCCTGCTGATCACCCATAACATGGGCGTGGTGGTGGAGATGGCCGACGACGTGGCCGTGCTCTATGCGGGACGGAAGGTGGAGGCGGCCCGTACCAAGGAGCTGCTCATCAGCCCCTGCCACCCCTACACCCGCGGACTGCTCAACTCCATCCCGGGCAACCCGAAGTACCGCGGCGCCGCGCGGCTCGAATCCATCCCGGGCTCAGTGCCCAGCCTGGCCGGGCTGGGGGAGGGGTGCCCGTTCGAGAACCGCTGCCTGCTGGCCCGGGCCGTGTGCCGGGAGCGGTTCCCGGAGGAGCAGGCGGTGTCCGGGACCCATTCGGTCTGGTGCCACTTCGCGGATGCGCCGGCCGCGGCCGATCGATGAGGAGCGCGATGGACGCACTGCTGGAAGTGCGCCAGGTGGCCAAGCATTTCGACCTCAAGGGGGGCGGGGTCCTGAAGGCCGTGGACGGGGTGTCGTTCGACCTGGCCCGGGGCCAGACCCTGGGCGTGGTGGGCGAGTCGGGCTGCGGCAAGTCCACCCTGGGCAAGACCCTGCTCCGGCTGGAAGAGCCCACCGCGGGCAGCGCGGTGCTGGACGGGATCGACCTGTTCAGCCTGGGGCGGACCGCCCTGAAGGCCGCCCGGCGCCGGATGCAGATGATCTTCCAGGACCCCTTCTCCTCCCTCAACCCGCGCCGCAGCGCGGCGGCCATCATCGAGCAGCCCCTGGTGATCCACGCCATCGGCAACCAGGCCGAGCGCCGCCAGCGGGTGGACGCCCTGATGGCCGAGGTGGGGCTGGACCTGCGCTACCGCAACCGCTACCCCCACCAGTTCTCCGGCGGCCAGCGCCAGCGCATCGGCATCGCCCGGGCACTGGCCCTGAACCCGGAGCTGATCATCTGCGACGAGGCGGTGTCGGCCCTGGACGTCTCCATCCAGGCCCAGATCATCAACCTGCTGCTGGACCTGCAGCAGACCCACGGCCACACCTATATCTTCATCGCCCACGACCTGTCGGTGGTGGAGTTCATCTCGGACCGGATCCTGGTCATGTACCTGGGGCGGGTCGTGGAGGACGCGCCCAAGGCCGAACTGGTGGCCAAGCACCTCCACCCCTACACCCAGGCGCTGTTCGAAGCCTCCCCGATCCTGGACCCGGACCTGCGCGGGATGCGGTGCACCGTGCCTGGGGACCTCCCCTCGCCCATCGACCCGCCCCGGGGCTGCCACTTCCACCCCCGCTGCCCCCGGGCCATGGATCCATGCCGGGAGGTCTATCCCCAGCGCAAGGAAGTTGCGCCGGGCCACTTCACCTCCTGCCACCTCTACTGACCTCGGAGGTTCCACATGAGCGCAAGCCAACCAACTTTTGATCTGGTCATTCGCCATGGGATGGTCGTGGATGGCTCCGGCAGGCCACCCTACCGGGCCGACGTGGGAGTCCGCGGGGATCGCATCGCCACTGTGGGCAGGCTGGATCTGGCCGAAAGTGTTGTCAGCCTGGACGCCGGCGGCCTGGTGGTGGCCCCGGGATTCATCGATGTCCACGCGCATGATGACGAGGCGGTGTTCCAATGGGCCACCTGCCAGCCCAAGCTCAGCCAGGGTGTGACCAGTGTGGTGGTGGGCAACTGCGGCATCAGCCTCGCCCCCCTGAGCCCAAAGGGGGAACTGCCCGCACCCCTCAATTCCCTGGCTGACCCGGGCCGGTTCCGGTTCGCCACCTTCTCCAAGTATGTGGATGCACTCCAGGCCGATCCTCTGCCAGTGAACGTGGCGGCCCTGGTGGGCCATGGCACCCTGCGGGTCAGGAACATGGAGGACTTTTCCCAGGCGGCCACCGCGGCCGAGATCCAGGCGATGGTCCAGGATGTCCAGGCGGCCATGGCGGCCGGGGCTGTGGGCCTGAGTTGCGGATTGGCCTACCCCATCAATCGCGGAGCTGACACCGACGAGGTGGTGGCCCTGGCGCAGGCCGCCGCCGCCCACCACGGTCTGCTGTGCATGCACATCCGGAACGAGTTTGACGGCGTCGCTGATGCGGTGCGAGAGGCCTTTCAGTGCGCCAGACGGTCCAGGGCGTTCCTGGTGCTCTCCCACCAGAAAGTGGCCGGCCAGGCCAACTTTGGCCGCAGCCTCGAACTCATGGATCTCTATTTGCGGGAGGGGGCCGACATCCCCTTCGCCATCGACGCCTACCCCTATGCGGCCGGCTCCACGATGCTGGACCCATTCTACGTGGCCAATTCCCGGCAGGTGCTTCTGGCCTGGTCCAAGCCCCACCCCGAAATGAACGGCCGCTCCCTCGACCAGATCTCCGCCGAATGGGGCTGCGCCCAAGCGGACACCATCCGCCGTCTCCAACCCGCCGGCGCTATCTACTTCGACATGGATGAGGCCGACGTGAGTCGATTCCTGAGTTGGAACCGCTGCATGGTGGGTTCGGACGGCTTGCCCCACGACGAGCATCCCCACCCCCGGCTCTACGGTGCCTTCGCTCGGGTGCTGGGCGAATATGCCCGCGACCGGGGCCTGTTCTCCCTGGCAGAAGCGGTCCGGAAGATGACCTCCCTGTCGGCATCGGTGTTCGGCCTTGTGGGAAGGGGTCTGGTGCAGGAAGGTTGCTTCGCGGACCTGGTGCTTTTCGACCCCACCCGGGTACAGGACCGGGCAACCTATACCAATCCTCGCCAGGAGTCCGGAGGCATTGAACGGGTCTTCGTGAACGGACGGCAGGCCTGGCCCCTGCCGCCGGACCAGTCCGGCTGCTGGGGCCGCTTCCTGGCGGGCCGCGGCATGCTCACACCAAGGCACCCGGAAAAAGTCGAAGACAGCGTTCGGCCTGAAATTTAATTAACCATACATTCGTTTTACGCGCGGAGGGATCAGGCTGGTTATCTCCAGAGGCACAGTATTCAGAGCCTTTGCCAGTTCCATCATGGTGATCTCCAGGTTGCCGCTGCGACCGACGAGGACCACCTCATCCCCCACCCGCACATCAGTATCCGCGCCAAGGTCGATCATGGACTGATCCATGGATAGGGTGCCCACAATGGGATACGATCTGCCGTTCAGCAGTACGCGTCCCCGGTTGGAGAAGTATCGATTCAAACCATCGCCCCAGCCCACCGGCATCGTGCCTATCCATGTATCCTCATGAGCCTCCCAGGTCAGGCCATAACCGATTTTTGTCCCCCTCTTGACCTTCTTCAGGAAGGAAATGCGAGTGAAAAAGGACATGCAAGGGTGCAAGGGCATGGAATCGGGTACGCCTTCCAGCGAACCAAAGGCAGCTTGACCTGTTCGCACCATGGAAAACCAGCCATTCGGGAATTTCAAGATGGCCCCGGAATTGGCGCAATGGACTAATTCCAAGGGCCGGCCCAAGGCCGCCACGATCTTATCCACTGTCTTCCCGAAAAGGGCTATCTGCGCCTCGGTAAAGGCTGCGCCTGCATCATCTTCGCTCACGGCCAGATGGGAGAAAACCCCCTCCAGATGGATGTTCGGGCAATTCTTTTCAATAAACCCGGCGAGATCAGCAGCATCAGCGACGTCAACACCAATGCGACCCAACCCGGTTTCCACTTTTAAATGGACCCGGGCCTTGGTGTTCATGGCAGCACTGATCACCTGGAGGGCCTGTATGTTGGCAGATTCGCAAACCGCCAGCGTGATCCCATTGCCCACGGCCATGGCCATCTCTTCCGGAAAGGCCGGCGAGAATTTCAGGATGGGAAGATGAATTCCCGCATCCCTCAGCTCGATGCCCTCGGACACCCTCGCTACCCCGAACCAGTCCGCCAATCCCAAATTTTCTGCCATGCAGGCAATCTTTACGGCACCATGCCCATCGGCATTGCCCTTGAGCGACAAGAGCAGTTTAGGACCAGGTCCAATCCGGGAGCGAATAGCTTCCAGGTTCTTCCGGATTTTCTCAAGATGGATCCTCACATAAGTATGATAAAACATTTGTAGCCTCACCAAGAATACAGAGTCGAGATTATCCATACATCATGCGAGCTTGCTCCATACCTCTAGCTTCAGGGTGCTCTTTTCAGGATATTCAAATTTTACTCTCAACCACCTTCAAAACCTTTCGCGGGCCTATTTTATAGAGACAAGGAGGGTGCGGCAACTGGGGTTCGCCAAAACCTCAAAGTCCAATCCTTTCAAAGCAGGGCTGGAATGATGGGCTGCAGCCTGGTGCAAGAAGATCTGGTGGGGCAACGTTGTGCCCTTCCAAGGTTTTAAGGCGGCATAAACCTCTCGGGCCCTCCACGGGGCGCAACCGCGGATGCTTCATTTTGATTGAGCCGAGAAAAACCAGGGATGCCTTTGTCAATGGCAAGTCCAAGCAATTAATGCATTTACGGTATGGCGCGGAAAATGCATTAATGGCCAGATTCTCCCCCCACGGGGCAGGATGCTTTGCCATCAAGGCCCGGACCCTCATTTTTCGAACTGCGCCCCACCTCGTGATACGGGCTCGTACCAAACCGGGAGCGGCCTTGAGCCTTCGAACCCTAGCTACTTGTCTCATGGCCATCGCGATGGCCATGGTCCTTCCGCTCATGGCCGCCAAACCCGTCCGGAAGCCCAGGCCGCCCTTGCCGTGGGCTGCCCTGGAGGCCCGCAAGGCCACCATCGGCAAAATCGTGGTGGAGATCGGGAATGTCTTCGACCTGACCAAGCCGGGTGAGAATACCAGGATCGGCCGGACGGCCGACCACCTCCATGCCTCCACCAAGGAATCGGTCATCCGCCATGTCCTCCTTTTCAAGGAAGGGGACCCGGTGCGGACCCGGCGCCTATACGAGACGGAACGCCTCCTGCGCGCGCTGCCTTTCGTCAAGGAGGCGCATATCGATCCGGTGGTCCAACCGGACGGGACCGTGGTGGCCCGGGTGCGGGTGCGGGACGCATGGACGACCCAGGTCAATGCGGGCTTCTCGTCGGTGGGTGGGCAGAGGTCCATGAACTTCGGGATCGACGAAAAGAACTTCATGGGAATGGGAAAAAGCGTAGCGCTCGACTTCTCCAGGAATTTTCAGCGAAGCACCTACGGCATCACCTACAATGACCCCCAGTTCCTGGGGAGCCGGTGGACGTTCATGGCTCAGGATCAGCTTCTCTCCGATGGTTTCGCCCGGGCCTTCAGTTTCGGCTTGCCTTTCTTCGCCCTGGACACTCCTTGGTCCACCATTGTGACCCTGACCCAGAAGCGTACCAGCCTCTACCTCTACGACCGGGGGCTCCAGATCTTCCAGATGCCCTTCGTCCAGGATGAGGTGCAATGGATGGGAGCCGCGAAGTTCCATGAATCCGATGGCCGAGTCTGGCGGGGCGGCCTGTCCTTCGACCGTCAGGACACCAGCTACGGGGCCAGCACCCTGACCGGGCCCCCGGACGTCCTGCTGCCGCCCGTCCTGACCAACCGGCGCCTCCGGGGGCCGGCGCTCACCTTGTCCACCGAAAAGGATGCCTTCGAAAGCTTCTACGACCTCCTGGGCATGGACACCCCGGAGGACTACAACCTGTCCTGGAACGGCAGCCTGCAACTTGGAATCTACAGCCGGTCCTTGGGCTCCTCCATGAGCGCCCCCTATTTCCTGATCCAGGCGGCCAACGGCTGGTCCACCTCCACCGAGGACCTCACCCTCTTCACGGCCAGCTTTAGCGGCCGGGCACCCGCCTCCGGGCTGGAGAACGGCCAGGTGAATCTCGCGCTCACGCAGTACTACAAGCTGACGTCGGACCAGGTCTTAGCCGGACTGGCGGCCGTCGACCTGGGCTGCAGGCTGGATCCCGAAAACTGGTACTACGTGGGGGGCGACCAAGGACTGAGGGGCTTCCCCAACGAACTCCGCCCCGGGGATGCCCGCTGGCTGCTTTCCTGCGACTACCGGCTCCTGACCGAACAGCGCTGGTGGGGATTGGTGCGCCTGGGTTACGACGCCTTTGTGGACGTGGGAGCGGTCCGCCAGTTCGATGGGCAGGGGTGGACCCGGCCGTACTCCGATGTGGGCGCCGGGTTTCGCATGGGCAATCTCAAGAGTTCCCTGGGCCGGGTGATCCTACTGAGCTTCGCCGTGCCCTTGAACCGTGAGCCATACCAGTCCCGATTCCAGGTCACCATCGGCAACTCCATGCGGTTCTGACTCAGAATGATTGGGTTGAGGCTTCATTCTGATGGACCCACGCCTGCCGGGCGTGGGCACCTCCCCTTCTATTTGCCTTTTTTGGGGTGATGGAAGTGCTTGGCATTCTCCGCGAATTGGGCCCGTTTGCGTACGGCTGGGTCGCTAGAGTGAAGGGCCTTCTCTTCTTTGGCGGCAGGAATGGGCTGGCCCATGGGCACATTCAAATCCTTGTGAAGTAGCCCTTCATGTGTTTTCTTTATGTTGATTGTCTTCTTGGGCCCAGGCATGGCTGTGACTCCATTCAGTGGGTGGAGAGTCTAACATTCAAATTTGACTCCAGATCCTCGCTGGTTCTGAGGTCGACCGTGTGTTCAGTATATGAATAAAGCCTGACCATGGCCATCTCCTTCTGAAGCCAAGTTTGGGTGCCCGACTGAGGGAAACCGCTTTTCGTTCGCTGTGGCAGAACGGAATGTTGAAGCGGATGAACGGTACCCTCGCCAACGACCGGATCATGGCTTGTTGACGACTGCCAGGCCAGATTGGCCGCAGGTCATTCAAACTGATCGGGTGGGTAGTTCACTGATTTTTGCCTTTAACGTAAATGCTTAAATACAATAATATACCATTTGGTGCGAATATTGCGCTTCTTCTTGCTGGTGGCTGGGCGCTCTGTGTCAGCCAGGCGCAAACGGCCATTGGAGGGGAGGATTGGGATGACTTGGTGGCCGGGTTGGAAAAGATCCTGGTCGAAGGCAGAGCCACTTGCCTCAATGCAGTTTCCAGATTCAAGTCATAGGGAGTATCGACATGCTTGGAACCATCCTGATCATCGTACTCGTTTTGATGTTGCTCGGCGCGCTGCCCACTTGGCCCCACAGCCGGTCGTGGGGCTACTACCCGAGCGGCGGCTTGGGGCTCGTCGTGGTGGTGGTGATCATCCTGCTGCTCATGGGCCGGCTATAGCCGGCAGCTCCCCTGGTGACGGCTAAGGATTCGCTGGCGTGCGCCAGAAGGGGCAGAACCATGAGCAGCTATCAGAAGCAATTCCGCGTTGAGCCAGGCACTCAAGTCCGGCTCAAGGATTTCGATCCGGAGTACGCGGACGATCATGAAACGAAGAAACACGCGCTGACTGAAATCGAGGTCGTCCGGCAGCGCCTGGACGATCTGCAGTACCGCCTCTATGCGGAACAAAAGAGATCATTGCTGATCTGCCTGCAGGCCCCGGACGCGGGCGGCAAGGACGGCGTCGTCCGGCATGTGATCACGTCGATGAATCCGCAAGGATGCCGGGTGGTCAGCTTCAAGCAGCCGTCCCCGGAGGAACTGGCGCACGATTTCCTGTGGCGGATTGAGCGCCAGTGCCCCAGACGCGGGGAGGTGGTCATTTTCAACCGCTCCCACTACGAGGATGTTCTCATCGTACGCGTCCATGATCTTGTGCCCAAAAAGGTCTGGTCGAAACGCTATGAGCAGATCAATGACTTCGAACGACGACTCGTCGCTGGCGGGACCCATATTCTGAAATTCTTCCTGCACATCAGCAAGGACGAGCAGTTACAACGCTTCAAACAGAGGCTCGATGATCCCGGCCGGCAGTGGAAAATTAGCGAGGCGGACTATTCGGAACGAGAATACTGGGCTGACTATGAGAATGCCTATGAGGCCTTACTTGGCAAATGCAGCACCAATGATGCGCCGTGGTATGTGATCCCCTCGGACCACAAGTGGTTCCGGGACCTCGCCATTGCCCAAATCATCGTTGAAACCATGGAAAAACTTGGCTTCGAAATTCCGAAGCCGACCGTCAACATCGACGAAATCCGCCAGAAGTATCACAAGATGGAAAAGGAGGAGTGAGATCAGGGATTCCCCCTCGGGATGCAGAGCCTCGCCGGGTTGGCGGGTGTGCCTGGGGCCTTCGGCGGCGCCAAGGGATTTTTCATGTCCGACTAATTCAGCAAGCTAATTTGCGCGGAGAGTAATATAATAAATTCAAGGGAAAAGGGGTTCGCATGGATCAGCGGAGCTCCAATATCCAACCCAGGCAGTTTAAGAATATCGTTGGGTTTGGATACCTTCCCTTATGGGAGTTCGGATGAACCTTGAGAAAAATCCCGTCTGGCGAGACATCGATCGACCTGTGCCCGGGGATATCGCGCATCTGATGATCCATCGCGGCAACACCTATAAGCTCAAAACCGTCGTCACCAAAGTCGAGACCGGCAAGGTGACCGGCAAAGTTGAATATGTTTTCGACCGGCAGCATGGCGACTCGGTCAACTATCAGGCAATAATCGGTGAATTAGTCGACCGTTCCATTACCTTCCATCCTCAATATATCTTCAAGATCATCCGGAAATGCGACGACCGGCCCGCCCCTGAGCTGGTGCTTCCCTGACGGTCGGGACTCAACCGGCGGCCGCCTCTATGACATGCTTGGCAATGTGTGGCAGTGGTGTCAGGACTGGGCAGGTGACTATCCTAATGGCTCTGTGAAGGATTCCCAGAGCCCAAACAATGGATCATACCGGGTGTTTCGCGGTGGTTCATGGCTCAGCCGCGCCGCGTACGTTCGGTCGGCCAACCGCTTCAGCAACGCCCCGGACGTTCGCAGCTACGAATGCTTGGGCTTCCGGGTGGTTGCGGTGGCGCAGACTCAATGAACCTTCCTCCCACCGAGCAGCGGGCCCAGGCAGTTGGATCAACCCAGAGAACCTGGCAACTCCTCCTGGCCCAACTGGGCCGCCGCACGCCCAGTCGAAGGCCGAGGCGCCACGACCGTTGGCAAGGACCCGGGAAACGAGAGCTTCTTCAACCTTCCGGGCTTCCTCGATCCGTCCCAGCCTCGCCAGGTTGGTGCCCACGGGCGTCTGCTGGGCCAGGGTCTCCCGTGACGGTCAGGATTATCCCCACACCCTCGCTGATGGCTCCGTTCCAACTGCCCTGGCCGATGAAGTAGAACGCGTCGGCCTGGAAGTTGGTGGACTTGCCGTCGGACCAGAAGCGTAGCCCTGGGCCGCGGGCGTCCCGTTCACGTTGAGGGTGAAGGAGAAGAGATCCTTTGCGGACTCCAGGGCGGTCAAGGTGCCGGTGTGGTGATGCAGCACTGACGCAGCCAGGTTGACGTTCTCCCAGAATTTCAGCCGAGTACCGAGAGGTGCGTGTAGCAAGCCCCCCGCCCTCTTTTCGGTGGTCCCCAGGGCCCGCCCCATCCGCGCCGGGTAGATCCATTGGAAAGGCTTCGGGGACGGTCTGGGCATGAGGGGGCAAGCCAGGAAATCGGATCCATTGCCTGGGAACACTCTTGAGGAGCCCTAGCGCTAATCAGAATCCAAGCTAGATGCGAAGAACGGGTCACCCCAGTTCATGGAGGAGCGCCTCAATCCGGGAACGGCTTTTGGGGAAATTTTGGGGATGACAAGCCAAAGGCCCGGTTTCCCTGGCCTAAGTGCTTTGTTTTCTGGTAGGGCTAACGGGATTCGAACCCGTGTTACCGCCGTGAAAGGGCCTAGAGATGGCCTTAAGGCCTCGTATGTGGAAGGGCGTGGAATCGGCATTCCCTTGAACTGCTTGCAATTATGGCATTTCCTATCCACTTGCATCCATGCGCTTCCAGAGGTATATTTTTACTGTCGTTTTACTGTGGGAGGTTGCCGCCATGACCAGGACGCTTCGAGATGGAAACCTGGGCAGCCGGTCCGGCCGGGCGTCGCTCAAGACCTCACCGGCAAACCCCTACTGGCTGGTGCTGGCGCCAAACCAGGCCATCGGCTACAACAAGCCCAAGAAGGGCGCAGGGACTTGGCGCGCGCGACTCTACCTGCCGGAGTCCCGCTCTTTTAGGATGAAAGCCCTGGGCACCGCGGATGATTACCGGGACGCCGACGGGGCCACCATCCTGGATTTCAAGCAAGCCCAGGACGCCGCCGACGCATGGTTCAAGGACTGCGCGAGCGAGGCCGTCCGGGTTGCCTTCGGGGAGCCCGCGCACGTGGGCCCCTATACCGTG
>PLUC01000090.1 GCA_003165415.1 Holophagaceae bacterium
GCCGGCATGGGTCGGCGCCCCGGCTCGCGGGGCCTGCTCCGCGTAACTCGGCGTGCTCGGCGTTGCATTGCTTATGGTTTAAGTTACCGAAGCGCTGGAATCGGCGGGGACAGGAACCTTGAGTCAAGGCCGCTGGGGGAGGCGAGATGCTTCCGCTGATTCGATCGGCCTACACTAGGTCAATGGCGGCAGCACCACCATGCTCGCGGGGGCGGGGGAGTCGAAGGCCAGGCGCCCGTGGTCCAGGCCGATGACCCGCTTCTTCATGCGCTGGATGAGGTTGCGGTCGTGGGTGGCCACCAGCACGGTGGTGCCCTGGCCGTTGATCCGCTCGAACAGGGCCATGATCTCCTGGGCCAGGTCCGGGTCCAGGTTGCCGGTGGGCTCGTCGGCGATCAGCACCAGCGGGTCGTTCACCAGGGCCCGGGCGATGGCCACCCGCTGCTGCTCGCCGCCGGAAAGCTGCAGCGGGTAGCTGGCCAGCTTGTGCTGGAGGCCCACCATCTTCAGCGCCCGGAAGGCGCGCTGCTTCTGCTCCGCATGGCTCATGCCCAGGATCTTCAGGACGAAGGCGACGTTCTCGAACACCGTCATGGTGCGGATCAGCTTGAAATCCTGGAACACGATGCCCATCTTGCGCCGGAGCGCGGGGATCTCCTTGAGCGGCATGGACGCCAGCCGGTGGCCGGCGATGCGCAGTTCGCCGGTGGTGGGCACCTGCTCCCGGAACAGCAGCTTGAGCAGGGTGGACTTGCCGGCGCCGCTGGGCCCGGTGAGGAAGATGAACTCGCCCGGATCGATCTGGAAGCTCACGTCCACCAGGGCGGCGTGGATCCGGCCGTACTGCTTGCCGATGTGGGTGAGGGTGATCATCGCCCTAGCATCCCACGACTTCGGTGTACCAGCCGCGGGCGCGTTCGGGGGTGATGTCCCCGTGCAGCAGCGCCCGGCCGTCCCGGAACAGCATGATCTGCAGGCCGCCCTCCCGGCCCGAAAGGGCCAGGGGGGTGAGCTTCCACGGCTGGCCCGTGCGCTGTTCCAGGCGCGGCAGCAGCGCTTCCAGGTCCAGCTTGCCGGGGGGGTTGACCCGGATCTGGACCCCGTCCAGGCCGCAGAGCCGGGAGGCCATCATGGTCCACCGGGCGTTCAGGAACTCGGTGATCCTGCCGGTGCAGAACCGGCAGCGGACCACGGGGGGTTTCAGGAACTGGCGCTCGTTGCGCCAGAAATCGAAGCGGGCCAGGTCCGCGTGGGGCTCGCCTCCGGTGAGCAGCTTGATGGCCTCCAGGGCGGCCCAGCTGCCCACGATCCCCACGGCGGGGCCCAGGACCCCCACGCTGTCGCAGGTGTCCACGTCGCCGCCCGCCGGGGGCTCTTCCATGAGGCAGCGCAGGCAGGCGGTCACCGGCGGATTCAGGGGCCAGACCATGCCCTCGCCGCCGATGGCGCCCGAGTAGATCCAGGGCGTGCCGGTGAGGATGGCGAAGTCGTTGATGAGGAAGCGGGCCTCGAAATTGTCGGTGCCGTCCATGATCAGGTCGAATCCGCCCAGGAGCTCGCGGGCGTTGCCGCTGGTGAGGTCGGTCACCACGGGCCGGATGTCGATCTGGGAATTGGCCTCCCGCAGGCGCAGGGCGGCGATCTCGGCCTTGGCCTTGTACAGGTCCGCCTCGCCGAACAGGATCTGCCGCTGGAGATTGGAGGTCTCCACCAGATCGCGGTCAATGAGGGTCAGGTGCCCCACCCCGGCCCGGGCCAGCCAGGCGGCGATGACCGAGCCGGTGGCGCCCAGCCCCACCACCGCCACCCGCCGGGAGCGCAGCCGCCCGTCAGCCTCCGAGCCGAGAAAGATGCGTTGCTTGGCGTAGCGGTCGATCATGACACCAGAATAAGCCGTCACGCTCGAAGAGCCTAGGCAGTTCCTAGTTGACGGTGCCCTTCTGGCTCTCGGCCATGGCTTTCTCGTAATCGGCCTGGAGCCGGGTGCCGTCGGAGATGGCGAACTTGTAGACGTATTCGAAACGGTCGGCGCCCTTGGTGAGGCCGATGATTACTTCATATACCCCTTCGGCACCCACCTCGAAAGGGGAGGCGATGACGTTGAAGGTGCCTTCCTTGGCCCCGTCGGGAATCTCCACGTCGCTGTCGCGGATGATGTCCTTGCGCTCGCCGTTGGGGGAGATGATGGAGAAGCTGAACTTGAAGGTGCCGTCCATGCGCGAGAAGCGGGTGTAGAAACAGACCTTGGGCAGGACGAAAGGAACCTGCGGCACGACGATGTGGTGGTCGTACAGACCCATGAGGGATGTCTTTCCGCCCATTTCCTGGCGGATATCATCACAGAGCAGGGTGAATTCGTGCTTGGGGGCCTTGATCTGGACTTCTTGCATGGGAACTCCTGGGTGAACCGCCAGTGTACCTGGTGACGGCGGGGGATCCAAGCAATGTGCGACCGGGCCGGTTCAATTCGGTCCCGACCGGTTATGGTAATGTCCAGACGGTGCATGAGGAGGAATGGGTGATCCGGTGGATGGGTATTTTTCTGTGCACCCTGGCCCTGAACGCCCAGGATGTGCATCTGCAGGTGATCACCACCACGGATGTGCACGGCGCCATCCAGCCCCAGGACAGCTTCACCCTGCAGCCGGCGAACCAGGGCTGGGCCAGGCTGGCCACCCTCATCCGCGGCCTGCGGGCCGACAACCCCAACACGGTGCTGGTGGACTGCGGCGACTCCACCCAGGGGGAGCCCATCAACTACGTGTGGTCCCAGCTGAACAGCAAGCTGCCCGAACCGTCCACGGCCATCATGAACTCCCTGGGCTACAACGCCATGGTGGTGGGCGGGCAGGAGCTCGGCCGAGGCATCAAGATGATGCGCGCCCTGGAAGACCAGGCCCAGTTCCCGTGGCTCGCCGCCAACGTGGTGTTCGCCGCCGACGGCCACCGGGTCTTCACCCCCTACGTGAAGGTGGCGATGGCCGGGGTGCAGGTGGCCATCCTGGGCCTCGCCGCCGTCCCGCCCCGCCCGGGCGGGGCCGATGGCCTGGTGATCCAGGACCCGGTGGCCGCCGCCAAGGCCCTCATCCCCCTGCTCCGGGGGCAGGAGAAGGCGGACATGGTGATCGTGGCCCTGCACGGGGGGCTCGGCAAGGAGCCTTGCGCCGACCTGCAGAACCAGGCCCTCTGCCTGGCGGCCCAGGTTCCGGGCATCGACCTGATCCTGGCGGGCCGGAGCCGGCAGCTGGTGAGCACCGAGGCCAACGGGGTGCCGATCCTCCAGGCCGGGAGCAAAGGCCAGGCCCTGGGGGTGGGCGACTTCCTGTTCCGCCGCGGCCCCAGGGGCAGCTGGGCGCTGCAGTCGCACAGCGTCCGGATCCTGCCGGCCGGCGCGGAGACCGCCGCCGACCCCGGGGTGCTGGAGCTCACCGCCCCGCTGCGGGCGGCCACCGAAACCTACCTGGACACTTTCGCCACCACCCTGGGCACGGATCTGGACGGCCGCTGGTCGCGCATGGAGGACACCGCGCTCATGCACCTCCTGCACACCGTGGCGCGCCAGGCCAGCCGGGCCCAGATCACCGCCCTGGCCTCCCCCGGCGCCCGGATCTTCATCCCCCGCGGCGCCACCTCGGTCCGCCAGTTCTACGCCCTCTGCCCCGACGACGAGCGGATCGAACGGATCACCGTCAGCGGCCGGCAGCTCAAGGCCTACCTGGAGCACGCCGCCGCCTTCTACAACTACAGCCACAACCCCGAGCTGTTCGCCAAGGGCGCCGGTCCCGGGGATTTCGACACCCTGGAAGGCTGCGCCTACACCCTGGACATCTCCCGCCCCGCGGGCATGCGGGTGGTGGACCTGAAAGTCCAGGGCCAGCCGGTCAAGGAGGACCAGAGCTTCACCCTGGGCCTCCTGTCCAGCCGCATGGCGGGCGCCGGCGGCTACCTGCAGGCCATGGGCTGGTCCGGCCAGCCGGGGTTCCAGAGCGCGGCGCCGTTCCGCAACTTCCTCCTGGAATATGTGCTGTCCCGGCCTAACCTTGCCCTCGAGGCCGAAGACAACTGGCACATCGTGCCGTCCCTGGACCGTGAACGGGTCCTGGCCCAGCAGCCGTAGGAGTGCCCATGGAGCTCAGCAGCATCGGTCTCGGCACCTACCTGGGCGACCCCGGCCCGGAAACCGACGAGGGCTACGCCAGCTCGGCCCGGGCCTTCGCCCTGGCGGGGGGGACGGTGTTCGACACCGCGGCCAACTACCGCATGGGCCGTTCCGAGCGGGCCCTGGGCCAGGTGTTCCGGGAGCTGGCGCGGACGTCCTTCTTCGTGAGCACCAAGGCCGGCCTCCGGGAACTCCAGGCTATGGTCCAGTGATCTTATGATGCATATCCTAGCCATCACCCCGGGCGAAGGCATGGATCACCCCCATTGGGAGCGCGTGATCGCCTCCGGCATCGACGCCCTCATGATCCGCGAACCCGGCATGGATGCCCGGGACCTCCTGGCGGCGGCACGCTGGGTGCGGAAACGGGCCCCGGAGGTGGAACTGTGGGTGAACGGCCGGCTGGACGTGGCCCTGGCGGCCGGCTGCGGCCTGCACGCGCCCGAGGCCTATCCGAGGGTGCCCCCGGGGCTCCTGGCCGTTTCCCGCCCCGTGCACGACCCGGCCCAGGTGGCGGACCGGGTGGACGCCCGGCAGCTTATCCTTTCGCCCATCCATCCGGTTCCCGGCAAGGGCCCGGCCTGGGGTCCCGGCGGGCTGCACGCGGCGCTGGAGGCCATGCCGGCCGTGCCGGCCCGGATCCTCGCCCTGGGCGGGATCACCGAGGCCAACGCCGGGCCCCTGCGCCATCCCCGCCTGCACGGGGTGGCGCTCATGAGGAGCCTCTGGGCGGTGCCAGACCCGGCCCGGGCGGTGGCCCTGATGCGCGCGGCCTGGCCATGAGCCGCCCGTCCCGTCCGCACTTCCCCTCGGCCGGAACCATTGGCCAAATCAAGGCATTACCCTGATGCAGGTTCCCACCATCCCCTCCGGAGCACCCATGAGACCCATACTTCCCTGGCTGGCCATCGCACTGACCGCGCTGGGCCTGCGGGCGGACACGGACTGGAAGGCCCTGGCCGCCCGGTTCCCCCAGGCCATGGCCGTGGTGGAGGACAGCCGCGAGACCTTCGACGTGAAGGCGGACGGCAATTACCTGTCCACCACCCACTACCGGGCCACCATCCTGCAGGAGCCGGGCATCGGGCCGCTCTCCAAGTACGGCGACAGCTACTACGAGAAGTACGACCAGGTGCTGGTGAAGCGGGCGGTGGTGATCGGTCCCGACGGCCGGGTGACGGCGGTGGGCCAGGACAACATCAAGGACCTGCCCATGCCCGCCCACGGCCCTTTCTACCTGCAGAACGTGCGCCTGGTGCTGATCTCTTTCCCCCAGCTCCAGGTGGGCTCCACGGTGGAAGTGGACACTGAGGTCCGGCGCAACGCGCCGCCCATGGACCACACCTTCTCCCTGCTGGAATCCTTCCAGGGCGAGCAGCCGGTCCTGCGCCAGTCCTACAGCGTGACCCTGCCGGCCGCCATGCCCCTGGCCTGGAAGGTCTACCGGGGCCAGGCGGACTGCGCCCGCACCGAGCGGGACGGCAGCGTCACCTACCAGTGGCAGGTGGGCGAACAGCCCCAGGTCATCCCCGAGCCGTCCATGCCGCCCATCCAGGAAGTGACGCCGATGCTGGCGATCTCCACCATCCCCAAGTGGCAGGACGTCTCCCGCTGGTACTACAACCTGTCCAAGGACGGCCAGACCATGACGCCGGACCTGGAGCGCCTGGTGGCGCAGGTCACGGCGGGCAAGGCCACCCAGGAGGCGAAGATCCAGGCCCTGTACTTCTGGTCCTCCCGGAACATCCGCTACGTGGAGACCGCCTTCACCGGCGAAAAGGCCGGCTTCAAGCCGGTCTCCGCGGAGCAGACCTGGCAGCGCAAGTACGGGGTGTGCCGGGACAAGGCCCAGTTCCTGGTGACCCTGCTGCGCTCCATCGGGGTGGACGCCTACAACGTCCTCATCACCGCCGGGGTGCGCCGGGACGTGGACCTCCCGGGCATCCAGTTCAACCACGCCATCGTCGCCATCCGCCGCGCCGACCGGAGCTTCACCTTCCTGGACCCCACCGCCGAGGACTCCCGCCAGTACCTGCCCTACTCGGACCAGTACAAGTTCGCCCTGGTCTGCACCCCCGAGGGCGAGGACATCCAGTCCACGCCCGTGGCGCCGCCCGGGGACAACCGCATGGACATCTCCCTGGACACCACCCTGGGCGCCGACGGCGGGCTGGAGGCCAAGGTGGTGATGGAGCCCACCGGCATCTACGACCTGGTGTTCCGCCAGTACCTGAACAGCATGCCGCCGGCCCAGCGGGAGCACTTCTTCACCACCCTGGCCGGCCGGTTCCTTTCGGGCGGGTCGATCAAGGACCTGGTCCTGCCGGACCTGGACGACCTCAACGCCTCCGTGCGCATGTCCTTCACCCTGTCCGCCCCGGACCAGGGCACCCGCGCCGGCGACTACCTGGTCTTCACCACCCCGGGCCAGGGCGGACGGCTGGACCTGCTGCTGGGCTCCCTGCTGTCCGGCGCCACGGCGGCGGAGCGACACTACCCGCTGATGCTGGAGGCCGAGGTGGAGTCCCGCATCCACGAAACCATCAAGCTGCCCTCCGGCTACACGGTCCGGTCCCTGCCGGCACCGGTGGACCTCAAGGAGGCCGGCGCCGCCCTGACCCGCACCTGTGCGGCGGCCCCGGGGGGGCTGGCCTATGACGAGGTGTTCTCCACCTCCGATCTCTACTACTCGGGCAGCGCCTACCAGGGCCTGCGCCGCCTGCTGGAGGAGCGGGGCCGGCTCCGGGACGGCAAAGTCATCCTGATGCGAGGTGGGAAATGAAGCTGCGGAACCTGCTCCTGGGCCTGACCCTGGTTTCCGGGCCCCTGCCCGCGGCCGACCCGGCCGCCGTGGCCGCGGCCCTGAAGCAGCCTGTGGACGCGGCGCGCTATCCCCAGGCCGGGGCGGTGCTGCTGCTGGACGAGACCGTGGTGACCCTGGACGCCCTGGGCCGGTCCACCACCGAGGGCCACATCCTGATCAAGGTCCTGCAGGACCGCGCCATGCGCCAGCTCAGCGACCAGAGGATCCCCTTCCGGGGCGACACCCAGAGCTGCGAAGTGCTGCTCGCCGCCACCCACCTCCCCGACGGCGGCACCCGCAAGCCGGAAGCCAACGGCGTCATGGAGGTCTCGGACCCCGAGGCCGCCACCGCCCCCTTCTATTCCAACGCGCGGCTGAAGGTGGTCTCCTTTCCCGGCGTCCAGCCCGGCGCGGTGATGGAGCTGAAGTACCGGGTGAAGCCCCTGCCGGGCGCCAAGCGGCAGACGGCCGAGCCCTTCATGGGTGAATCGCTGTTCGCCGGCACCGAGCCGGTGCTGCGCAAGACCCTGACCCTGAAGGTGCCCGTCCGGGCCGGGCTGCAGTACCAGATGTTCAACCAGGCGCCGGCGCCCCGGGTGCGCAGGACCACCAGCGGGGTGGAGTACACCTGGGCGGTGCGGAACCAGCCGCAGATCGTGCCCGAGGCCGGCATGGTCCCGGATGAGGAGATCGTGCCGCGCGTCGTCTGGACCGTGGCCAAGAACCGGGAACAGCTCGGCCGCTGGCTCTACGAAAAGTTCCAGACCGCCGCCCGGCCCGATCCCGCGGTCCAGGCCAAGGCCCTGGAGCTGACCGCCGGCCTGCCCAGCCCCGAGGCCAAGGTGGATCGGCTGGCGCTGTTCGTCATCAAGGAGATCCAGAGCGTGCCCCTGGGCCTGGGCCGGGTCGGCTGGCAGCCCACCCCGGCGGGGACCATCCTGGCCAACCGCTACGCCGACACCCGGGACAAGTTCGTCCTGTTCCAGTCGCTGCTGGAAGCGGCGGGGCTGTCCACCCAGCTGGTGTTCGTCCAGGAACTCCGGGCGAAGCTCTCCGGCCTGGCCTGCCTCAGCGAGTACCAGGACCTCTTGGCCCGGGTGGACCTGCCTTCCGGGGTGCGCTTCTATGACCTGAACCAGAACCTGGGCCGCCTGGGCGAGTTGACCGCCGGCAACGGCGGCCGCCCGGGCCTCCTGGTCACCGCGGGGGGCGGCCTGGCCATCACCACCCCCGCGGTGGACCAGCGCAGCCAGTTCGTCCATGCCCATTGGGACATGGCCCTGGACGCCGCCGGGGTCCTCGCCGGCCGCATCACCCTGGAGTACGGCGGGCTGTTCGACCACCAGATCCGCAGCATGCTCTACGGCCGCAACGACCAGGACCGCCGGGTGCTGTTCCAGTCCGCCGCCGACCACATCAAGAAGGGCGCGAGCATGGAGGGCTTCACCGTGTCCGACCTGCTGGACCTGACCAAGGCCCCGGTGGTGACCATGGACGTGCGCATCCCGGAGTTCGGCTGCCGCCAGGGGGACATGATGATCCTGAACCTGCCGCCGGACCTGATCCCCCTGGGCTCGGCTCCGGTCCAGCCCGCCCTGCCCGCAGTGACGTATCCCTTCCTGGTGCCGGCGACCTTCGGCCTGGACGCCGCCCTGTCGCTGAAGCTGCCCGAAGGCTACCGGATCGCCTACCAGCCCCGCACCGCGGAGACCCGGCAGGGCCCGTTCGAGTACACGATCAGCAGCGAGCCCCGGCCCGGCGGCCTGCTGCTGAAGCGCGCCGCCGTCTGGAGCGACGCCGTGGTCCAGCCCGGTGCCTACCCCGCCCTGTGGCGCGCCTATGGCCAGACCGCCGTGCCGGGCAACGCCCTGGTGCTGCTGGAGCAGAAGTAGCGGTATCTTGACGGATGGAACCGGCAGCCATATCCGGATAAGCTCAGCACACCCTTGAGATGGCGGAAGGAAGAAGATGCACCTGCGCCTGCCCAGCCTACATCTCCTTCTGGTCCTGCTCCTGGCCGGGTTCCAGGCCGCCGCCTCCCCCGCGACCGGCCTCGCCGGCAAGCAGGTACTGGTCCTCACCTCTTACGGCGCCGGGCGGCCCGGGGTCGAAGTGCTCCTCAACGGCTTCACCAGCGCCCTGGCCGGCAGCGGCATGGACATCGACCAGGTGTTCACCGAGAACCTGGACCTGGAACGGGCCCCGGATCCGGAGTACCGCAGGCGCCTGGCCGCGACCCTCAAGCAGAAGTACGCCCGGCGGCACTTCGATGCCCTCTACGTCCTGGAGCAGCCGGCCCTGGACTTCCTGCTGCGGAACCTGGCAGGGATCGCCAGGCAAGCGCCGGTCATCGTCGCCCGCGCCAATTTCCCCGGCCAGATCGAGCGCAGCGGGCGCCGCTTCGTCCGCCAGCTGGTGAAGTACGACGTGGCCGGAACCATCCAGTGCGCCATGGAACTGTTCCCCAAGACCCGCCGGGTCCTGTTCGTCGCCGGAAGCACCCCCAGCGACCGGGTGGTGGCGGCCCAGGCGGCCCTGGCCATGGAGCCCTGGCAGCCTGCCGTGGCCTTCGAGGACACCGGCAGCCTGACCCTGGACCAGGTGCGGCTGAAGCTCGCCGATCCCCTTCCCGGCACCGTCATCATCGTGCTGCCCTTCGACCGGGACGCCGCCGGGCGCACCGCGGTGCAGATGGAGATCGCGTTCATGGTGGCGGAATCGGCCAAGGCCCCGGTGTTCACCCTGTGGGACAACGTCGTGGGCCGGGGCGCCGTGGGCGGCTCCGTGACCAATTTCTGGGACGTGGGCCAGCAGGCGGGGCAATGCGCCCTCGACCTCATGACCGGACGCACCGCCCTGATCGGATCGGTGACCGATCTCCCCTCCCGCGCCGTCCCGAAGTTCGACTGGACCCAGATCGAGCGGTGGGGCGGGGACCCGGGACGCCTGCCCAGGGAGAGCGTCTTCATCAACCGGCCCGCGACCCTGTGGCACCAGTACCGGCGGACCGTCATCGTCACCTCCCTGTTCCTGCTGGGGCAGACCCTCCTGATCGCCGTCCTGCTGGTGCAGCGGCGGCTCCGCAGGCTGGCCCAGGAGGCCCTCCGGGACAGCGAGGCGCGCTCCCGGGTCCTGGTGGAGGAGGCGCCGGAGGCCATCGTGGTGTACGACCACACGGAGAACCGTCTGCTGGACGCCAACGCCAACGCCGAGCGGCTGTTCGGATGCGGCCGGGAGCAGCTCCGGGAAGGCGGACTGTGGCCGTTCTATGTGGAGGCCCAGCCCGACGGCCGGCCGCCGGCCGAAACCTTCGCCGAGCACGCCGTCCAGGCTTTCGCCGGGGAAAAGACCCTGTTCGAGCGCAACATCCGCAGCGCCGACGGCAGCGACCACATCTGCGAAGTCCGGCTGGTCCCGCTGCCCTCGGCGGACCACCACCTCCTGCTCCGGGCCAGCTTCATCGACATCACCGAGCGGCGGCGGCTGGAGGCGGAACGGCGCGAGCTGGAAGCCCAGCTCCACCAGTCCCAGAAACTGGAGAGCCTGGGCAGCCTGGCCGGCGGCGTGGCCCATGACATCAACAATGTGCTGGCCGCCATCCTCAGCCTGGCCTCCGCCCACCGGCAGGGCATGGACCCCGCCGCCCCCCTGGCCAAGGCCCTGGACGTCATCGGCAGCGCCTGCGTGCGGGGCCGGGACGTGGTGAACCGCCTCCTGGTGTTCGCCCGCAAGGACCTGGCCACCGTCGGCCCGGTGGACCTGAACGGGGTGGTCCGGGAGATGGTCCACCTCATGGAGTACACCACCCTGAAGCGGGTCCGCATCGCCACCGATTTCCAGGAGCCCCTGCCGGCCATGGAAGGGGATCCCGCCGCCCTGGGCCACGCCCTGATGAACCTCTTCGTGAACGCGGTGGACGCCATGCCGGAGGGCGGAGAGCTGCGCATCACCACCCGCCTGCTGCCCGGGGACCAGCTCCAGCTGAGTGTCCGGGACACCGGCCACGGCATGAGCCCCGAGGTCCTGAAGAAGGCCGTGGAGCCGTTCTTCACCACCAAACCCATGGGCAAGGGCACCGGCCTTGGCCTGGCCATGGTGTTCGGCACCGTCAAGACCCACAAGGGCACCCTGGACTTGCGCAGCGCCCCCGGCGAGGGCACCGAGGCGGTCCTGACCTTTCCCGCCTGCCGCCCCAGCCCGGCACCGGAGTTGCCTCCGGGCGGATCCAATGGGCCCGGCTCCGGCCAGCCCCTGCGCATCCTCCTGGTGGACGACGATGAGCTGATCCTCCTGTCCGTGGCCCCGATGCTCACTGTGCTGGGACACCAGGTGCAGACCGCGGCCAGCGGCCAGGAGGCGCTGGCGCGGCTGGAGGCCGGCCTGGAGGTGGATCTGGTGATCCTGGACATGAACATGCCCGGCCTGGACGGCGCCCAGACCCTGGCGCGGCTGAAAGCCCTGCGCCCGGAGCAGCGGGTGCTCATGGCCAGCGGCTACAGCGACCAGGACATCGCCCCGCTCATGGCCGCCCACGCCCGGGTCGCCAGCATCCAGAAGCCCTTCGACCTGGGCGAGATCGCCAAAAAGCTGGCGGCCATGGCCGGTGCGGGCGCATAGTTGTCCTATCCCTTCTGGAAATCCTTCCGCTGTCCGTACCGGAGGCTTCGCATGAGACGTTTTCACTCCGCCGCCCTGGCCCTGCTGATGGTCCCCTGCTCGACCCTGGCCGCCGCAACCCACACCGTGTGGGACTTCGCGCCGAACAGCTACCTCAAGCGCATTCCCGCGGAACCGGGCGCTGCCGCCAACAGCCAGCCGCTGAAGGTGGATGCGGCGGTCCTGGAGCATGCCCTGGGCGCCGTGCGGTTCCTGGACAATGCCAAGGAGGAGCCGCTGTTCATGCCCGCCGAGGTCACGACCCTCGCCGACATCATGGCCGAAGCCCTCGCCCTGGCCCAGCCCGGCGAGGACCTGACGCTGCTGAGCACCCTGAACCGCGTGAAAGGGATCGTGGGCGCCACCCGCGCCGTGACCGCGCGGATCTTCGTCCTGGACGGCAAGCTCAACCTCATCGTCCACGACACCCGGTTGGAGTTGCTCTACTACCCATCCCTTTCCGACTTCCGGTTGCCGGCCTTCGATTTCGGCTCCCGCGCCAAGGCCGGCGATGCGGTCCTGAAGGCCCCCGGGGCCGAGGTCCGCAGAGCGGATTGGGTGGTGCTGCCGCTGACCGCCCCGGCCCCCGCGGCCCAGCCGCCCTCCAGCCGGTCCCTGACCGTGGAGGAACACCTGCGTGACCTCAAGCGCTTCCGGGACCAGGGCCTCATCACGGAAGACGAGTACGCCAAGGAGAAACAGGAACTCCTCAAGGGCTTCGCCAAAGACGCGCAGTGATCAGGCCGCGCCCCGGACCCGGGCGCGCAGCTTGCCGACGATGCCGGTGGGGAACTTGTACACGCTCAGTACGAACAGCAGCCCCAGCCACAGCAGCCAGCGGTCCGGATGCACCAGGTCCCGCAGCACCGGCACCCCGGACACCGCGCCGCTGGCCAGCTTGAGCAGGTCCTGCAGGTAGTTTTCCGCGATGATGAACAGCGTGGTCCCCACCACCGCGCCGTACATGGTGCCCATGCCGCCGATGACCACCATGAGCAGGATGTTGATCATGATCTCGAAGGAAAGCGAGGTGTCCGGGCCGTTGTAGCGCAGCCACAGCGCCAGCAGGGCCCCCGCCAGGGTCGCGAACCCGGCCGAGAGCACGTTGGAGGCGGTGCGGTACACCACCGTCCGGTAGCCCAGCGCCTCGGCCCGGAACGGATTCTCGCGGATCGCCTGCAGCACCCGGCCGAAGGGCGAGTTGACGATGCGCAGCATGAGCAGGAACAGCGCCACGGTGACCGCCGCCAGCAGGTAGTACGAGATCAGCCGGCCGTCCAGGGCGACCCCCAGGAACGGCTGCTCGCGCAGGGAAAAGGCCGGCGACAGCAGCTCCGGGATCTTGAAGCTCAGCCCGTCCTCGCCGCCGGTGAAGTCGGAAAGCTGCGAGGCCAGCGTCTGGAAGGCGGTGGCCACCGCCAGGGTGATCATGGCGTAGAAGATCGCCTTCACCCTCAGGCTGAACAGGCCGATCACCAGGGACAGCACCAGGGACAGCGCCAGCGCGCCGGAAAGGCCCACGGCCACCGCCCACCAGGTGGGGCCCAGGTCGTTCAGGGCGATGGCCACCCCGTAGGCGCCGATGCCGAAGAACATGGTGTGGGCGAAGGACACGATGCCGGTGTAGCCCAGCAGCAGATCGAAGCTGGCCACCAGCACGATGAAGATGCAGATCTTGGCGGCGACGTTGAGCGCCTTGGCCCCGGGGAGCAGGAAGGGCGTGAGCAGGAGCCCCAGTACAATGGCGATGAGCACCACCCCCAGCACCCGGCTGCGCGGCAGGTCCCCGGACAGGATCCCGTTGAACATCATCGTTTCACCACCGGGTAAAGGCCCTGGGGCCGCCAGGACAGCACGAGCACCATCAGCAGGATGTCGGAGAACAGGGCCACCTTGGGGGCGAGGAAGCCCACGTAGTTGGCCACCAGGCCCAGCAGCAGCGCGCCGATGAAGCATCCGCCCACCGAGCCCAGGCCGCCGATGATGATGACGATGAACAGCAGCACATTGACTTCCGCACCGATCTCCGGGGTCACGGTCTGCTGGTACAGGCCCCACATGACCCCGCCCAGGCCCGCCAGCGCCGAGCCGGCCGCGAACACCCCCACGAACAGCCGGCGGATGCGGTAGCCCAGGCTCTCCACCATCTCCCGGTCCTGCACCCCCGCCCGGATCAGCAGGCCGACCTTGGTCCGGGCCAGCACCCAGAACAGCACCGCGAAGATGCCCAGGCCCAGGGCCACCGCGATCAGCCGGTACTTCTCCACCGCCGCCTCGCCCATGAGCAGCGAGCCGCGGAACGAGGCCGGCAGCGGCAGCGGCAGGGCCTGGGGCCCCCAGATGGCCTTGATCAGCTCCTGGCCCACGATCATCCCGCCCATGGTGATCATGATCTGCTTCAGCGGCTGGCCGTACACCGGGCGGATGATGACCCTTTCGAACACCAGGCCCAGGGCTCCGGTCACCGCCATGGCCAACAGCATCGCCGGCACCACCGCCGCCAGGTTCAGGAGCAGGTGTTCGCTCTCGGTCCACCCGGCCGCCCGGCCCAGCACCGTCACCGCCAGGAAGGCGCCCAGGGTGATGAACACCCCGTGGCCGAAGTTGAGCACGTCCATCAGCCCGAACACCAGGGTGAGGCCCGAAGCCATGATGAAGATGATCATGCCCATGGCCAGGCCGGCGAAGGTGAGGGTGACCCAGGAGGACACCGAGCCCACCAGCGGCAGCGCCGCCAGCGCCAGCACCGGCAGCAGCAGCATGGGCAGCCGGTCGAGTTTCACCGTCGGCAGCGCGCCGGAGGCCGGAACCGTGGTGGTGGAAGAACTCATCGGGTCTCCTCGCTCATTGGTGGCTTGCCAGCGACAATCCCAGCAGACGCTGCTGCAGCGCCTCGTCCCCGGCCAGGGCGGCCATGGTCCCGGCGTGCACGATCCGCCCGCCGTCCATCACCGCCACCTGGTCCCCGAGCTGGCGGGCGAAATTGAAGTTCTGCTCCACCAGCAGGATGGTGGTGTCGGTCTGCTTGAGCTCGCGGAACGCCGCGATCATGTTCTGGATGATGGCCGGCGCCAGGCCCTTGCTCGGCTCGTCCACCAGCAGCAGGTGCCGCGGCTCGATGATCGCCCGCGCCACCGCCAGCATCTGCTTCTGCCCGCCCGAGAGCAGCCCCGCGGGGTACTGCCAGAACCGCTTCAGCGCCGGGAACAGGCCGAAGATCCAGTCCAGGCGCTCGCGGTCCATGTCCTCGGCGCGGCCGGCGCTCCGGGCCGCCAGGAGCATGTTCTCGCGCACGGTGAGATCGGAGAAGATGCCCATGTTCTCCGGCACGTAGGCGATGCCGGCCCGGGCGATCTCCGGCGTCCTCCGCGCGGTGATGTCCTCCCCCTGGAACCGGACGCAGCCCTTGGAGGCGCGCCACAGGCCCATGATCGTCCGCAGGGTGGTGGTCTTGCCGGCGCCGTTGCGGCCCAGCAGCACGGTGAGCTCGCCCCGGGCCACCTCGAGATCGACCCCATGGAGGATGTGGTAGGCGCCGATGTGGGTGTGCACGCCTTCAAGCTGCAGCAGCGGCTCGCTCATGCCTTCACCTCGACGCCCAGGTAGGCTTCCTGCACGATGGGCGAGGCGATCACCTCCGCCGGGGCGCCGTCGGCCACCAGGGCGCCGTTGTGCAGCACGATGATGCGGTCCGAAAGCTCCCGCACCACGTCCATCTTGTGCTCCACCAGGAGGATGGTCTTGTCCTGGCGGAATTTCAGCTTGCGGATCAGGTCGAGGATCACCGGCACCTCGTCCACGCTCATGCCGGCGGTGGGCTCGTCGAACATGAACACGTCCGGGTCCAGCGCCATCAGGATGCCCACTTCCAGCTTGCGCTGGTCGCCGTGGGGCAGGGCGGCGGCGGCGGTGCCCCGCTTGCCGGTGAGCGCCAGGGTCTCCAGCACCTCCTCGGCGTGGCCGATGAGCTCCCGGTGGCTGCTCCAGACGCTCCACAGGTTGTGGCCCAGGCCGGCCCGGGACTGCACCGCCAGGCGGATGTTCTCCAGCACGCTCAGGTTCGGGAACAGGTTGGTGAGCTGGAAGGCCCGGCCGATGCCCCGGTGGCTGCGCTGGGGCGCCGAGAGGCCGCTGATGTCCTGGCCGTGCAGCAGGACTTGGCCCGCGGTGGCCTTGAGCTGGCCGGAAATCAGGTTGAAGTAGGTGGTCTTGCCCGCGCCGTTGGGCCCGACGATGGCGGTCAGCGTGCCGGGAGCGAAGCCGCAGGACACGGCGTCCACCGCCACATGGCCGCCAAAGCGGATGGTGAGTTCTCGGGTTTCCAGGGCGAAGGTCATCGATGCTCGGGGTGAAGGATCGTTCCAGGAAAGGGCCGGAGCCGGCCGGACCCGGAGGCCCGGCCGGTCCCAGCCGTCTTCAGCGCTTGTTGAGGATCGGGATGTTCATGTCCGAGATCTTGATCACGCTCACCAGCTCGGGGATCGCCCAGGCCACCGCGGGGTCAACCTTGATCCTGAAATGGTACATCTCCTGCAGGGCCTGGTGGTCCTCCTTGCGGAAGATCATCTTGCCTTTGGGCGTTTCGAAGGACATTCCCTCCATGGTGGAGATCAGCCTCTCGGTGTTGGTGCTGCCGCCGGTCTTCTTCAGCGCCTCCACCAGGGCCAGTCCGGCCGACATGCCGCCGGCGGTGAAGAAGTCGGGTGGGGCGTTGAACTGCTTGAAATGCTCCGCCACCAGCCACTTGTTGATCGGGTTCTTGGGAATCTCATAGTAGTAGTAGGCCGAGCCTTCCATGCCCGGGAAGGCCTTGTACGCGACCAGCGCGGGCAGGATGTTGCCGCCGGTGGAGATCTCGATGCCGTAGCGCTTCGGGTCCAGGTCGGCGATCTTGAACGGATTGCCGGTCCCGGCCCAGTTGATGAAGATGATCTTGCGCCCCGGCAGGTTCTTCAGGGAATCGAACAGACGCTGGGCGCCGGCGGTGAAGTCGGTGGTGTTGGCCGGCAGGTATTCCTCGTGCACCAGCTTGGCGTGCTTCAGCGCACTCCTGAAGGCTCGGACGAAGTCTTTGCCGAAGGCATAGTCCTGGGCCAGGGTCGCCACATTGACGCCCGGCATGTCCAGGGCCACCGCGTTGGAGATGGCGTCCTGGGACGAGTTGCGGCCGGTGCGGAAGATGTAGCGGTTCCACTTGTCCCCGGTGATGGAGTCGGCCACGGCCGGCTCCACCAGCAGGATCTTCTTGTACTCCTCGGCCACCGGCAGCATCGCCAGGGCCACGCCCGAACTGGTGGCCCCCACCGCGATGTCGGCCTTGTCGTCGGCGAAGGCCGAGGCGAGCAGGGACTTGCCGATGTCCGGCTTGCCCTGGTCGTCCTTCTCGATGACCACCAGCTTGTGCCCGTTGATCATCATGGTGCCCTTGGTGCCGTAGTTCAGGCCCATCATCAGTCCGGTCTGGGTCTGCTTGGCGTAGGCTTCCAGGGGGCCGGTCTTGTCGTAGACGTGGGCGATCTTGATGTCCTGGGCCCAGGCGAGCCCCGAGCCCAGGATGAGCGCGAAGGCCAGGCCGAGGCCCGAAAGATTCTTGCCGTTGAGCTTCATGTTGCCTCCTGACCTTTCGATGAAGTGATGCTAGAACCAGTACATTAAGTCGAGGGAGATCTGGCGCCAGTATTCGCCCGTGGCGACGCCGGAGGGGCCGAGGTTGGTGCCTGCCAGGAACGGGCCGTAGGCGGTGTTGCTGTTGTTGCGGAGCAGGGCGCCGCAGAGGCCGACGCTGGCCCGCTTGGTCATGGCATAGTCGTACTGCAGGTTGTACTGGGTGGCGGAGCTGTTGGAGATGCCGGAGTAGCTGCCGGCATGGGTGTAGGTGGCATAGAACCCGTGATTCCCGAGGTAATAGGACACCGGGATCTGGAAGACGTCGCGGGAGGCGGTGCTGCCGTTGGGATTGCTGGTGGTGACGATGGCGTTGGAGACCGCGGTATGGTCGAAGACCACGCCCACCTTGAAGCCCATGGGATCCTTGTATGAGATGCCGGCGCGGTAGGCCTGGGTGTTGCCCAGGCCGGTGGACGGGCCGCCCTGCGGCTTGACATCGAGGAAACTCAAGGAGGCGCTGATGGGACCCTTGTTGTAGATGCCCTTGGCGTTGATCATGCCGCCGTTCTCATAGTTGAGGGGCGTGGACGCGCCGTACTGGTATTCGGAACCATAGGGGTTCTTGGAGACGTTCACGACGAACATGCAGGGTCCGAGCACGGGCGAGGTGTAATTCACCACGTTCTGGGACCGGGTGAGGCCCAGGGTGCCCTGGGAGCCCGAAAGGACTCCGTTGTTGTACTTCATGACATAGTCCATGAGGTTGAAGGTGCCCAGTTCGTTGGCGTCCCAGACCCGGTAGCTCTCGCCGGGGTTCAAGAGGCCGATGGCCCCGACTTCGATGGTGTCGGAGTAGAAGACGGTCTTCTTGCCAAAGGTGACGGTGCCGTAGGGGCTGGACACGCCGCCCCAGGTGTCGTCCTCGGCCCAGCCGCCGTAGTAGGCGCCAGTGGTGAACCCGACGAAGGGAGTGCCCGGGGTGGCGTTGGCGTTGGGGACCAGGTTGGTTCCTGGCCCATTGTTGGCCTCGAAGCGGCTGCCCACCTGCGCGATCACGGACCAGCCGTCGGCGATCTTGGAGTTGGAGTTGAAGTAGAGGCGGGAGGTGTTGTCGCCGAGGTAGTTCTCGGCTTCCATCCCGGGCCGGGCGGAGTTGCTGATCTGGCTGTTCTTCGCACCGATGGCCAGCAGGCCGCTGATGGTGATGTTGGTGTTGCCGGCGACCGGGATGTTGGGCACCTGGGCCGGGAGGATCGTGGCGGCCATGGCGGCGGCGGCGACGATGGTGAACTTCACGTTCATTTTGGCTCCTTTCAAAGCGTTGAGGATGGGGTTCCGATGGATCCGCCATCCGGGGGGGGGAAGGTAAGAGGACTTCTGGAGCATTTGGGCCACGTGGCCCGGGAAAAAGGGAGCCTGGCGGAGGCGGGCCTCCGCCGGGTCAGGGCATCTTCAGTGCGACCGCGGCCTGGTTGTAGCCCACGCCCGAGCCCACCAGCACGAGCAGGTCGCCGGAGCGGATCTTCTTCTTGCCCAGGGCGTCGTCCAGGGCCATGGGCAGGCAGGCCGAGCCGGTATAGCCGCAGGCCTCCATGATGGTGTGGGTCTTCGCCATGGGCAGGCCCAGGTCGGCCATCACCAGCTCGATGGACGCCTTGCGCACCTGGGTGAACAGGATGAAGTCGATCTCCGGGATCTGGAACCCGCACGAGGCCGCCAGTTTGTGCACCAGCCGGGGCCAGCCCTCGTGGTTGATCTCGGGGGGGTAGCGCTCCACCAGCCGCACCTGGGTCCGCCCGGCCTGCACCGAAGCCACGGTGGCCGGTTCGAAGGTGCCCCCTGAATAAATGCCCCAGTGCTTGTGGTAGGCGCCCCCGGCCTGGGCGGCGGCGCCGATGAATCCCGGGCGCTCGTCGGCCACCAGCACCACGGCGCCGGCGCCGTCCCCGTAGAAGAAGATGGCCGGGTCGGCGGGGTCGGCCAGCTTGTGCATCATATAGACCCCCACCACCAGCACCGTCCGCACCGAGCGGCTGGTGGCGATCCACCCCGCCGCCGAGGCCACGGCCGTGGGGAACGAGGCGCAGGCGCAGCTGATGTCGAAGGTGCCGGCGTTCACCGCGCCCAGCTTGTGCTGCAGCACCACCGAGGTGGCCGGGGTGATGTAGTCGGGGGAATCCGTGCCGAGGATGATGAGGTCCACTTGCTCGGGCCTCACCCCGGCGCGCTCCAGGGCCTGCCGGGCGGCGGGCAGGGCCAGGTCCGAGGTGGCCCAGTCGTCCGGCGCATACCACCGGCAGCGGATGCTGGAGGATTCCTCCATCTTGTCCACGAACTCGGGCAGGTGCGCGAATCGTTGGCGCAGTTCGTCGTTGTGCACCTGGATGTCGGGCAGGTAGCTGCCCGTGGCAACGATCGTCGCGAATCGGTCCATCATTCCTCCACCGGTGAAGCAAGAAAGAAAACGAACGATTGGTTTGCATTTAGGTCGAAAAAAACCGTCGATTCCGGACGTTCACCCTGCGCAGGGGCCCCAGCGGATGACGGTGGAGGCCCACACGAAGCCCAGGCCCGCGCCCACGAACACGATCCGGGAGCCGTCGTGGATCTTGCCGTCCCGGAGCCCCAGTTCCAGCGAAAGCACCTGGTCGTTCTGGCCGATGTGGCCGTACTGGTCCAGGTAGGTGGTCTGCTCTGGCCCCAGGCCCAACTCCGCCAGCACCGCCTCGTGGGCGCTGCGCTTGAAGTGCAGGATGGCCAGGTAGTCGATGCCGTTCTCCGGCAGGCCGGAGAGCCTCATGGATTCCCGGATCACGGCGTAGAAATTGGGCATGGTGACTTCGCCGAGCTTGGCCTTGAAGGCTTCCTCGTCGGGCACCACGAAATGGGCGCGCCCCACGTCCTCCGCGGCGGGCGGCCAGGCCCTGGAACCCAAGGCGGGCACCACGCACATCTCCGAAAGGGATCCGTCGCCCCGGAAAGCCGAGGCGAGGATCTCGTTCCGGCCCGCGTTCTTGCGCAGCACCAGGGCCGAAGCCCCGGAGCCGATGTCCAGCATGAACCGGGTCTCGGGCACGGCCAGGTCGATGAGGTCGTTGTTGCGGTAGCCCGAGACCAGGAGCACGGTGCCCAGTTCGGGATGGGCGAACATGAGGGCCTTGGCCACGTCCAGGGCGGCCATCATCGAGCCGCACATGGCCTCCATGTCGAAGCTCCAGGCGCGGGTGGCGCCGATCCGGTCGGCCACGTAGAGACCCGCCAGCCAGCAGGGGTAGTCCTTGTGCTGGGCGCCGCACCAGATCACCAGGTCCACGGCCTCGCCCTCCACGCTCGCATCGGCCAGGGCCTTGCGGGCGGCGGCCAGGCCCATGACTGCCGTGGTTTCGGCGGGCCCGGCGACGGGCTTGCCCTTCACGCCGAACTTCAGGGCAATGACCGCTTCGGGGATTCCCGTGGCGGCGGCCAGATCTGCAGCCGTAAGCCTCCCCTCTGGAAACCAGGTAGCGTGCCCGATGATGCCAACATGCATTACGGACCTCCCTAAGGACTGAATCGGTTCTCAATGAGATAGGCCGATCGAAGAAAGCCGTCAAGCAGAAAAATCAGGGGAAAACATATTTTTTTTCAAAATAAACTGGAGCAATCAAGTAATATTTGCGGTTTTATCAACCCTGTTTTTTCAAAATTTGGCTTGCCGGGATTGTCTATCGCGTTTTCCCCTTGCCTGGGCCGCAAACGGGTGGTTAGGATTTGGCTAAATACCGATTCACCTCTCACCCACCCACCACCCATATCCGAATGACCGGTGGAACCAAGGAGCCGAGCATGACCGAGGCAGGCCGAGGCAATCCGGAAACGGGCGAACGGCTCGTGGCCGCGGCGGTGGAACTCTTTTCCCGGAAGTGGTACGGAACCGTCTCGGTGGTGGAGGTCTGCCGGGCGGCCGGCCTTTCCAACGGGATCTTCTACCGCTACTTCGACGGCAAAGAAGCCCTGTTCAAGGTCATCCTCGGCCGGGTCCTGGACATGGTCAAGGAGGCGGTGGAGGGGGCCGACGGCGCGACCCCGCGGGAGCGGGTCCGCAACTATACCGAGGTGATCACCCGCTTCTCGGCGGACCATGGCGACCTGGTTTCGGTCTTCCGGGAGGGCCAGTACCGCTACCTGGAGTACGAGCGGCGCCTGGTTGCCATCTACATCCGCAGCCTCGGCGCCGTCCTGGGCCGGGAGATCGGCCTGGCCGAGTACCTGTTCGCCCTGGGCGGCCTCAGGTTCTGCGCGATCACCTGGGCCTTCAACGCCGAGCCGGCGAACCCTGACGCGTCCTGCGCCATCGTGTGCGACGGCCTGTTCCGCGGCCTCAGCTTCGATCCGGCCCGGGTCTTCGGCGGCACCGCCACGCCCCTCCCCATCGCCCTGGAGGAGGGCGCGCGGGACCGGCTGCTCCGTTCCGGGCGCCGGCTGTTCGGGGGAAAGGGCTATTTCGAGACCAACATCCACGAGGTGACAGACGGCGCCCGGCTTTCGGTGGGGGCCTTCTACACCTACTTCGAGTCCAAGGAAGCCTTCTACGCCGAGCTCATCGCCAAGGTCGGCCACGACGTGCGCGCCTTCATCTCGGGGAACCTGGCCGCCCCGGGCTCGGAGCCCCTCAACGCCCTGGAGTTCGAGCTGCGCGGCCTCTGGCTGTGGCTGGTCTACCTCTCCATCGACAAGTACTGCTACAACATCGTGCGCGAAGCCGAATTCGTCCTGCCCTCGGCGGTGCGCGACTACTACGGGGCTTTCGCCGCCGGCTACCGGAAGCGGCCGCCCCAGTTCAGGATCTGCGCCGCGGCCCCGGAGATCGACGAGGAGACGGCCATCAAGTACCTCATGGGCCTGGCCCACTATTTCGGCATCGAGACCGCCTTCGACGAATCGCCAAAAAACGCGCGGGCCCTCGTCGAGACCATCGGCGGCTATCTCGCCCGCGGACTTTCGGAGTTCCTTGACTAGGAGACACCGTCATGAACCACCTGGAAATCTATCGCAGCAAGCTGGTCGCCGCGGATGAGGCGGTCTCGCACATCCGCAGCGACTACGACGTGATCGTCGCCATGTGCGCTTCGGAGCCGCAGGGCTGCATGTCCCGGTTCCACATCGTGGGCGACCGGGTGGAGAACGTGCGGGTGTTCTCCTGCCTCACCCTGAAGCCCTACGATTTCTACATGATGCCCGAGATGAAGGGGCGGTTCGAGTTGGCGAGCTGGTTCCACGCGCCCGGCTCCCGGGAGTCCCTGAAGAAGGGCATCGGCACCGTCACCTACGTGCCCAACATGCTGCACCGGGCCGCCAGCGACCGGATCCACGCGCACCGGCCCGACATCTTCTTCGGCACCTGCACCCCGCCCGACCGCCATGGCTTCGTCTCCCTCTCCATCGGCCTCACCTACGAGAAGGACATCATCGAGGCGGCGCGCCTGGTGGTGCTGGAGGTGAACCCGCGGCTGCCGCGGACCTACGGCGACACCCAGGTCCACGTCTCCCAGGTGGACTTTTTCGTTGAAAACGACCAGGAAGTGCCGGCGCTGCCCTCGCCGGACCCCTCGCCCACCGACCACGCCATCGGCGCCTACATCGCCGACCTGGTGGCGGACGGCTCCACCATCCAGCTGGGCATCGGCGGCATCCCCAATGCCGCCGCCCTGGCCCTGCGGGGCAAGAAGGACCTGGGGGTGCACACGGAGATGTTCGTGGACTCCATGATGGAGCTCTACGAGATGGGCGTCATCACCAACGCCAGGAAGGCGCTCAAGCCCGGCAAGTTCATCGCCACCTTCGCCATGGGCTCGCGAAAGATGTACGACTGGCTGGACGACAACGTCACCGTGGAGTTCGAGCGGGGCAAGTGGGTCAACAACCCGGCGGTGATCGCCCAGAACTCCCAGATGGTCTCGGTCAACAACTGCATCTCCGTGGACTTCACCGGGCAGGTGGCCAGCGAATCCATCGGCGCCAGCCAGTATTCGGGCACCGGCGGCCAGTCCGACACCGCCGAGGGCGCGGTGGCCGGCTTCGACGGCCTGGGCAAGAGCATCATCGCCTGCTACAGCACGGCCAAGGGCGGAACCGTGTCCACCATCGTGCCCATGCTGCCCGAGGGGGCGGCCGTGACCCTGCACCGTTCCCTGGTTGACCACGTGGTCACCGAGCACGGGGTGGCCCGGCTCAGGGGCAAGACCGTGCGGGAACGGGCCCAGGAGCTCATCAGCGTCGCCCACCCGGATTTCCGCGCCGAACTCACCCTCAAGGCGAGGGCCATGGGGTACATCTAGTTTTTATAGGCATGTTTGGCCAGGAAGCCCAGGATGATGGTGTTCACCTCCGCCGGCTTCTCGATCACGACCACGTGGCCCGAATCGGTGATCAGGTGGAACTCGGAACCCGGGATGCCCTTGTGCAGGATCTCGCCGTAGCGCCGGGGCTTGAGGATATCCTGCTCGGCCGAGGCGATGCAGGTGGGGACCTTGATCCGGCCCAGCTGGGCGGTGACGTTGAACCGCTGGTAGCTCTCGATCAGGCGCACCGCCGCCGGCAGGTCGAGCATGGCATAGCGTTCCTCGGCCGCCGGGATGAGGCCGGGCCGGTTCACCAGGAAGCCTTCTGAGTAGGTGTCGGCATAGATCAGCCGGAAGAACAGGGGCCCGTCGCCCAGCTTGGCCGCCAGCCGCCAGCGCTCGATCATGGCCGCGTTCAGGGGATCGCTGTGGGAGACCGAAGCGATGATCACCAGCGTGCGGCAGCGCTCCGGGTGGTGGATGCCCATGAGCAGGTTCAGCTCGCCGCCGTACGAGGTGCCGACCATGTGGGCCTTGTCCAGGCCCAGGGCATCCATGAGCGCCACCAGGTCGTCCGCGTGCAGGTCGAGGGAGTAGTCGCTTTCCGGATGCTCGCTTTGGCCCTGGCCGCGCATGTCGTAGGTGAGCACGCGGTAGCGCCGGGCCAGGTCCGGCAGCTGGAAGGCCCACGACGAGGTGTTCATGAACACCCCATTGTTGAGGATGAGCAGCTCGCCATCCTCCGGGCCCTGGAATTCATAATACAGGTTGACGTTGTTGACGCGAAGGTGAGGCATGGCAGTTCCTCCTTGAAGTCAATCGACCTGATCGTGAAGGGCCCGGTCCAGGGCCGCCAGGAACCGGCCCGGAGCCTCCTGCTGCGGAATGTGTCCGCACTGGTCGATGGTGATCAGCCGGGCATCGGGCAGAGCCGCCAGCATCCGCTGGGCATAGTCCAGGGGCAGGAGCTGGTCCGCGGTCCCCCACACCAGGCGCACCGGTACTTCCAAGGTCCGGAGCTGCGCCTCGTCCAGGACCCAGGCCTCCATGCCGGCCGCCGTCGCGGCGAACCGCGCCAGCGCCCCCCCCCGGCTCCGCCGCGCCAATTCATCCAGCACGCTGTCCGGGACCGGGGCACTGCCGGGATCCCGCAGCCGGGCCATGGTCTCCCGGGCCTCCTCCCGGTTCCGGGGCAGGAGGTTGATGGAGCTGGGAGGACCCTTCAGCGCCCCGCCGTTCACCGCCACCACCCGTTCCGTCCGTTCCGGATGCCGCGCGGCGAGGACCATGGCCATCCAGGCCCCCAGGGAGTTGCCCACCAGGGTCACCCGCTGGCCCTGGGCCAGGCTGGCCAGCACCGCCTCCAGCCCGGCGACCACCGCCGCCGCCTCGATGGGGCCGGCGGCCGGCGCGCTGGCGCCGTGCCCGGCGAGATCGGGGATCACCAGGGTGTGCTTCCTGACCAGGGCCGGCGCCACCCGGGCCCAAGTGCCCGCCTGGTCCCCGGCCCCGTGCAGCAGCGCCAGCACCGGGCCGGACCCGCCCACAAACGCGCACTGGGGCCCCACCGGCGAAGGGACGGACACCTGCCGGAGCCCGGCGCTCTTCAGCGACCGGCGCGCGTACCAGTTCAGGACCCGCAAAGGGTGCCTCAGCACCAGCCAGCCGGCGGCGCCCAGCAGGGCGACCGGCACCCCGGCCGCTATGATCATGGAGTTGGTCAAGGGATCCCTCAAGGTTTTGGGGAACAGTCTAGTTACAAAACGAATGGTCGGTATGTATTTGAGAAGATAATCCCGGCCGACCGCCCCGTCAAGCAGCCTAAGCCTGCTGCTGTCCGGCCGTGCCCGGGCGGAACATGCCGGACCGGAGGATCTCGGAGATTTCGGCGATGGCGGTGGGGGTGCCCAGGCCGAACTGGCGGGGGACGCCGAACAGGATCTCCACCGCGAAGTAGTGCAGGAAGAACCGGCTCGCCAGCATCAGGGCCGTGTTGGGATGGAATCCGGGCGCCAGCCGGTCCTTGAGCGCGTCCCCCGGGTAGCGCTGGTTCAGGAAGGTGGCGAAGCGCCCGGACATCCCGGAATAGAAGTTGCGGATGTGGGTCCCTTCCATCTCCACCACATCCACGTAGATCAGGGCCACGTAGGGACGGTAGGCACGCACGCTCTCCTCGGTGGCCCGGGCCAGGGCCTCCAGGTCGTCGGGAAAGGCGCCGGCGGCGAGGGCCCGGTTGAAGGGGAAGTCGCGGCTGGCGATGGCCTCCCAGTACTGGCCCAGGAGGGTCGTGAACAGGGCTTCCTTGTCGGGGAAATGGTGGTACACGTTGCCGGTGGACAGGCCGGCCTCGGCGGCGATCTCGCGGATGCTGGTGCCGCGGTAGCCCTGTTTCGAAAACAGCCGCAGGGCCGCCTGGAGAATGGCGGTCCGGCTGCGCTCCGATTTCTCGCCCTGGGTGAGTTTCAAGGTTGGGCTCCTCCGGTCAGACACGGGCGGGGCAAAGACATTCCTTGTGCGTGATGTGGTGCTCGAATTCGTTGCGGAACTTCGCCATGGCCGATTCCACCGGCCCGCAGGCGGCGTCGCCCAGGGGGCAGAGGGTGCGCATGTTGATGCGGGGCGGAAGGCTGGCCAGCAGGGCGAGGTCATCGGGGCGGCCCTGGCCGTGCTCGATGCGGTGCAGGATCATCTCCATCCAGTTGCAGCCTTCCCGGCAGGGGGTGCACTGGCCGCAGCTCTCGTGGGCGTAGAAGCTGGTCAGGCGCAGGAGGGTGCGGACCATGCAGGTGTCCTCGTCCATGGCGATGATGCCGGCGGAGCCGGCCATGGAGCCGCGCGCCTTGACGGTGTCGAAGTCCATGGGGCAGTCGAAATCCTTGGCATCGAAGATGGGCGCGCTGGCGCCGCCGGGGATGACGGCCTTGATCTTCCGGCCGGTGCTGGAGCCGCCGGCCAGGTCATTCATGATGAAATCCAGCGGCAGGCCCAGGGGCAGTTCGTACAGGCCGGGGCGCTTCACGTGCCCGGACAGGCAGTAGATGCGCGTGCCGGTGTTGCCGGGGAGGCCGATCCGGGCGTACTGGGCCCCGCCCATGCGCAGGATCACCGGCACTGCGGCCAGGGTCTCCACGTTGTTGACGGTGGTGGGCTGGCCGAAGGCCCCCGCCTGGGCCGGGAACGGCGGCTTGACCCTGGGCTCGCCCCGCCGGCCCTCCAGGCTGTTGAGCAGGGCGGTCTCCTCGCCGCAGATGTAGGCGCCGGCGCCGCGGTAGGTGAGCAGGTCGAAGTCCCAGCCGGTGCCCTGGATGTTCTTGCCCAGGTAGCCGGCATCCCGGGCCTGCTGGATGGCGGCCTCCAGCTTGTCCACCAGCCAGCCGAACTCCCCGCGCAGGTAGATGAACCCCAGCCGGCACTGCATGGCCCAGCCGGCGATGATCATGCCCTCGATCAGCTGGTGCGGGTTGTATTCGAGGATGGCCCGGTCCTTGAACGTCCCGGGCTCCCCTTCGTCGCCGTTGCACACCAGGTAGCGGGTCAGCTTCCGTTCCGGGGTGTCCTTGGGCATGAAGCCCCACTTCAGGCCGGTGCGGAAGCCCGCCCCCCCGCGGCCCCTCAGGTCCGAGACCTTCACCTCCCCGGTGACCGCGGCCGGCTCCATCTTCAGGGCCTTGCCCAGGGACTGGTAGCCCCCCCACTTGTCCCGGTAGGCCTTCAGGGTCCAGTTGTCCAGGTCCCCGGCGCCCAGGAGCATGAGATTGGGGTACTGGGCCGAGCCGAAGCCGTCGAAGGTGTAGCGCTGGGGATCGGGCTTGGTGCGGATGCGGGCCATGCTCACTCCCCCCACGGGCTGTAGTCGCCGCGGCGGCAAGCGTCCAGGATGGCCTCCAGCCCGGCCTCGTCCACGAACTCGTCGTACACCGCCTCGTTCACCTGCAGGCAGGGGGCGCTGCCGCAGGAGGCCAGGCATTCCACCTCCTCCAGGCTCCACATCCCGTCCCCGGTGGGCCCTTCGCCCGGGGCCGCGCCGGTCTTCTCGGCCGCCTTGCGCAGCAGCTCGTAGGCGCCGTTGAGCGCGCAACAGACGTTGGTGCACACCTGCAGGTGGAAACGCCCCACGGGCCGCTTGCGGAACATCGTATAGAAGGTGGCCACCCCGTACACGTGCCCTTCGGGCACCTCCAGGGCCGCCGCCACTTCCTTCATGGCCGCCAGGCTGATGAAGCCGAATTCCCGCTGGGCGATGTACAGGGCGGGAAGGGTGCCCGCCAGCCGGTCCGGGTACTTGGCCGCCGCCGCCTTGATCTCGGCCACGGCCTCCGGGCTCAGCCGGGTTCGCTGGCTGAGGGGAAGCCGCATGCCTGGCGCCAGGGGCGTGTCGCCGGTTTCAGGTGTCAGGGGATGATTCATGGGCAGAACTCACCGGCAGAGGGCCGAAAGAACCCCCAGTCTAGCCTGAACCGGCCGCGCTAGAGATTAAGGCTCTTGTGGGTGCCGTCGCAGAAGGGCTTGGTGCCGGTGTGCTTGCAGTTGCACATGGCCACCTTGGTGGTTTCCGTGATATCGAACTTCACCGGGACGATGCCGGTGCCCTTGTGCGCGCCGTTGCAGAACGGCTGGGTGGCGGAGGCACCGCAGGCGCACCAGTAGTAGGTGCCGGGCTCCAGGGTGAGCACTTCGGGTTTCAGGGCTGCGATCTTGGGTTCGCTCATGGGCGCCTCCTTAAGGGACCTTGTTCGCTTCCACGCTGAGGGTGATGTCCACTTCCTTGCCGATGGGCCCCGTCATGGCGCTGATGCCGAAGTCCGACCGGGTCAGCGTGAGCGTGCCCTTGCGGAAGCCGGCCTGGAAGGTGCCGGGCTTCATGCCCGCGCCGGTGGCCCAGCCCTTGACGGCGATGACGATCGGCTTGGACACCCCGTGCATGGTCAGGACGCCGCCCACCTGCAGGTTGCCCTGGCCCAGGTCGGTCACGGAGGTGCTCTTGAAGGTGATGGTCGGATACTTCGCCACATCGAAGAAGGTGTCGGAGCGCAGGTGCTTGTCCCGGGCCTCGGTGCCCGTGCTGATGCTGGACGCGTCAATGACCACGTCCACGCTGGATTTGGAGAGGTCCGCGCGGTTCAGGCTGATGGTTCCCTCGAACTTGTTGAACTGGCCGGAGACCGTGCTGACCAGCAGGTGGGCGATCTCGAACTTCGCTCCGGAATGGACCGGGTCGATGACGTAGGTCTCCACGGCCGGGGTGGCGGGCTGGGCGGCCTGGACTGGGGCGATTCCCGGCAGCGCGAGGATCAGGGCCAGCACAGGGAAGAGGCGGGCGTTGGAAACGAGTTTCATGAAACCTCCGGGGAAAATAGGTGTTCAAACACCCATATCTCAAAGCTATACTCTTCTTTTGAAGACGCAAGACCTTTTTGAGAAACCGGCGCACTTTGCTAATCTGGCTCCCGGCAATTATCGCATAACCACTGGCTTGCAGGCCGCTTTAAAAAAAAGAGACAACGTGATTACCAGCCGTTTTTTTCAGCTCCACCCTGACCCTCCGGCCACCCGGGGGGGATGCGCATCTGGGAGTTCAAAATGAGACTGCGTGAGGAACTCCAGATCAACAAGCCCATGGATCCGGGCCAGGAGATCATCCTGGCCGTCCTGCTCACCCGCGAGTATGTGGGGCGGCTGTCGGACGACCGCCTGTTCAAGCCCGCCAAGATCACCGACCAGCAGTTCAATGTGCTGCGGATCCTCAAGGGCGGTCCGGCGGATGGCTACCTGATCCGGGAACTGCGCCGGCGCATGATCTCCCGCAGCGCGGACGTGCCCCGGCTGGTGGAGCGCATGGTCCGGGCGGGCCTGGTGCAGAAGCGGGAGGATCCGGCCGACCGCCGGGGTTCCCTGGTCCGCCTGACCCCCGAGGGGGAGGCCCTGGAGGCCCGTCTGGCTCCGGTGCATGCGGAGCTGTGCCGGGAAGTGGCGGCCATCCTGGAGGACTGGGAGAGCAAGGCGCTGCTGGGGCTGCTGCAGCAGTTCCGGGATGGGATCTCAGAGAGGTCGTAATTTATTTTTTGGGGGCGGGCCGGCGCGCGGCTCCGGCAGGCTTGCCGGCGGCGCGCGGCCTGGCCGGGCGCTGCTCGGGTTCGGCGAAACGCTCCGAGCGCTTGCGCCGCTCGATTTTGCGGGTCTTGGTGATCTTGGGCTTGTACAGTCCGGCCTCGCCGGTGATGCCGGCCTCGGCGCGCACCACCCGGCGGGCGTTGCGCAGGGCCTTGAGCACGTTCTCCATGTCGGCGGGCATCGGGGCGGTGACGGTGATGGTCTCTTCGGTGACCGGATGCTTGAACCCCAGCAGCTCGGCGTGCAGCGCCTGGCGGTCCAGGCTGTCGCTGGGCGCGCCGTAGACCTGGTCGCCCAGCAGCGGGAAGCCGCGCTCGGCGAACTGCACCCGGATCTGGTTCCGGCGTCCGGTCTCCAGCTTGACTTCAACCACGGTGTGCCCGGGCAGGCGCTCCAGGACCCGGTAGTGGGTGACGGCCAGCTTGGCCCCCTTGACGTCCTGCTTGGCCCTGGACCCCTCGGGCACCACGGTCATCTTCAAGGACTTGCGCTCCACCAGCTTGTCCGAGAGGGTCCCGGCGTTTTCCGGCAGCTCCCCCACCAGGATCGCCAGGTAGATGCGGCGGAGATGGTGCTCCTCGAAGATGTTCTTGAGACCGTTCAGGGCCTCGGGGGTCTTGGCGAAGACCAGGACCCCGGAGGTGTAGCGGTCCAGGCGGTGGGCGATGAACAGGTGGAAGCGCTTGAAGCCGCGCCGGCGGTAATGGTCGGTGAGGGCCTCGGCCAGGCAGGGATCCTGGTGCTTCTCGGCCGGGACCGTGAGCAGGCCCGCGGGCTTGTTCACGAACACCAGGTGCTTGTCCTCCCACAGGATCTCGAAGGGGGTGTCGCTGGACTTGCTGGGCCGGGGCAGGGCGGCATAGACCATGTCCGGGTCGAAGCTGACCTCCACCCCGTCCTCCGGCTGGAGCCGGTGGCCGTAGGCGTGGGCGTCCTGGCCGTTGACCTTGACGCAGCCGGAGTCGATCAGGCCCTTGGCCTGGCGGTGACTGATCTTGAGTTTCGAATGCAGTTCGGTGGCCAGGGCCACGCCTTCCTGCGCGACCTTCCAGGTCTCGTTCAAACGGGCCATGCGTTCCTCCAGTGCCCAACGTCCTTGAAAACGCTGCGCGATCCCCTAGAAGACCATCAAAACCCAGAAATTCCTAGGGCTATTCCAGGAGGGAGGCCAGGGCCGCCTCCCACTCCTTTTGCAGGTCTATCATTTTCAGTCCCTTGCCTTTGCCGGGGGCGGCCTGGAGCAGGCCCTGGGCGGAGGGGTGGGGCAGGCTGTGCAGCTGGAACGCCGGCGCCCCCTCCAGGTTCTGGAAGATCCACTGGGCCCGCTTGCCCAGGGTGATCACCCTCAACACTTCCGGGCAGCGCCCGGCAGCGGTGGCCAATTCCAGGCTGAGCCGGGCCCGATTGTCGGGGTGCCGCAGTTCGGCGTCGGAGGGGGCCCGGAAGGTCTGGAGATCCCGGCTGGGGCAGAACGGAAAGGCGTTGCTCAGGGCGGCGCCCCGGAGCTCTGGGACCAGGCCCTTTTCCCGGAGCGCGGCGCCGTCCCAGCGCGCGTAGGCCTCCGCGGGCACCCGGGCCAGGCCGGCGGCTTCCAGGGCCCGGTAGACCAGCACCCCGGCGCGGTCGCCCCAGAACGGCACCCCGCTCTGGTCGGCGCCCCTGGGGCCGGGGGCCTCCCCGAACAGCATGACCCGCACCGGACCGGAGGGGGGGTAGAGGGGGGGGACCCGGGTTTGAAGAATCCGCGACATATGGCATTAGATTGCCAGATGCCTATCTTGAGTACAGATGTTTTGATCAGAAGGAGGCAGATATGGGTGGGGCAACCGTCCTGACACTGGAAACGAAAAGGGCGGAGGATTGGGAACGCGAGACTTCCGTCTCGGAAGAGCTTCCCGCCTGGGATCTCGAGTCTTCTCCTCGTTTATATGAAACTGATCTGGACAATCCGGAATCGTTTCACCGCCGGTTGGTGGACTGGCTAATGAGCCAGAAATAATCAAGCCTTTCCTTCATTTTTCAATGCATTAAATATTTATACCGCGAAATAACGGGCCTGGGGATGCCAGGCCACCAGGGCGGAGGTGGTGTACTCCGGGTCCATCTGGAACTGTTCGGAAATGGTCACGCCGATGGCCGAGCCGCCCAGGAGTTCCAGCAGGGTGGCNNTGGCGGAGCTGCGGGGCGTCCTGGCCGTGGATGCCCAGTTCCCGCCGAATATTGCGGTGCAGGCGCTCGGCATAGGCTTCGGTGAGTTCCGTCGCCAGGCCGTGGAACAGGAAATAGTCGGAATACTGGTCGGCGCGGTAGAGCCGCCCCGCCAGCTCCGCGGCCTTGGGGCCCAGGGTGACCAGCTGCAGGGGCAGCACGTCGAACCGCCCGGAGGAGGCGGGCTCGAAGAAGTCGGCGATGCACAGGCGCCGGCCCTGGCTCTGGCGCGGGAAGGGGATCCGGGCCAGCACCTGGACCCGGTCCGGGGCGTAGACCAGGAGCCGGTCCCCCTCGGCCCGGACGGGGAAATAGCCGTACAGGGCCCGGGGTTCCAGCAGGCCCTCGGCCAGGATCCGCTCCTTCCACTGGTCCAGCAGCGGCTCCGCCTTCAGCTTGAGCACCGCTTCGAAGGCGGCGTCGTCCAGCTTGCCCTGGGTGAACGACCAGCGGTTCCGGATCACCACGAAGGAATCCAGGAACTCGAAGATTTCGGCCACGCTGTGGCCGGCTTCGCGCACGCCCCAGAAGGGGGGCGAGGGCAGCTCCAGGCCCCGCTTCACCCAGGTGCTCTGGCCGTCCGGGGACAGCGGGGTGGGCGCGGCGCCCCGGTGCACGATGGTGATGCCGGACGGGTCCTGGGCCGGAGGCCTGGGTTCCGGAGCCGGGCCGGCGGACACGATCGCGTTCATGTGCCGGAGCCCCTCGAACGCGTCCTCCGCGTACAGGACTTTGCCGCTGTAGGCGCTCTGGCACTGCTCGGCGACGAAATCCCGGGTCAGGGCGGCGCCGCCCAGGATGACCGGGATGCGCAGGCCCAGCTCTTCCATAAAGGCCAGGTTGTCGCGCATGACCGTGGTGGACTTCACCAGCAGCCCGGACAGGCCGATGGCGTCCGCCGGGAACCCGTCCAGGGCGGCCAGGATGCTCTCCACCGGCTGCTTGATGCCCAGGTTCAGCACCTCGTAGCCGTTGTTGGAGAGGATGATCTCGACCAGGTTNNCCGATGTCGTGGACGTCGCCCTTGACCGTGGCCAGGATCACCCGGCCCTTGGTGGACGACGACTCCTTGGGCAGGTGGGGCTCGATGCGCTTCACCGCGGCCTTCATGGCCTCGGCGCTCTCCAGCACGAACGGCAGCTGCATCTCCCCGGCTCCGAACCGCTCGCCCACGATGCGCATGGCGTCCAGCAGGACCCGGTTGATGAGGTCGAGGGGGGGCACGGTCTTCAGGGCCTGGTCCACGTGGTCCAGGATCCGCCGCTTCTCGCCGCCCAGGATGTCGCGCTTGAGCAGCTCCTCCACCGGCAGGTCCTCGCCGGTGTCCTCCTCGGCCTGGTGGCCGGGCCCGTCGCCGAACAGGGCCATGGCCACCTTCAGCGGATCATAGCCTTCGCGCCGGCGGTCGAAGATCAGGTCTTCGGTGGCCGAGCGCTGGTCCGCGGGGATGGAGGCCACGGGGATCACCTTGGCCGCGTTGAAGATGGCCAGGTCAAGGCCGGCCTTCACCCCGTGGTAGAGCATGAGCGCGTTGAGCACGTGCCGGACCCGGGGCGCCAGGCCGAAGCTGACATTGCTCACGCCCAGGATGGTGAGCACGCCCGGGAAGCGCTGCTTGATCTGCCGGATCGCCTCCAGGGTCTCCAGGGCCGAGCGGCGGAAGGTCTCGTCGCCGCTGCCCAGGGTGAAGGTGAGGGGATCGATGATGAGGTCCGAAGGGTCGAAGCCATACTCGCCCACCACCAGGTCGTAGAGGCGCTGGGCCACGGCCAGCTTGCGCTCGGCGCTGTGGGCCATGCCCTGCTCGTCGATGGTGAGGGCCACCACGGCGGCCCCGTAGCTGCGGCAGAGCTCCAGCACCTTCCGGGCCCGGCCTTCGCCGTCCTCGAAATTGATGGAGTTGACCACGCACTTGCCGGGGGCGTTCTGCAGCGCGCACTCCAGCACCGGCACTTCGGTGGTGTCGATCATGAGCGGGAGCAGCACCTGGGGCACGGCCTTGCGCAGGAAGGTGACCATGTCCCGGGCCTCGTCCCGGCCCACGTAGGCCACGCACACGTCCAGCATGTGCGCGCCTTCCCGCTGCTGGTCCCGGGCGATCTCCACCAGGCCGTCGTAGTCCTCCCTGGCCAGGAGGTCGCGGAAGCGCTTGGAGCCGTTGGCGTTGGTCCGCTCGCCCACGATCAGCGGGGGGGGCTCCTGCTGCAGGGTCACGCTCTGGTACAGGCTCGCCGCCGAGCGCTCCATGCGCGGGGTGCGGTGGGTCAGGCCGCCCGCGCCCAGGCGCTCGCGCAGGGCGCGGATGTGCTCCGGGGTGGTGCCGCAGCAGCCGCCCACGATGTTGAGGCCGAACTTCCCGGCCAGGTGGGCCACCTTCTCGGCGAACGGCCCGGGGTCCAGGGGGTAGACCAGGGCTCCGTCCTGGTTCACCGGCAGGCCGGCGTTGGGCAGGCAGCTCAGGCTGAACGGGGACAGCTCCGCCAGGGTCTGCAGGGGCGCGTGCATCTCGTCGGGCCCGGTGCCGCAGTTGAGGCCCAGGACGTCGATGCCGAGCATCTCCACGGAGGTGAGCACCGCCTGGATCTCGGTGCCCAGCAGCAGGGTCCCGGTGGTCTCCACGGTGGCCTGCACCCACACCGGACAGGCTCGGCCCAGCTGGGCCATGGCCTCCCGCGCGGCCCGCACGGCGCACTTGATCTGGCCCAGGTCCTGGCAGGTCTCGATCAGGACGGCGTCCACCCCGCCCAGCACCAGCCCGCGCATCTGCGCCAGGTAGCTGGCGTACAGGCCGGCATAGTGGATGTGGCCCAAGGTGAGCAGCTTGGTGCCGGGCCCTACGGAGCCGATCACATAGCGGCGCCGGTCGTAGGAGCGGGCCACCTCCAGGGCCAGGCGCACGGCCGCGAGGTTCAGCGCCTCGGTCCGTTCCGGGATCCCGAACTCCGACAGCACCACCTGGTTGGCGCCGAAGGTGTTGGTTTCCACCGCGTCGGCGCCGGCGTCCAGGTAGGCGGCGTGGATGTCCCGGATCCACTCCGGCCGCCGCTCGTTCAGCAGCTCCATGCAGCCTTCCAGGGCGGTGCCGCCGAAGTCGTCCACGGTGGGTTTGCGTGCCAGGATCTGCGTGCCCATGCCGCCGTCCAGCAGCAGCACCCGTTCCAGAAGCAGGGAGGCCAAAGTGGTCATTTTTCGATCCTCAGGTATTCCAGGTCCATGTCGCCCTCCACCCGCACCTGGCAGGCCAGCCGGTGGTCCCCGGGCGCGTCCAGGCCCCGGAGGAAATCCCGCTCCTCCGGAGTCATGGCCGAGCAGTGCTCCTGTCCCGCCAGGACCCGGATCCGGCAGGTGCCGCAGGAGCCGCTGCGGCAGCCGAAGGTGAGGTCGGCGCCGGCCGCGTCGGCGATGGCCTGCAGCGGGGTGCCCCACGGGGCCTCCACCAGCAGGTCCTCCGGCAGGAACCGCACCCGGGCCGGGGCGGTCATCGGCCGATCCCCATGAGCGAGTCCAGCAGCTCCACCTGGCCCAGGGGCGCGGACAGCTGCAGTCCCCGCACCGACGGACGCACCTTGGCGATGGTCTCCTGGGCGATGGCGATGCCCTCCTTGAGCTGGTCGCCGGCGGAGGTCCAGCGGGCCATGCGCGCCAGGATCTCCGGCGGCACCCGCACGCCGGGCACCTCGTTGGCCATGAACTCGGCGTTGCGCAGGCTCTTGAGCGGCCAGATCCCGGCGATGATGGGGATCCCCAGCGGGGTGGCGAACTCCAGGAAATGGAACAGGGCGTCAGCGTCGAAGATGGGCTGGGTGATGGCCCATTCCGCCCCCGCCTCGACCTTGTAGCGGAAGCGCTGCATCTCCCGGTCCATGTCCACGGCCACCGGGTTGGCGCCCACCCCGACGCAGAACCGGGTGGGGATGCCGATGTCGCTGCCGCCCAGGTCCAGGCCCCGGTTCAGCTGGCTGACGATGTTCACAAGGCCGATGGCGTCCACGTCGAACACCGCGGTGGCGGTGGGGTAGGGGCCGAGCTTGGGGGGATCGCCGGTGATGGCCAGGACGTTCTGCAGCCCCAGCGCCGCCGCGCCCAGCAGGTCGCTCTGGATGCCCAGCAGGTTCCGGTCGCGGCAGGCGAAGTGCATGAGCGTCTCCATGCCCACCCGGCGCTGGATGATGACCGCGGTGGCCAGGGCCGACATCCGCGCCATGGCCCTGGGGCCGTCGGGGATGTTGATGGCGTCCACCCCCCGGAGCCGGCAGTGCTCGGCCTTCTCCACCATCTTGTCGGTGGAGGTGCCCTTGGGCGGCACCAGTTCCACGGTGATGACGAAGCCGCCCGCGGCCAGCTTCCGGCTGAAGGCGCTGCGCTCGGCGGTGGGCACCCCCGGGTGGGGAGTCTCCGGCTCGGCCCGCTCGCTGATTCCCTCCACGAAGGCCCGTTCCTGGCGCAGGGCGCCGCGCATGGCGCGGATGTGGGCCGCGCTGGTGCCGGCGTCGCCGCCCACGGCCCGGGCGCCCAGCTGGAAGGCCTGGCGGGCGAACTCGCCCAGGTACTCCGGGCTGGCCATGTACAGCAGCCGCCCGTCCACCATGCGCGGCAGGCCGGCGCTGGGCTGCAGGATCAGCGGACAGTCGGTGACGGTCTTGAAGCGCTTGAGGAGGTCCAGCAGGGGGGCGGGGCCGCTGCCGCCGTTGACCCCCACCAGGGCGGCGCCCCAGTCGGTGAGCTTGCGGATGTACCATTCCGGCTCGGTGCCATACAAGGTCTGGCCCTCGTCGTTGGGCGTCATCATGGCCGCGATGGGCAGTCCGCAGACCTTCTTGATGGCCAGGATGGCCTGGTGGATCTCGTTCAGGTCGGCGAAGCCCTCCAGCACGAACAGGTCCACCCCACCCTCCAGGAGCGCCTGGGCCTGCTCGGCGAAATAGCCCTGGGCCTCGTCGAAGGAGGTGGGCCCCCAGGGTTCGATGCGCACGCCCAGGGGGCCGATGGCTCCCGCCACCCACCCGGGGGCGCCGTCCTGCAGGACCTCCCGGGCCAGGCGCGCGCCGCTCCGGTTGATCTCGGCCAGCTGCTCCTTCAGGCCGTAGCCCTGGAGCTTCATCTGGTTGGCCGCCCAGGTGTTGGTGGTCATGATCTGGGCGCCGCCGGCCCGGAACTCCTCGTGGATGGAGCGCACCAGTTCCGGGGAGGAGAGGTTGGCCTCGTCGAAGGAGCGGTTGATGTACACCCCCCGTTCGTAGAGGACAGTGGGGGTGGAGCCGTCGAACAGGAAGCATTGACCCGACTTGAGAGCTTCAGCGAAATCAGTGGCCATGGGCGTGCTCTTTCTCGACACAGTGCTGGTGGAGTCGGGGCACGAGCTCGCCCAGCCGGTTCTCGGGGATCAGGAAGGCGAGGGAAACCCCTGTATCGCCTGCAAGGATGGCCGCAATGGGCTCCCCGTCCAAGGGGGCCAGGAGGCCCAGGGCCCGTCCGGGCGCCTCCTGGAGTCCTTCCCCCACCAGGGCGACCACGGCCAGGCCGCGCTCCAGGGCGAGGCCGGAGGCGGCGAGCTCCAGGAGCACGGCCTCCGCGGACGCGGTCTCGGCCCTGGCCACCAGGAGGCCGCCGTCGGGGGTGGCCAGCAGGCCGTAGAGGGCGGCACCGGCCTCCTGCAGCCGGGTGGCCGCCTGGAACAGCCGTTCGAACAGGTCGGGCTCCGGGGCCGGGGGCAGGCGCAGGCAGCAGACCCCCTCCTTGTAGGCCACCGAGGTGATTTCCCCGGGCGCGCGCCGCGGGGCCTGGGCGCGGATCTCGGTCCGTCCCCCGGCCTGCTGGAGGGTGTTGGCCAGCACCAGCCGGAACCCCGACCGGCTCACGGGGGCCAGGGAGTCGGCGTGCAGCACCTTGCCCCCGAAGGCCGAAAGGGCCGCGGCCTCGCGCAGGCTCATGACCGGAATGGGCCGGGCCTGGGGCACCAGGCTCGGGTCGGCGCTGAGGATGCCGTCCACGTCGGTCCAGATCTGGACTTCATCTGCGCCCAGAGCCTCCCCCAGCAGGGTGGCGCTGGTGTCCGATCCGCCCCGGCCCAGGGTGGTGACCGCGCCGTTGGGGGCGGTGCCCAGGAACCCCTGGGTCACCCACAGGGCGCCCCGGTCCAGGGCCTCCTTCCAGGGCCCGCAGGCCCCCAGCAGGCCTGGGCGGTCCGGGCGGGCCCGGCCGTGGCGGTCGTCGGTGCGCATCACTTCCAGCGCGTCGCGGAAGGCCGCGGCCCGGCCCCGGTGCCGCAGCAGGGCCGCCAGCAGGTGGGCGGCGAGGGTCTCCCCCACCGCCATGGCCGCGTCCCGGGAGCGGGGCGAGGCTTCGCCCACCAGCGCCATCCCCTTCAGAAGGTCCGCCAGGCACTGGAACAGGGGCTGCCAGCTGGAGCGCAGCTCCCGGGAGATGCCCAGCTCCTCGGCCAGGCCCCAGTGCCGCCGTTCCAGGGCGGCCTGGACCCCTGCCGCGCCGGCGAAGTCGCCCCGGGCCGAGGCGGCCACGGCCTGCAGCAGGGTCTCCGTGCAGCCGCCCAGGGCCGAAACCACCACCAGGCCGCCGGCGGGCAGTTCCAGGTCGATGATGCCCGCGCAGCGGCCCAGGCCCGCAGCGGAGCCGATGCTGGTCCCTCCGAATTTGAGAATCTTCAAAATGCTGCCTCCAATAGCTGTTGAATGGGAGCCGAACGCCACAAAGGGGGCCCGATCCTGGATCGGGCCCCCTTGGCTTGTGGTCTGTCTGTGTTCTCGTTGGCAGTCACATCCGCTCGGTATCTATCCGGCGTCGCCGCCGGCAGGAATTGGCACCTTGCATCAAGCAGGTTGCCAAGGTTTCACAGGGCCCGTCCCTCCACCTTTCTGGATAGCTCACTATGGAACTGACAAAGAACTCAGAGATTCCATCTTCGGTGCGGGGGCGGCCGCTGTCAATGGCCATTCCGGCTACCCTGGTTCCATGCTGGCATCCCTGCGCATCCAAAACCTCGCCCTGGTCGAGGATCTCTCCATCGACCTGCGGTCCGGCTTCACCGTTCTCACCGGGGAGACCGGAGCGGGCAAATCCCTGCTGGTGGACGCCCTCTCCCTCCTGGTCGGGGCCCGGGGCGACGGCGATCTGGTCCGCCAGGGCACCGGCCGGGCGCTGGTGGAGGCGGTGGCCGAAGGGAATTTCGAGGCCTGGCAGGCCTTCCTGGGCGAGCGTGGGCTGCCCGAAGAACAGCCGGTGGTGCTGCGCCGGGAAGTCGCCGCCAACGGCCGGAGCCGGGCCTGGCTCAACGGCGGGGCCTGCAGCCTGGCCGACCTGCGGGAGGCGGGACGCATCTGGATGCGTCTCACCAGCCAGCACGATCACCAGTCCCTGATGGCCGAGGAGCGGCACCTGGGCCTGCTGGACGAAGTGCTCGGCATCCGGGTCGACCTGCAGGCCCAGGCCGGTGAGGTCCGGGAAGCCCAGGCCCGGCTGTCCGCCCGCAAGCGGAGCGAATCCCAGCGCGGCGAGCGCCTGGCTTGGCTGGAGGAGCAGATCGGCGATCTGGAGAAGCTCGCCCCGCGGCCCGGGGAATGGGGCCAGTTGCGCTCGGAACGCGAGCCCCTGCGCCATGCCGTCCAGCTGGAGGCGTCCTTCCGCGAGAGCGCCGAGGAGCTGGACCAGGCCGGGCGCCACGTGGAGAGCGGCCACCGGGCCCTGGCGCGCACCGCCCAGATCCTGCCCGAGGCCCAGGCGGAGGTGGACCGCCTGCGCTCGGTGATGCTGGAACTGGAGGACCTGCTGGCCCTGGCCCAGGACCAGACCATCCGCTGGTCCCGGGAGGGCGTGGACCGCATCGAGGCGCTGGAAGCCCGTCTGGCCCAGTTCGAAAAGCTGGCCCGCCGCCACCGCTGCGAACCGGACGAGCTGGCCGGGCGCCTGGCCGAGCTCAAGCAGGAACAGGATGACCTGCAGGCGGGGAGCACCAGCCTCAAGGACCTGGAAGCCGCCCTGGCCCGGGCCTGCGAAGCCTACCGCGCCGCCGCCGAGGCCCTGCACCAGCGCCGCGCCGCCCAGGTGCCCGGGCTGGAGAAGGAAGTCCACAAGCGCCTGAAGCATCTCGGCATGGCCGGGGCCCGCCTGCAGGTCCGCCTGACCCTGGCCGAGGATCCCGCCAGTCCCGTGACCCAGGCCGGGCGCCCCGTCCGGGTCTCCGCCCAGGGCTGCTCCGCCCTGGCCATCTGGATCGAGCCCAACGTCGGCGAAGGCTTCCGGCCCCTGGCCAAGATCGCCAGCGGCGGCGAGCTGAGCCGGCTGATGCTGGCCCTGCAGGGGGCCGGCATGGCCCTGGGCGGCGACGGGGGGGAGCCGCTGGTGCTGGTGCTCGACGAAGTGGACGCCGGCATCGGCGGCGAGACCGCCATCGCCGTGGGCGCCGCCGTGGGGGAACTGGGCCGGCGGCACCAGGTGCTGGCGGTCACCCACCTGGCCCAGGTGGCGGCCCGGGCCGATCACCACGGCCTGCTGCGCAAGGAAGTCCAGGACGGGCGCACCCGCAGCGGCCTGGCCTGGCTCGCGGGGGCGGAACGGGTGCGGGAGCTGGCCCGGCTGCTGTCGGGCCACCCGGACCGGCCAGAGGCCCTGGCCCATGCCCGGAGTTTGCTGGGAGCCTGAAAACGGACATTCGTTGACCAGATTCCTACACTCGAATATTGAACCTCCCCTNNGGGAGGTTCAACGGCAATCTGAACGAGGACGGCGCCATCCTGGTGATTTTCGCCATGCCTTTTTCCGTGCCGGGGCCCCCCCTTTCATACAAGAAATCGGCCATGGTTCCATCCATCCGGACATAGAGGATCGCGCTGGTGCCGTCCTCGTCGCTGGCATCCACGTATCTAATATATTGAACACCCTGGAGATTGATCGGTCCCAACGCCTTGAGCACCCGGCCGTGGGGCAGGACCATGACCCGATGGCTGGTGGCCAGGGTCAACTGCCGGTCCAGGATCACATTCCCCTGGTATTGCTTCTGGGTCCAGTAGTCCTGGACCCGGACCATGGCTTCTCCGGCGTGGGCGAGCTTCGGTTCGCCAACGATGTAGTCCCTCTGGGCCACATGTTCAGGGCTGTCGGCAACCGAGGCCGCGGACGGAGGACGGTTGGGACCGATACAGCCGAGGGTCAAGCCAACCCAGCCGGCAAGCAGGAAACCATGGATCTTCACTTTCCCCCCAGATTCCGAAGCTGTTCAAATGATTAATTATAGACTCATTCCCTGGGCCCGGGCCGAGTCCGGGCGCCCACCCTTCCGACCCGGGTTGCCGGTAGCTTTCAACCTTTGAAAAGCCAGAGGTTCCCACTTCCCGGGGGCGGATCTCAATATAGACGCTTGGACTAAACTCCGCTTCACGCCATTCTAGTTCTTCGTTGATCACATGGGGATGTCCCGGTCACCTTGGAGGCCGGGCATCCAGTCGGAGGTCTGAGGTATGGCGCGAATGAGGGTAAGGATCGGGGTGGGCACGCTGGGGCTCCTGGCGGGGCTGGGGGCGCCCCACCTGGCCGCGCAGTCCTGGGCGCTGCCTGCTTCCGACCCGGTGGGCATCGCCCGCAGCGGCGCCGGCGTCGCCTACGGCAACAGCCTCGAGGCGGCCGCCATCAACCCGGCCCTGCTCGCCACCCTGCGCGACGACCGCAGCGCCTATCTGTCGGCGGGCATGGAGTTGCAGGACGCCAACGCCGCCCTCCAGTCCAACCAGCAGACGCAGGTCAGCTCGAACCGGAACCGGTTCCTGCCGGCCATGGGGGCCGCCTGGCGGCTCAACCCCACCCTGGTGCTCGGGCTCAAACTCGACGAGCCGTTTATGCGGCATGTGGAGATGCCCATGGAATACACCGGGCGCTTCCAGGGCCAAGCCATCGACCTGGCCACCCGACGGCTGGAGGGGCAGATCGGCTGGGCCGCCTCCCCCAACTGGGCGTTCGGAGCCAGCCTCGGCCTCACCCGGGTCCAGTATTCCTGGGACAACATGGTGCGCACGGTCATCAACAATCCCAACTCCCCCGGCGGCACCACCCCGCTTGGGCTCATGGAGACCGACCTGCACCAGGAGGGCGACAAGCTCGCCCCTTCCTACTCCCTGGGCTTCCGCTGGGCCCTGGATTCCCGCTGGACCATCGGGGGAACTTATGTGGGGGCCATAAAGACCACCTTGCCCCTGTCCGCCAACTACGGACCCAACGGGCCCAACTACTACGCCCTTTCCGGCTACGGTTCGGCGCCCACCGGAACCAGCACCTCAGTCAAGCCCGGCACCCAGCTCCAACCGAGCAGCGGCGGCATCACCCTGCCGGGCAAGCTCACCCTCGGCCTGCGCCAGCGGGTGAACACCCTCTTCACCTGGGAGGCGGATGTCCGCTACATGATGGGGGCCCAGATGGAGCTGCCCGGCTACCCCACCGCCACTCCAGCCGGCGGCGGCCCCGTCTCCGGATCGGGGGAGAACACCGCCTTCCGGAGCGGTTTCGGCCTGAGCCTCATGGGCGAACTCACCATCATGAAGAACTGGGTGGCGCGCCTGGGCGTGTCCCTGGATCCGGGGCTGCTCCCCTCCTCCAACGTGGAACCCCTGGTGGGCGGCGCCAAGTCTTCGGGCATGTCGGCGGGCGTCGGCTACAGGGTGTTCGGCGGAGAGGTGAACGTGGGCTACCAGTACCGCCAGGTCCAGGTCACCGATGTGCAGAACCTGGACGGCTACTGGAAGTCCACCGGCTACGGCACCAATCCCGGCTCCGTCACCCGGGTGGGCGGCATGGGCCACCTCTGGTCCGTGGGATTCAAGAAGGCCTTCTGATGCGCTACCTGGGCCCCCACGCCTGCGAAGAAGCCCTGGAACGGGGCGAACTCCAGACCCTCCGCATCGCCCCCGCCGCCTGGGAGCGGGCGGCCAAGCTCCGCACCGCCGCCCGGGAGCAGGGCGTCGTGGTCCACCGCGAGCCCATGGACAGCCTGGACCGGCGCAGCCAGGGCCAGCGGCACCAGGGCGTCCTGGGCGAAGGGGAGGCCATCACCCTGGCCGCCATGGACACCCTCCTGGCCCAGGTGCGGGAGCGGGGCTCCAAGGCCCTGGTCCTGGCCCTGGACGGCATCAGCGATCCGCACAATTTCGGGGCCATCCTCCGCTCCGCCGCCGGCGCGGCGGTGGACGGCGTGGTCTTTCCCGAGCGGCGTTCGGCCCAGGTGAACGAGACCGTTATGCGGGCCAGCGCCGGCACCGCCGGCCGGATCCCCCTGGTGCGGGTGGTGAACCTGGCCCGGGCCCTGGAGCAGCTGCAGGAGGCCGGCGCCTGGGTCTACGGCCTCGCCGGGGGCCCGGGCAGCCGGGACTACCTGGAGGAGCCCTTCGACCGCGGCACCGTGCTGGTGCTGGGCTCCGAGGGCGAGGGGCTGCACCAGAAGATCCAGGAACACTGCGACGGCCTGCTGGGGATCGGCATGCCGGGGGGCATCGAGAGCTTGAACGTCTCAAGCGCCGCGGCGGTCATGCTGTTCCGCGTGCTGGCCCAGAGGCGGCAACACTGAATCTTTTTTCTTGTGTCCCCCCAGGCGCCGTGCTAGCCTTATCGTTCCCGCTCAGGAAAGCTTTGTCCCACAAGGCTCCGGTTCGGGTGCTTTGACAATGCCTAGATGGCCGAGTGGTTAATGGCAGCAGACTGTAAATCTGCCGGGCACCGCCCTACGGAGGTTCGAATCCTTCTCTAGGCACCAGTTCTTTCGCGGAAGACTGGTCGAATGCGGGAATAGCTCAGTTGGTAGAGCGTCAGCCTTCCAAGCTGAATGTCGCGGGTTCGAACCCCGTTTCCCGCTCCAAAAAGTACAGGCCCACATAGCTCAGTGGTAGAGCGCGTCCTTGGTAAGGACGAGGTCTCCGGTTCAATCCCGGATGTGGGCTCCACTTTTTTCCGTGAAGCTTCCTAGTACACCCCATCTCCCCCCCCACCTCCAGGAGGCATCTGTGGCCAAAGAGAAATTTGATCGCTCCAAGCCCCACGTCAACATCGGCACCATCGGACATGTGGACCACGGCAAGACGACCCTGACGGCCGCCATCGCGACCCTTCTGTCCGTGACCCAGGGCGGAACCGCCAAGTCCTATGAAGCGATCGACTCCGCCCCTGAAGAGAAGGCCCGCGGGATCACGATCAACACCGCGCACGTGGAATACCAGACCAAGAACCGCCACTACGCCCACGTGGACTGCCCCGGTCACGCCGNNTCACCGGCGCCGCCCAGATGGACGGAGCGATCCTCGTGGTCGCCGCCACCGACGGCCCCATGCCCCAGACCCGGGAGCACATCCTCCTGGCCCGTCAGGTGGGCGTGCCCTACATCGTCGTGTTCATGAACAAGATCGACATCGCCGACCCCGAGCTGAGCGACCTGGTGGAGATGGAGCTGCGCGAGCTGCTCACCTCCTACGGCTTCCCCGGCGACGACATTCCCATCATCCGCGGCTCGGCCAAGCTGGCCATGGAGCACGCCACCGATCCCAATTCCCCCGACGTGAAGTGCATCTACGAGCTGATGGACGCGGTGGATGCCTACATCCCCAATCCCGCCCGGCCCGTTGACAAGCCCTTCATCATGCCCGTGGAAGACGTCTTCACCATCACCGGCCGCGGCACCGTGGTGACCGGCCGCATCGAAGCCGGCGTGGTCAAGGTCGGCGAGGAAGTGGAGATCATCGGCCTGCGCGAGACCGTCAAGAAGGTCGTGACCGGCGTGGAAATGTTCAAGAAGTCCCTGGACCAGGGCCAGGCCGGCGACAACGCGGGAATCCTGCTCCGCGGCGTGGAGCGCAAGGACGTGGAGCGCGGAATGGTTCTGGCCAAGCCCGGCAGCATCACCCCCCACACCAAGTTCACGGCCGCCGTCTACGTGCTGGGCAAGGACGAAGGCGGGCGTCACACCCCGTTCTTCAACAAGTATCGCCCCCAGTTCTACTTCCGCACCACGGACGTCACCGGCTCCATCGAGCTGGAAGCCGGCCGCGAGATGGTCATGCCCGGTGACAACGTCACCCTGACGGTCGAGCTGATCCAGCCCATCGCCATGGAAAAGGGCCTCAAGTTCGCCATCCGGGAAGGCGGCCGCACCGTCGGCTCCGGCCGGGTCGACGAAGTCATCCAGTAAAGGACCGTTGCCATGGCCGATCTCGTTCAGCTCCTTTGCACCGAGTGCAAGCGCAAGAATTACCAGACCACCAAGAACAAGCGCACCCACACGGCCAAACTTGAATTCAAGAAACACTGCCGCTTTTGCGGGGGACACCGTGTCCACCGCGAAGGCAAGTGATAGAATCCTTCCTCTCCCGCCCTTCGGGGCGGGACCGGGGTGATTCGCATGCGCCTTAGGGGAGTAGCTCAGCTGGTAGAGCAGCGGACTCCAAATCCGCAGGTCGCGGGTTCGAAACCTGTCTCCCCTGCCATTTTTGCTCCGGCCCCAGCCCATAAGCTGGGGCCACTTTATTGGGTACCAACCCTCGTTGGGGGACTCCTTTGATATCAGCTATTAAGCAACAGGCCAGGGACCTTCTCGCCGAGCTCAATCGCGTGGATTGGCCGAGCAAGGAGAAGGTCCTGAACGCTTCCTACGCAGTCGTCGCCGTCTCCGTGTTCGTGGGGCTGTTCCTATGGGGCGCGGATTGGGTGATCACCTGGGGGATGAAGTTCATCCTCCCGCATCACTAACCCGGAGGACGAAATGACCGAACCCTTGGGCATGCTTGCCGGGGAAACCCTCCAGACCCCTCCCGCCACCGACCGCAAGCTGGCCTGGTTCATCATCCACACCTATTCCGGCTACGAGGCCAAGGTGATGGAGAGCCTGCGCCAGCGCATCAAGATGGAAGAGCGCGAGGAGCACTTCGGGGACCTGCAGATTCCCGAAGAGACCTACGAAGAGATGAAGGTGGACGCCAAGTCGGGACGCAAGGAACGGGTCCTGAAAAAGCGCAAGTCCTTCCCGGGCTACCTGCTGGTGCAGATCGCCGTGACCAAGAAGGGCGCCAACTTCGAGATGGAGGACGCCGACTGGCACCTGGTGCGCAACACGCCCAAGGTCACCAGCTTCGTGGGGGCCAACAAGAAGCGGCCCACGCCCCTGACCGAAGACGAAGTCCGCCAGATCATGAACCACACCGAAGAGACCCAGGAGAAGCCCAAGCCTAAATACCACTTTGAGAAAGGCGAAAAGGTCCGTATCATAGATGGCCCGTTCGCCAATTTCGAAGGGGACGTGGAAGAGATCCACGAAGAGCGCTCCACCATCAAGGTGATGGTGACGGTGTTCGGTCGCAGCACCCCCGTGGAGCTCGACTTCATCCAGGTGGAAAAGCGCTAGGCGCGCCCCACCCTACAAGGCGGCAGTAGCCGGCATTCGCCGGAATCCGTCGCAGGAGAGGAAAGACATGGCCAAGAAAGTAACCGGATACATCAAGCTGCAGCTCCCCGCCGGGGAAGCCACCCCGGCCCCGCCGGTGGGTCCCGCCCTGGGCCAGCACGGCGTCAACATCATGGAATTCGTCAAGCAGTTCAACGCGAAGTCCGTGACCGCCGTCGAGAAGGGCACCATCCTGCCGGTGGTCATCACCGTCTACGGCGACCGCAGCTTCAGCTTCGTCCTCAAGACCCCGCCCGCCGCCGTGCTGATCAAGAAGAAGCTCGGCCTGGACAAGGGCAGCCCGGTTCCCAACAAGCAGAAGGTGGGCAAGATCACCCAGGCCCAGCTGGCCGAGATCGCCAAGGTCAAGATGCCCGACCTCAACGCCGGCAGCTTGGCCGCCGCCGTCCGCTCCATCGCCGGCTCCGCCCGCTCCATGGGCGTAGAAGTCGTCGACTGATATAACTGAGGGGGGCCGAACGCTCGCGTTGCTCGCTCTTCATCCCCCCTCAGACCCCCCCGGCACCATTCAGTTTCAGCGGAGACCCGCAGCGCGCGGGAATCCCGGCAACCGCGACCGTTATCGCGGGAGATCTGAAGAGAAGGAGACATTATGGCAAAACCTGGAAAGAAGTACCAGGCTGCCGCCTCCAAGATCGAAGATCGCCCCTACGAGCTTCAGGAAGCCATCACCCTGATCAAGGACTCGGCCTTCGCCAAGTTCGACGAGACGGTTGAGGTGCACATGAGGCTCGGCGTCGACCCCCGGCACGCGGACCAGATGGTCCGCGGCACCATCGTTTTGCCCCACGGAACGGGCAAGACCATGAGGGTGGCGGTCATCGCGGGCGGTGAAAAGATCAAGGAAGCGGAAGCCGCCGGTGCGGAAATCGTGGGCGGCGACGATCTGGTGGAACGCATCCAAGGCGGGTTCATCGAGTTCGACGCCCTGGTGGCCACCCCGGACATGATGAAGGGCGTCGGCCGCCTGGGCAAGATCCTGGGCCCCCGCGGTCTCATGCCGAACCCCAAGACTGGCACGGTGACCTTCGACGTCGCCAAGGCCATCAAGGAAATCAAGGCCGGCAAGGTGGAGTACCGGGTCGACAAGACCGGCATCATCCACGCCGGAGTGGGCAAGATCTCGTTCGGTGTCCAGAAGCTCTCGGAAAATGCCCGGGCGCTCATCGAAGCCGTCAACAAGGCCAAGCCACCCGCGGCCAAGGGCAAGTACGTCAAAGCCATCCATCTGGCCTCGACCATGGGCCCCAGTGTGACAGTGACCAACACTGTCGTAGAAAAGTAGAGGCGGACCATGGAACGCGAACAAAAGCGCACCCAAGTGGCCCAGCTCAAGGGAACCTTCACCACGGCCAAGTCCGCGGTGGTCCTTGGGTTCAAAGGCCTGACTGTGGACAAGGACACCTCCTTCCGCAAGTCGATCCGGGACAGCAAGGCCCAGTACCGGGTGTCCAAGAACACCCTGCTCCGCCTGGCGGTCAAGGAGACGGCTTTCGAAAGCCTGTCCGAGCACTTCAAGGGCGCCACCGCCGTCGCCACCACGGAAAACGACGTGGTCGGGCTGGCCAAGGCCGTCCATACCTTCCTGAAGGACAACCCTGGAGCCAAACTCAAGGGCGCCATCCTCGATGGGAAAGCGGTCACCCTCGGCGAGTTCAAGATCATCGCCGAACTGCCCTCCCGCGAAGTCCTCATCGGCAAGCTGCTCTACCTCATGCAGTACCCGATCTCCGGCATCGCGGTTGCGCTCGACGCCATCCGCAAGCAGAAGGAAGGCGCGGCCTAGGCCCGCTTTCCGCCCAACCCTGAACCCCACATTTTGAGAGGAGAACTTCATGGCTCTCACCGCTGACACGTTGATCCAGGAAATCGAAACCATGACCGTCCTCGAGCTGGCCAATCTGGTCAAGGCCCTCGAGGAGCGCTTCGGCGTCTCCGCCGCCGCCATGGCGGCCCCCGCCGGCGGCGGCGCCGCCCCGGCTGCCGCCGTGGAAGAGCAGACCGAGTTCAATGTCGAACTGCTCGAAGCCGGCCCCAACAAGCTGAACGTCATCAAGGCGGTACGCGAAATCGTCTCCGGCCTCGGGCTCAAGGAAGCCAAGGACCTGGTCGACGGCGCCCCCAAGCTGGTCAAGGAAGGCGTCACCAAGGACGAAGCCAACAAGATCAAGGAGAAGCTCGAAGCTGCCGGCGCTAAGGTCGCCATCAAGTAAAAATGAACTACCTACCGTGACCAACTCCCATAGGGTTGGTCACGGTTTCGCGTTTCTAGGCGGCTCCCTGCCCGGAGGCAGAGGGTTGGCTCTATGAAACTCGGATTCCCTGGGCTTGGCTGAGATCGCTGATGCCCGGATCCATGGGAAAACGCAGGAACGCCCCATGATCGATTCGAGTGAGAGACCGGCGGACTGCTGGAGTTGGGGAACCATGCCAGCTATCTGTTAGGCGCCTGGTCCGAAAGGTCAACCGACCCATACCGACACGGCTTGACCCCTCCCTCAAAGGAGGGTGGTGTGCCACATTTTCGCTCAACCCTGCTGGTGGATTGCCTTGGCGGCGATAGACCCGAGCATGATAGTCAGTTCTGATTCGAAGCCACGATTGACGTCCGGCAAACCGCTCCTGGCGTGGGCTAGTTCGTGCAGGAGGATTCCAGCGAAATAACTGAGGTTGGCCAAGACCGACCGTTTGATCGCGATGACCCGACGGTCGGCATGCCAGAATCCGTCCCTCGAAACGAAGAAGACCACATCCTTCTGCAGGGTCTCGCTGACCTCGATGGTGATCCCCTGGGGCAACCCGCCCACAAGCCGACAGATCTCGGCACAGCGACTGAAAACCGCCGTTTCCTCAGGGGTCAAGGAGTCTGGGGCGAGGGCATCACACAGGGTGTTTTGGTTGATCCCGGCCACGAAGTTACTGAGGCTCATCATCGGTTTGTTGCTCAGGTCCACTGAGCCCTTGATGATTTTGGCCACCGTTTCGGAAATGACGATCAGGTCCTTCCCTGCTTCGGTGATCTCCATCACGAGGTTCGGGGATGCTTCGATTTGGGTGGCCGTCACGAAGACATGGGCGTTCTCCTCGTTGCTGATCTTGCAGGCGTGAACTGCAATGTCGTTCCAGCTAACCTCATCGTGACTGTTCCCGTGGGTTAGTTGCTGGAGATCTATGGCCAAGGTGGTGGAGATGATTTTCGAGGTGCTCGACAGGAGAATTGCTTTCACCCGTTCCATGTAAGCGGTTCGGCCGACATTGGTGTGCTCTCGGTTTAGGGCCCTGTGCATGGCAGCGTTGAGGGACGTGATGTTGTAAGAGAACAGGAAGTTCCATTCCCTAGCCACGAGCAGGCCGTTGACATAGATCCTGGCCTGTTCGTTCTCAATGCGCTGAAGGATTTGGCCTAGGGCGGTCGTTTCGAGAATTTCCTCATTTGAAAACCGCAGGAAGTAGCTCTTGGCCAAAGCAATGTCATTGGCGGAGACGGGGGTCAAACGGATATCGGTCCCAACCATGGTGGGGTCCCGTGGCCCACGAACGGTGGCCTGGAGGGTGACAACATCTTCGAAACCGATCTTTGGGGCTTCGGTGAGGGCAATGCAATTGTGCCGCGAGGAGATCAGAACAGCCACGCCACGGCGCTTCAGGGTCGCAAGGGCATCCTTCAGCCCAACCCCGAATTTTCCGATCACCTGGTTCGGGTTGCACAACTTCTCCTGGTTTTCATTCTGGGTCAGGTGCTCGTAGCTGAGACCCCGGCCGAAATCCCGAATATGCCAGGCGCCATCCATGCCTTGGGTGAGTTCGATGTCAGGGGTGCCAGTGAGAACCTCCTCGTCGAGGGCGTTGGCGATGAGTTCCCGGATGCCGTGGCTGATCTCCCAACCTTCTAAGATTTTTTCGATGTTCAGGTCGAAGTTCCGGGCAGGGCCAAGGCTAGGTTTTGCCATGAGTAGTCCTTTCAAATCAATAATTCGATACCGTTGAGGGAAGTAATCGTGATTTTGTCTTATTCAGCGGCCGTGGCTCGGAAATATACGCAAATGCCTTCACCGCCAAGCGAGAAAACATAGCCAACGCCATGGAGAAAGCACCTCCCCTCGGGCCAACTATGAGTTCAGCGCTATTAACCCGATGAGTCGGAGGGAGTTACTTTGGACATCACTCATGATTGAACTGGGTCACTTGTTACTCCCGGCGGCCTTTGTCTTGCGGATCTTGTCGTCGGGGTTGACACCGGTCGGCTTTTCTACCGGCACAAAGTTGACCAGGGTCTTGATGGTGCCCCGGAGTTCCTCAATGATAGGAGCGGCTTCGCTTTTGCACCGCTTGGGTGTCCAACCATCAGAGAAAGCCTGATACTCAAACAAATACCCGGCGTCCTTAAAGGCTTTGTAAGCCTCATCCATGAGGGTGTCAAATTCTGCCATTGCCTCAACAGTCCACCCTGTCTGGTTGACGATCCTGGGGGCCGCATCTGGGGAGCGGATCACGGTTTCTTCAACCACATGACCGTCGATGATGTCTTCGACTTCCTCCCTTGTCTGGAGGCCCATGAGGAGTTCGGGAGCATAGAGCTTCCCGAAAAAACTGGCTGAGCGGTAGCGCAACATAAGCTCTTGCATCGTTCGCCACTTAGAACCTGCCTTTTGAATCCAGCCTTCCTCTGCAGCCATCTTCATGGTCACTTCGGGACCATCCAGACGTTGGCCGGTTGCCTTTTCAATGGCCCAAGCCAAGCATGATTGGGGGAAGACCTTGAGGGTTCCGGTCTTCTCTTGCGGAGGCCGATTGCCTTTGGGGACCAGCCATTCCTTGCAGATGCACGCAACCTCGGCCTCGGCACCTTTCTCGGAAAGGTCATAGCGGAGCGGTGTGAAGCGACCACACTGATTGATGCTGGCAATGATGAAGGAACTGGACCAGCTCGGCCTGCCTTCGATTACATGCATGTTTTGCATCACCATAAGCACATCTGCCCCCAAGCGGCTGCTCATGTTTAAAGCAACCACGCAATTGGCGAGGCCGGATGGATTTTCGCCTAAGCGATTGCCTTCCTTGTCCACGATCCAGCGGCGGTAGATCTCCGGGACAAGAGTGGAATTGGTCAGTATATTCGCGGCCCGCTGGAGGGCCTCCACACCTTGGAGGGTGCTCATGTCCAACTTGATGATTTCCCCCGGGGTGATGGGACGGGTCGCTGAGGTCATCGGGTCGCTGTTTGAGTTGGGTTCAGTGGTCATGGCGTTATCGCCCTCCGATGGAGATATCTTGAAAAACTCTGATACCAGGAATGTTGGTGTTGCCCTTGAGGGTGCGAACGGTGGCTCCGATCAGCTGTTCGTTTGGGAGCATGTATTCCATGGGGATTAGACGCTTGTCGGTGTACTGCCACTTGTAGGGTCGGTTGATCTTGGTCCCGGCGGCCCGGACTTGGGGAATGGGAATGGTGAGTAGAGCGGATTCGGCCCGTCGTTGTTCGCGGATGGTGTTCTTGGCGACTTCACTGGCTGAACTTGCAGCTATGGAAGCGGCTGCCGCCTGGGCCAATCGGGTAGCGGTGAGGAAGGGATTGATTTCGGCCTGGGCGGCACAAGTTGCTTCCGATTCTTTCTCTCGAGCATTCTGGACTTCGGCTTCCGCAGCCTGCCGGGACTCTTCCTGTAGATGGAGTTCCTTGGCAGCAGTGACGAGTCTGGCGGCCTCGGCTTCCCGTTGGATCCGGTCCTGGTCTCGGATGTAGCCCTTCATGGGTAGTTCGCAGGCATCGATGGCATTTTTGATCATTTCTGCCGGGCCCCGGAATAGATCGTTGATTGCCTTGAGGCTTGCGTTGATTGGGCCAGTGATGGATGTCCGCTTCTCTTCCAATTCCTTCCACTTGGCCTTGAGATCCACGATATGAGCGGCGTTCCGCTCATAGTCGGGATGAGACTTGATGAAGGTGAGAAAGGGTTTTGCAAGAAGGACTTGGGCCTCCTTGGTTACAGCTTCTGCTTGGGCTTCTGGGGTAACTTTGACCAGCCTCTGGTTATTGGGTTCGGCATTGATGTCAAAGGCAGATGAACCCTCAGTGAGGTAATTTCCTTCAGACATATACGCCTCCTTGGCGAAGGGCAGGACCGTTTGTCCTGAATTGCGAAGTTAGTAGAGGATCGTTATGAAGGGACCATCTGGGAGCTGACTGAATCTGACCATCGTCAGCGACCCAAAATGTTCGGCCATGAAGGGCGACACCAGGGGGATGGCCGCCGAAAGGGGCAGGGTAGTTTCGAAGGTCGCATCACCCTCACGTCCATTGAAGCGGATAAGGCCATGCCTCATAGCCTCAAGGAGGGTGGCGGTCCGCTCCGCTCTGTTTGCCTCACGGTGCGGCATAGCGGCGAATCGAAGCACTGCTTCCTCGGGGAGTCCTGCACTGCGGGCGCATTCGGGGCACCGGATCCAGTCCACATGATCTTCCACCCAATGCCAGCGACCGTTCCCAGCCTCAATCCAGGCGGCTTTTTTCATGCCATGTCCCCATTCTGCCAATCATCCAGATCACCGAGGGGGCACTGGAGCAAGGGGGGAAGCGGGCGAAGGTGATACCTATATTTGGCAAGATTGGGGCTGGAGAGAACCATGGAGCTACCTCGCTCCCGGGGAAAGCAAAAGCCGTACAGCAAGACCACCGCTCGCCAGGCGCCTAGGTTCTTTCTTCGCCCACTCGTGCGATTCCATCCCTGGGGGTGCCTCACTCGAATGATTGGCCTTGTCGGGACGAGGGTTCCCAAGCCTTCCAGATCGCACGGTCGTTCTCATGGCGTTTCCCCTTTCTGGTTGTTTCCAGCACATGGGATCCCAAGATCCATGGCACCGTGGCGTCTTGCTCGGTTGCCGACCCCGTGAGGGGTGCTCTTCATGTAAAGACAGTCTTTTCTCAATCGTCCTAAATGTCAATAGGCAAAAATGGCTGATGGACCTGGCGAGTCTGACTTTCCGCACATCGGGAATG
>PLUC01000255.1 GCA_003165415.1 Holophagaceae bacterium
CTGGCTGGACATGGTTCGCTCCGGGAAACAGGTGGCTTCAGTGGAAGGAGAGGGTCGCGGTGGAGGGTTGCAGGGGAAGGCCCTGGGGCCGGTCCGGTTCCAGCAATCGGCCGTCCTCCACCCGGGGATCGCCCCGGAGCAGCACGTGCCGGAACCGCAGCCTGGAGCTGAAGCCGGGGAAGGCCTCGAAGGCCGGGACCAGGGTGGAGCGCAGGGGCTGCTCGGGGCCCGCGGGGTCCAGGACGGCGATGTCCGCGTCCAGGCCGGGGCAGAGGGCGCCCTTGCGGTCCTGGACCCCGGCCCTGCGGGCGGGGTTCAGGGCCAGGTGGGTGGCGAGGCCGAAGGCGGCGCGGTCCGCATCGTCCTCCCAGAGCTGCCAGGCCAAGTGGGGCAGGGCGCCGATGCCCGGGAGGCCGTTGGCTACGGTGCGCAGATCCTTGCCGTCCCAGTCGTCCTTGTCCTCGGGCCGGAAGGCGCAGTGGTCGGTGGCGATGATGTCGGCCGCGCCGGCCCGGGCCAGCTCCCGCAGTCTGGGCCGGCAGGCCCGCAGGGGCGGCGAGCACAGCCAGCGGTGGCCGTCCGGCCGCTGCAGCCAGGTGTCGTCCAGGACCAGGTACTGGGGGCAGGTCTCGAAGCTGAGCTTGCCCAGCGGGCGGTTGCGCACCAGGATCTCGGCCCCGTCGGCGGTGGACACGTGCACCACGTGCAGGGCTGCCCGGTAGGTGAGGGCCAGGTCCACCACCCGCTGGATAGCCACCACCTCGGCCTGCTCCGGGCGGAGCAGGGTGTGGCTGTGGGCGTCGCCCAGGTCCAGGGCGGCCGCATCCACCGCGGCGATGATGGCGTCGTCCTCGCAGTGGACCATGAACTGGGCGCCCAGGGGGCCCAGCCGGCGGAACAGGTCCTCGATGCGGCCGTAGCTGGCGAAGATGCCAGCGGCCTTGTAGGTGGTGTACAGCTTCAGGGTCCGGTAGCCGGCCGCCAGGAGCGTCTCCAGGGCGCGCAGCTCGGCGGGTTCGAAGCTGGTGGGGGTGAGGTGCCAGAGCACGTCGCAGTGGCTCCGGCCTTCGGCCTTGCCCCGGGCCGCGGCCATGGCCTGCGGCAGGGACTGGCCCGCAGACTGGGTGACGAAGGTGCAGAGGGTGGTGATGCCGTTCTGCAGGGCCGCCCGGGTGCCGGACTCGTAGGTGTCCGCCAGGTAGAAGCGGCCGATCTGATCGTCCACGTGTGTGTGGAAGTCCATGAGCCCGGGCAGCACATAGCAGCCCGCGGCCTCGATGATCCGGTCCGCGGTCACTTCGCCCAGCTGCCCCACCGCCGTGATGCGCCCGTCCTCCACCAGCACGTCGGCGTCCTGGACGCGGTCGGGGAGGGCGGCGCGGCCATTGCGGATCAGGGTTCTCATGCCGGCACGGCCTCCAGGACGGGTTCGATGGCGGGGGGGATGCTGATGCGGGACAGGGGCGCTTCCACGTCCTTCAGGCCGTGGCCCGTGGCCAGGAGCACCACCCGGGCGGAGGCGGCCAGACGCTGGGGCCCATCCTGGACCTTGATCAGGCCGGCCAGGGCGGCGGCGCCGGCCGGCTCGGTGAAGATGCCGGTGCGCGCCGCCAGCTGGGCCTGGGCGGAAAGGATCTGCTCGTCGGTGACGGTGAGGGTGAGGCCCTGGCTCTCCAGGATCGCCCGGCGGGCGCCATGGGCGTTGCTGGGGCAGGTGACCGAGATGGAATCGGCCCGGGTGACCGGGTTGAGGGCGTCCGAGTAGTGTCCGGTCTGCACGTAGCGGTGGATGGCATCGGAGCTCTCCGCCTGCACCCCGATCAGCTGGGGCAGGCGCTTGATGAGGCCGGCCCGCTTCAGGTCCACGAAACCCTTGTGCAGCCCGCCCAGGATCACCCCGTCGCCCACCGAGACCAGGACCGCGTCCGGCGCCGTACCGCCCAGCTGGGCCCAGATCTCCAGGGCGGCGGTCTTCTTCCCCTCGATGGTGAGGGGGTGGTAGGCGGTGTTGCGGTTGAGCCCGCCGCGCTGGGCGGTGTAGTCCAGGGACAGCCGGAAGGCATCGTCGTAGGTGCCCTTCACCGGCACGACTTTCGCTCCGTAGAGCACCATCTGCACCAGCTTGGCCTTGGGCGCGGTCTGCGGCACGAAGATCAGGGCCTGCTGCCCGCTGGAGGCGCACACTGCGGCCAGGGCCGAGGCGGCGTTGCCGGTGGACGCGGCCACGATCAGGTCGATGCCCAGGCGCTTGGCCTCGGCCGCCACCAGGAACGAGGCCCGGTCCTTGAGGCTGCCGGAAGGGTTGAGGCCGTCGTTCTTGACCCAGAGCCGCTCCAGGCCCAGCTCGGAGCCCAGCCGGTCCACCCGGGCCAGGGGCGTGTTGCCCACCGGGAACGGCGGATGGAACTCCGGCTCCACCGGGCAGAACAGGTTCCAGTCCGGCCGCTGGCGGTCGAAGGCACTGGCGATGGCCCCGTAGTCGAACACCGCCTCCAGCACCCCCAGCAGCGGAATGCCGGGCCGGTAGGCGGGACCGCAGGCGGGACAGAGGTAGCGCACCTCGTCCCGGGAGTACGTGCGTCCGCAGTCAGTGCATCGATATTCGAAAGTGGCCATGTCAGATATCCAGAGAAAGTCCCGGACCGGAAGGGCAGCCCAGTCCGGACGGGGCTATATCATACCTTGCCGTTTGGAAACCCTTCATCCGGGGCCCGGGGATGCCCGGACCCCGGATGAAGGCACTGAAGTGGAACAATTCTAGAAGTGGAATTCGGCGCAGTACATGATCGCGTGCACCGGCTGGTTATTGTCGCCGTTGGTGTTGGCGAAGTCGGTCTTGTTGGGGGCACCGAACTTGTTGTTCCAGAACTCGAAGCCGGGGCCGACGAAGATGGCGCCAGCCTTGCGGCCGAAGGCCTTGCTCACGTCGAACATCAGGTAGGCGTCGCCGATGGTCTCGGGTTTGGTGGGGTTGTTCAGGTTAGCACCAGGAAAAGAGAGAGCAGAACCAGGATTGGCGCCGGGGGTCTGGTTGCCCTTGGAGCCGATGTAGTTGGCCCAGCCCTTGAAGGCCATGGGAATGCCGATGTCCCAGGTCTTTTCCCAGGCGGTCCAGATCACGCCGGTGGCCTTGAAGTCCACTTCCTGCTCGATGAAGCCGTTGTAGTTCTGCTCCTTGCACCAGCCCACGCCCACGTTCCAGAAGCCCTTGGTGATGTTGATGCCGAACTGGGGGCCGATCACGACGAACTTCTTGTTGGACGCGAAGTAGTTGTCGGTGGAATCGAAATCGAAGCCGACGGTGAGGTCGACCTCGCGGACCGGGCCGAAGCCCATGTTGGTCTTGAAGATCTTGCCCAGGTCGAAGTTGCTGCGGTAGACGCAATAGACCTCGGTGTCGCCGGGGACCTTCTGCATCTCTGCGCCGTAGTTGCTGGGCGTATTGGCGGGATCCTTGTGGGAGGCCCACAGCATGTTCACGTCGAAGAAGTTCGTGCCGTAGTCCCAGCCGTAGACGCCGCTCAGTTCGGTGCGGCTCTTGACTTCGTTGCCGGAGACGCCCGGATCGCGGAACTGGTTGCTGTACTGGTAGCCGAGGTAGGTATCGCTCCAGTTCGCGGCCGAGACCGGAAGCGCGGCCAGGGCGACGATGCCCAGGGCGGTGAGGGTGAGTTTCTTCATGGGTGGCTCCATAGAAGGCGGTCCCGGTCTGTGCGGGGCCTGGGTTGTTGGGGATAAACTTGAATTGTGCGGCAAATTCCCGGTAAAGATCTTGGTAAATTCAGGTTCCGGTGGAGCTGGACTGTCGACTTGGAATCTATAACCCACGGCCGCGCCAGCCCGCAAGCTGGCTCGGCGCTGGGTCGAGGACGTTGCTGAAGGAAGCTTTGGAAACAACTTGGGGAGAGCCCGCCACTACCAGGGAATGCTACGTGGGCCCATTTCCCCGCTTGCCAGTCTTGCCCTCGTTCCCTTTAATTTCTTAAAGTCTAGGATAGATGACTCGATCGTCAACAAAAAACTTGTCAAGGGCTGAAAAAAATTTACAGGGCCGTGCGCACCAGGTCGGGAATGACCGGTTCAGCGTTGAGCAGCACCAGGAGGGTGGCGCAGGGGGTGAAATCCACCGTGGTCCCTTCGGCCAGGGTGGCCCGGGCCTCCCAGCCGGTGAGTTCCCAGGTGCCGGTCCTGAAGCGGGCGCTCACCTGCGGGCCGATGTAGCGGGTCTCCGCCGGGCCCACCTCCAGCCGGTGCGGTTTCTCGCCCAGGCGGGCTTCCAGGACGAGGCCGCCGGGGCCCCGCTCCATGCGGAACGCGTCGCCCTTGGCCTCCCGGAAGCCCTCCGGGTCGATCCAGAACCGCGGCTTGTCCTTGTAGGGGGCGCCGGCGGTGGGGCAGAAGGTGGTGCAGTTGCCGCATTCGTTGCAGAAGTCGGCGACGTTGAGGGTCTGCACGGTCTGGGTGACGGCGAAGGCCCTGCTGCCCTCGGCCACCAGCCGGCCACCGCGCTGGACCAGCACCGGCAGGTCCAGCAGGAAGGGGGACATGGTGTAGGCGTGGTTGGCCCGGTTGGGGCAGACCGTCACGCACAGGCTGCAGACATCGTCGCAGTCCAGGCAGCGGGCGGCTTCCTTGGCGGCGGTCTCGGGGGTGAAGGTCTGGATCACTTCAGTGAAGCCGGAGCGCTCGGTGAGCGGGATCACCGGGACCTTCTGGCCCGAGTGCAGGCGCGCCTTCTTGTCCATGAGGGTGGAGGTGGCGTGGCCCTTGTCCAGATGGGGCTCGGCTTCGGGGGTGAGGCCGTGCCTGCGGCCGATGGCTTCGGCCACGGCCCGGCCGTCGGCGATGGCCTGGATGACCGAGGAGGGGCCGTGCACCACGTCGCCGCCGGCGAACAGGCCGGGCAGGGTGGTCTCGCAGGTGGCGGGGTCCACGGTGACGGTGCCGTCCTTCCTGCGCGCCACCGCCAGTCCGGCCAGGAAGTCCAGCTCCGGCTCCTGGCTGATGGCCGGGATGATGGTGTCGGCCAGCAGGATCTCCTCGCCGCCCTCGGGCACGGGCCGGGGCCGGCCGGAGGCGTCGCGCTCGCCCAGCTTCATCTTCGCGCAGGCCAGGCCGGTGACCTTGCCGCCGGCGGCCACCACCGCGGCCGGGGCCAGCAGGTCGCGCAGGCCGATGCCCTCTTCGATGCAGTCGCGCACCTCGGCGGGGTCGGCGGGCATCTGGGCGCGGGTGCGGCGGTAGACCAGGGTCACCTCGCCGTCCTTCACCAGGCGCCGGGCGGACCGGGCCGCGTCCATGGCCGAGTTGCCGCCGCCGATGATCAGCACGCGCCTGCCCAGCTCCATGGGGGTGCCGGCCTGGACCTTGTCCAGGAACTCCAGGGCGTCCATCACCCCTGCGCTGGTCTCGCCGGGGATGCCCAGGCGCTTGCCCTGCTTGGCGCCGACCCCCAGGAACACGTAGGGGAAGGACTGGCGCAGGCCCGCCAGGCTGATGTCGCGGCCCAGGGCCTGGCCGAAGCGGAAGGTGACGCCCAGCTGCCGCAGCCGCTCCATGTCGCCGTCCAGGGTCTCGCAGCTGAGCCGGTAGCCGGGGATCACGCCGCTGACCATGCCACCCAGGGCGGCCTTGGCCTCGAACACCTCGGGCTCGAAGCCCATCTTGGCCAGGAAGTAGGCCGCGGACAGCCCGGCCGGCCCGGCGCCGACGATGGCGACCTTGATGTTGTTCGAAGGGCCGCGGCTCTCCGGGTGGGCGCCGCCGTACTCCACGGCGAAGCGCTTGATCTCGCGGATGGCCAGGGGCGCGTCGTAGAAGTTGCGCACGCACTTCTCGGTGCAGGGGTGGTCGCAGACGCTGCCGGTGATGCCGGGCTGGGGATTGGTGCGCAGGATGACGTCCATGGCCTCGGCGGGCCGGCCGTGGGCCACCAGCCAGAGGTAGTCGGGGATGTTCTGGTGGGCGGGGCAGCCGTCCATGCAGGGCGCGGCGATGCAGTCGAAATGGCCCAGGGGCCGCTCGCCCTTGAACTCAAGGGGCCGGGGGCGCCGGGCGTAGAGGTCGTCGCCCACCACCTTCACCGCGTGCCGGGCCAGGTTGAAGCGGGCGCCGTGGCCGCCGGAGGTGGCCTGGACGAATTCGGGCAGGCTGTCGGCGCCGGCCTCCGCCATGGCCTGGTCCAGGTTGACCAGGTACTGCTGCAGCCGGGCGTAGCCGCCGGGCTTGAGCAGGTCGGTGCAGACGGTGACGGGCCCGAGGCCGTCGGCCACCAGGTCGGGGAAGTTGCGGGCATCGGCGCCGCCGCAGAAGCTGATGGCCACCTTGCCGTCCAGCTCCTGGTCCACCAGCTGGGCCAGGGTCAGGGTCAGCGGGTGCAGGGCCCGGCCGGACATGTACATCATTTTCTCGTTGATGGGGAACACCGGCCGGTGGTTGACCACCTCCAGGGTGTTGGAGAGCTTCAGGCCGAAGCTGTTGCTGCGGCCCTGGGCGGCCCTGGCCAGGTTCTTGACCATGGCCATGGCGTCGTCGAACTTGGGGTCGTGGCCGAAGGCGGCGTCGGGCACCTCGATCTCGAAGCCCTGGGTCTGGTTGAGCAGGCCGCGCAGGCGCTCGGGGCCCAGCAGGGTCGGGTTGAGCTTCACCCAGGTGTGCACGCCCAGGTCGGTGAGCAGGTAGGTGGCGATGCGCTCGATCTCCACCGGCGGGCAGCCGTGCATGGTGGACAGGGTGATGTGGTTGGACAGCTCCGTGGGAATGGCGATGTCGCGCACCGCCGGGTAGACCTTGGCCACCTGGTCGATGGCCGCGGGCAGGGCGGCGGAGGCGTCGCGCATGCTGGCGATGAAGGCCTGCACCCGGGGATTCAGGATGCCTTCCAGGTTGTAGCCGACGCTCATGTTGAAGTGGGTGCCGGGGTCCTTGAGCCCCATCCTGTGGGCGAGGGCGTGCAGCAGCACCCAGGCGTTGAGGTATTCCTGGAACGACTCCTCCAGCTTGAGCTCCTGGGACCACTCGCAGTTGTAGGTCTCGTCCGCCGAGTCGATGCAGGGCCGGCTCACCTCGATCTCGTCCAGGATCTGCACGGTCTTCAGCTCGATGAACCGGGCGCCGCAGAGCCAGCTGGCGACGATGTTCTGGGCCAGCTGGGTGTGGGGGCCCGCCGCCACGCCCAGGGGCGCGGCCACGGTATGCCCGAACATCCGCGCGGCCATGCGCGGGGAGGGAATCTCCAGGTTGGCCTTGGGGATGCCCAGGACGCTGTCCCGGGCGTCCAGCTCGTGGAAGATCCAGCCGGCGAGCATCTCGAGGGGGGCGGTGCGAAACGGTTTTTCCATGGGGGTTTCCCGGGGGGATGGGTTTTTCAGGGTTTGTTCTTCTTGCCCAGGAGCTTCATCTCCTTGAGCGGCAATGTGGTGCGGCGGATGCCGTCGAAGTGGCAAAGGGCGTTGGCCACCGCCGGGGCGGTGGGGACCAGGCCGATCTCGCCGACGCCCTTGGCGCCGTAGGGCCCGTGGGCATCCGGCACCTCCACCCCGATCACGTCCATCTCGGGCATGTCCTTGGCCCGGATGATGCCGAGATCGGCCATCTTCCAGGACACGGGCCAGCCGTCCTTGTAGGGGTAGTCCTCGGTCACCGCGTAGCCCAGGCCCATGTGCAGGGACCCTTCGATCTGCCCTTCGAACAGGGTGGGGTTCAGGATCCGGCCGGCGTCGTGGGCGGCGGTGATGCGGGTGATTTTCCCGGTGTCGTCCAGCTCCACCATCTGGGCGGCATAGCCGTAGGAATAGTGGGTGATGATGTCCTTGCCCGGGGGAGGCTCGTGGCCGACCTTGGTGGTCCAGTCGCAGACCCATTCGCCCCGGTACTCCTTCCCGGCCAGATCGGCCAGGGTTCGGCCCGCGGCCAGATCCTGCTTGAACTCCTGGGCGGCGACCCGCACCGAATTGCCCACCAGGGAGGTGCCCCGGGAGGCGGTGGTCATGCCGCAGTAGGTCTCCTCGTCGGTCTCCACCCGCACTTCGATGATGGCGGGGTCGATGCCGGTCTCGGTGACCAGGGTCTGCAGGGCCATGTTGTGGGCGCCCTGGCCCATTTCGCACCAGCCGTGGTGGAGCACGACTTTGTCGGGCCCGTGCACGCTGATCTTGGCCCGGCCGAAGTCCGGCATGCCGCAGCCGATTCCGGTGTTCTTGATGCCGGCGGCGATGCCGGCGAACTTGGCGCTCTGGAACCGTTCCTTCAGGGCTTCCAGGCAGGCGCGCACGCCGACACCGCTGGTGAGCACCTGGCCGGTGGCGGTGGCCTTGCCCTCCACCAGGGCGTTGTCCCAGCGGAACTGCCAGCGGTCGAAGCCGCCCATGGCGCAAAGCTCGTCCACGCTGGACTCGATGCCGAAGCAGGCCTGGTTGGCGCCGAACCCCCGCATGGCGCCGCAGGGGGCATTGTTGGTGATCACCGCCGTCCCCTTCACGTGCACGTTGGGGATGCTGTAGGCGCCGGCGGAGTGGGCCACGGCCCGCTCGATGACCTTCATCCCGACGCTGGCGTAGGCGCCGGAATCCGAGTGCATCTGGGCCACCAGGGCCACCAGCCTGCCGTCCTTGTCGCAGCCCAGCTGGTAGTCCATGACGATGGGATGGCGCTTGGCGTGCATGCGCAGGGAGGTCTTGCGGTCGAACCGGACCATGACCGGGCGCCCCGTGGCCAGGCAGAGCATCGCCGCATGGTGCTGGCCCATGAGGTCCTCCTTGCCGCCGAAGCCGCCGCCGTTCTGCACCAGGACCACGTTCACCAGCCGCTCGGGCAGGTCCAGCAGCTCGGCGATCTGCCGGCGGTCCTCGTAGCCGCCCTGGCCGCCGTCGTAGATCTTCACGCCGGGTTCCCCGTCCTTGCTCCAGGGCACGGCCAGAGCCGCCTCCGGCTCCAGGAAGGCGTGCTCGATGCGCTGGGTGGTGTAGCGCCTGCGGGTGACGAAGGTGGCGGTCTTGAGCGCCTCCTCCGCGTGGCCCAGGCGCACCTCGGTGACCGACAGGACGTTGCCCTTCTCGGTGAGCTGCGGCGAGCCGGGCTCCAGGGCCGCGAACAGGTCCGTCACCGGCTCGAGCACCTCGTAGTCCACCCGCACCAGGGCGGCGGCTTCGGCCGCGGCCGCCTCGGTCTCGGCCGCCACCGTGGCCAGCACGTCGCCGATGCAGCGGGTCTCCTCCCCTTCCAGGACCATCACCGGCCAGTCCCGGTAGATCATGCCGTTGATGCGCTTGCCCTTGATGTCCTTGGCCGTGAGGACCGCCAGCACGCCCGGGACCTGGAGCGCCCCGGCGATGTCCACCCTGAGCACCCGGGCCCGGGGGTGGTCGGAAAAGCGCAGGGCGCCGAACACCATGCCCGGCTCCACCATGTCGCCCACGAACACGCGCTCGCCCAGCACGGCTTCCCGAGCGGAGTACTTGGGGTGCCGGGTGCCGATGGCGCCGGTGTCGGTGGGGAAGGCCACGGGCCGGCCGGTGCGCAGCGCCTCGGCGGCACATTCGACGGAGTCGACCACCTTCTTGTAGCCGGTGCACCGGCACAGGTTGCCGGTGAGGCCGTCGGTGATCTCCTGGCGCGAGGGGTCCGGGTTCTTGTGCAGGATCGCCGCGGCCTTCATGACGATGCCGGGGGTGCAGAAGCCGCACTGGACGCCGCCCTTGAGCACGAAGGCGTCGGCGAAGGCGTCGCGCTCCGCGCCGGACAGCCCCTCCAGGGTGGTGACGGTCTTGCCGGCCACGTCCTTCATGGCCATGCGGCAGCTCAGGCGCGCCTTGCCGTCCACCAGGACGGTGCAGCAGCCACAGATGCCCTCACCCGAACAGCCGTCCTTGGGACTCTTGAGTCCGGCCTCATCCCGCAGATAGCCGAGCAGATCCCGGGCGGGATCTGCGTCGTATCGCTGGGACTGACCGTTGAGCGTGAACTCCATGGTGCCCTCTTCATTCACCTGCGTCATGGTGCGGTGTGGGTGCCCGGGCTCATGCCCAGCCCCCCGCCAGACCCAGCCGGCTTCCCGAAATAATTGTTATAGAAAGACCTATCAAGCCAGGGATGATTCTAGATACAAAGGATTTCATGGTCAAGAAATTTTCTCTGTAGCTAAAAATTTTTCACAAGAAACAATACTTTACTTATCTAGTACGTTTAACTGAACGGGAAAACAGAGTGCCAGGCAGGCCGCCGCGCCCACCAGAGCGCAGGGCAGGCTGGCCTCCAGGCCGAAGGAACCGCCGGTGAGCCAGGGGATCTGACCGTGATAGATCGGCGTCCACCAGCCGGCGCCGGGGATCCCGCTCACCCTGAAGCCCAGGAGGGTGCCCTGGGTGAAGTTCCAGCCCAGGTGCAGGCCGATGGGCATGGCCAGGCTGCGGGTCCGGAGACAGCACAGGCCCAGCAGGATGGCGGCGATGGCGATGTCCAGGCTGGCCCAGACCCGGGTGGCGCCGGCCATGCCCGGGTTGCCCCAGTGGATGGCCGCGAACAGGAGCGCCGCCACCCCCTGGGCGGGCCACGGGCCCATGCCCTGGACCAGGCGCTGGAACAGGTAGCCCCGGAACAGCAGCTCTTCGCTGAAGGCCACGGCCAGGTAGAGCCAGGCGCCGGCCAGCAGGCGACAAAGGCCGGCCTGGGGATTGCGCGCCAGGTGGAAGCCGCCGCCCAGGTAGCCGGCCAGGGCCATCAGGGCGATGAGGCCGGCCCCGGCCAGGGCGCCCAGCAGGAACTGCCGGCCCCAGCGCCGGTCCAGGCGCAGGCCCACGGACCCGAGGGGCAGGCCCTCCAGTTGCAGGCAGAACCAGGTGAGGCCGAGGAAGGTCGCGAAGGAGATCCATGGAGCCGGGAGCTCCGGGGTGGCGGACTCCAGCCAGGGCAGGGCCGGGAGGACGGTGAAGGCGGCACCGTTGCAGATCCCGGCCCCCAGCGCGAACAGCAGGACCTTCCAGCCGTTGCGCAGGGTTCCGCCGGGTGCGAAAAAAAGCGTTTCCATCACCTTATGGGCGGGCCCCGCGGTCGGCGTAGGCCAGGCCCACGATTTTGTACACCTTCTCATCGCCGGCGCGGCCGGTGAGGGCATGGCGGAACCACACCGCCGCCAGGTCCGGGTTCTTGTTGCGCAGGCAGGCCCGTCCGAACTCCACGGTCATCTCCCAGTCGGTGGGCGCCGCGGCGTAGGCCTTCTCCATGAAACCATTGCCTTCCACCGGGAAGCCGGCGTCGGTGAACTGCACCCCCAGCGGGCCGAGGATGGCCTCGTTCCTGGGCGCCAATCCGGCCGCCTGTTTGGCCTCGGCCATGGCTTCGGCCTTGGCGCCCTGGGCGAGCCAGGCCTTGGCGATGAGGGCATGGGTGGCGGCGTCCCGCTTGCCGAGGCGGGCGGCCCGCTGGAAGGCCTCCAGGGCCCGGTCCTTGAGCCCGGCGGCCAGGTAGATCCGCCCGAACTCCGCCAGCATCCGGCTGTCGTCGGGCCGCTGGGCACGGGCCTTGTCGGCGCAGACCACCATGATGGTCTTGGGGTCCTTCAGGAAGAACCCCGGATCCAGGCCCGGGGCGGTCTGGCCCAGCAGCGCGGTGCCGCCCAGGAGCAGCAACAATGCGAGACGATGCTCGTTCATGGGGGCTCACTCATAGGGGAATATTACCGTGTTTCTTGGGGGGCATGGACTCCCGCTTGCCTTCCAGCAGGTTGAGGGCCCGGAGCAGCTTCTTGCGGGTTTCCCGGGGCATGATGACCTCGTCCACGTAGCCCAGGCCGGCGGCGACGTAGGGATTGGCGAACTTCTCGTTGTATTCGTTGATGATCTCGTTGCGCTTGGCGGCCGGGTTGGGGGCCTTGGAGATCTCCTTGGCATACAGCACGTTGGCAGCCCCTTCGGCGCCCATGACGGCGATCTCGGCGGTGGGGTAGGCGAAATTGAAGTCCGCCCGGATGTGTTTGGAGGCCATCACGATGTAGGCTCCACCGTAGGCCTTGCGGGTGATCACGGTGAGCTTGGGCACAGTGGCTTCGCAGAAGGCGAACAGCAGCTTGGCGCCGTTCTTGATCAGGCCGCCGTGCTCCTGGTGCACCCCGGGGAGGAAGCCGGGGACGTCCTCGAAGACGATGAGGGGAATGTTGAAGCAGTCGCAGAAGCGCACGAACCGGGCGCCCTTTTCGCTGGAGGCGATGTCCAGGACCCCGGCCAGGTGGGCGGGCTGGTTGGCGATGATGCCGACGCTGCGGCCGTCCATGCGGGAGAAGCCGATGACGATGTTGCCGGCGTAGGCTTCCATCACCTCGAAGAAGTGCGCGTCGTCCACGATGCCCTTGATGAGGTTGCGGACGTCATAGGGCTTGCTGGGGTCCTCGGGGATGATGCCGTCCAGTTCGGGGTTCTCCAGGGGCATCTCCATCAGGGAGGCCCGGCGGGGCGCCTGGCCCAGGTTGTTGGAGGGGAGGAAGGAGAGCAGTTCGCGGGTGTGGGCCAGGGCCGCCAAGTCCGAAGGCACCAGGAAGTGGGCCACGCCGGACTTGAAGCCGTGGGCGCTGGCGCCGCCCAGTTCCTCCTTGGTGACGTCCTCGTGGGTGACGGCCTTGATCACCTCCGGGCCGGTGACGAACATGTAGCTGGTGTTGCGGACCATGGTGATGAAATCGGTGATGGCCGGGCTGTACACCGCCCCGCCCGCGCAGGGGCCCATGATCAGGGAGATCTGCGGCAGCACCCCGGAGGCCATGGTGTTGCGCAGGAAGATCTCCGCGTAGCCGGCCAGGGAGTTCACCCCCTCCTGGATGCGCGCGCCGCCGGAATCGTTGAAGCCGATCACCGGGCAGCCCACCTTCATGGCCATATCCATGACTTTGCAAATCTTGCGTGCATGGGTGAGGGACAGGCTGCCGCCGACCACGGTGAAGTCCTGGGCGAAGATCGCCACCGGCCGTCCATCCACCCGGCCGAAACCGGTGACCACGCCGTCCCCGGGGATCCGTTCGCCGCCCTCAAAGGGGTTCATGGCCAGGGCGTCCACTTCCTCGAAGGAGCCCTCGTCCAGGAATGCCGCGATCCGTTCCCGGGCGGTGAGCTTGTTGCCCTGGTGCTGCTTGTCGATTCGTGCCTGCCCGCCCCCCTTCATGGCGGCAGCGTAGCGCGATCGCAAGGTGTCCATCTTCTCCTGAAGGGGCATTGGCACTCCTGTGCGCAAAAGCAACATTATATCTTTTTGCCCAGGGCATGGCCAATGGAACGGACGGGGTCCCGCATCTCCTCAGTTCTTGCTGAATGCCTGGTAGGTCCGCTCCAGCTGGCCGAGGTGGGTGTCCAGGTGCCCCACGTAGATCTCCAGCCAGCGTTCCAGGGTGATCCTGCCCCGTTCGGAATGGACGGCGAACCGCTCCCAGGCCGCCTCGGGCAGCGCCCGCAGCTGGCGGGCCATGATCTCCCGCAGCAGCCGGAACAGGTCCACCCCCTCGTCCATGGGCTGGGCGGCCACGTCCAGGCTCTGGGCCCACTTGTCCTGGTCGAAGGCCTGGATGCCCGCGCCGGACTCGGCGATGATGGTCCGGCCCCGCAGGTAGCCGTGCAGCTCGCTTTCCGCCAAATGGAAAACGATGTCCTGGATGCTCCACTTGCCGGGCCCGGGTCGGAACTCCAGGCTCTCCTTGGGGTAACGCGCCAGGGCCGCCTTCAGCTGGGCCGGGCCCTGGGCATACTTCATTAATAGTTCACCGCGGGCCGCTGGGGTCATACCACACCTCCGGGCCGTTATACGCCCAGGGGCCCTGGAATTCCAGAATAATCAGCGTCCGCTCTTTTTCCAGTCGGCCAGGAACCCTTCAATGCCCTTGTCGGTGAGCGGATGGGCCAGCATCTGGTCGAACACTTTGGTGGGGATGGTGGCCACGTGGGCGCCAGCCAGGGCGGCGTCGGTGACGTGCCTGGGGTTGCGGATGGAGGCGGCCAGGACGTTGGTGGTCAGGTCATAATTTTCGAAGATCGCCACGAGCTCTTCGATGAGGTCCATGCCCACCAGGTTGATGTCGTCCAGGCGGCCGATGAAGGGAGAGACATAGGTGGCCCCGGCCTTGGCGGCCATGAGGCCCTGGGTGGCGCTGAAGCACAGGGTCACGTTGGTCTTGATGCCCTCGGCCTTGAAGGCGTGGGTGGCCTTGAGGCCCTCGGCGGTGAGCGGCACCTTCACCACCACGTTGGGGTGGATCTTGGCCAGCAGGCGGCCTTCCCGGATCATGTTGGGGGCGTCCAGGGCGATGACCTCGGCGGAGATGGGGCCGTTGACGATGGCGCAGATCTCCTCGATGATCGCCTCGAAGGGCTTGCCGGATTCCTTGGCGATGAGGCTGGGGTTGGTGGTCACCCCGTCCAGGATGCCCCATTCGTTGATGCGCTTGATCTCGGCGATATTGGCGGTATCGATGAAGAATTTCATGGCTTTCTCCGGGCTGGCGGGCTTTCGGGACAGCGTCCTGGCCCATCGCGGTCGGGCCAAGACGCCGGGGTGCCTGCCAAGCACCTCCATTGTTGCAGGAACTGCCCTGGATGGGAGGATCCTTGCATTCCGGCGGCCCGCCTTCCGCCCTGGCGGCGTCCCGGTCCTCCGGTGTGGCGCTACACTTGGAGGGAACGGAGCATTTCATGGCGCAGATCGAATTTTCCGTGCTGGACCGGGGCTTTGTCAGGCTGATCGACCATATGGGGTCGGATCTCAGCGTGGTGAACGCCGCCCGGGTCTCCTTTGGCAAGCGCAAGGAGGTGTTCGACGACGCGGACGCCAAGCTGATCGACTATCTGGCCCGGCATGACCACACGTCCCCCTTCCGGCACACGGCCCTGACCTTCCATGTGAAGGCCCCCATCTTCGTCTTCCGCCAGTGGATGAAACATCGCATCGCCAGCGAATTCAATGAAATATCAGGGCGCTACGTAGAATTTCCCGAGGACGAGTTCTTCATCCCCGGGTCCTTCCGGCGCCAGGCCAAGGTGAACAAGCAGGGATCCGAAGGCGTGGTGGACGGGCCCGAAGGGGAGCAGGCCCGGGAGCTGTTCCTGGGCGCCTGCCGCAACGCCGTCAAGCAGTACAAGGCCATGATCGCGCTGGGGGTGTGCCGGGAGCAGGCGCGCTGCGTGCTGCCCCTGGGGCTCTACTCTGAGGTGTACTGGACCGTCAGCCTCCAGGCCGCGGCCCACTTCATCAGGCTCCGCACCGACAGCCACGCCCAGTGGGAAATCCAGCAGTACGCCCGGGCCGTGCGCCAGGTGGTGGAATCGGTGTTTCCGGCGGGGCTGAAGGCGCTGCTGGGCGAGGACACGCCGTGAGCCTGCCGCCCCTGAACCCGGCCCTCCTCCACCTGGATTCCGATCACCTCTGGCTCATGCACTGCGCCGACGGGCCCGTGCCCCGGTCGGTGGTGCGCCTGGTCCGGGGCTTCCTGCACAAGGAGCTGTGGCCGTGGGAGCTGAGCTGGGAGGAGGATTTCCTGGGCCTGCCCGAGGCCCTGCGCCTGGAAGCCGCCAGGCTGGTGGGCGGGGAGGCGGCGGACATCAGCCTCACCCCCAGCACCTCCGCCGGGATCGTGACCCTGGCCCAGGGGTTTCCCTGGCGCTCCGGGGACGAGGTGGTGGTGCCGCTGGGGGAGTTCCCCGCCAACGTCTACCCCTGGAAGGCGCTGGAAAGCCGCAACATCCTGTTGCGGGAGGCCCCCCTCTGGGAGGGCCAGAAGGCCGGCGCGTCCGGATGGGACAGCACCCCCCCCGCCGCCGGGGACGAACCCGAGGCCCGGCTCATCGACGCGCTGGGCCCCCGGACCCGGATGCTGGCGGTGTCCTGGGTCCGGTTCCAGGACGGCCTGAAGCTGGACCTGGCCCGGCTGGGCTCCGCCTGCCGCAGGCGGGGCATCCACCTGGTGGTGGACGGCATCCAGGGCGCAGGCACCACCGTGCCCAACCTATACGGCGCCAGCGCCTTCGTCACCGGCGGGCACAAGGGCCTGCTGGCGCCCCAGGGCCAGGGCTTCCTGTGGACCGACCCCGGCTTCCGGCGCATGCTCGCCCCCAGCGGAACCTGGCTGTCGGTGGAAGAGGGGAGCAGCCGGGAGCGTCCCGTCACCGACTGCCAGCGCCCCTGGCTGGAGGACGGCCGCCGGATGGAGCCCGGGAGCCCCAACGTGATGGCCTGCGTCGGCCTGCTGGAAGCCCTGAGGACCCTGCACCTGGCCGGAGTCGCGGCGATCTCGGCCCATGTGCGGGCGCTGCAGGCCGGGCTCCTGGAGGCCCTGGCCGGCATCCCCGCCTGGGCCGGCGAAGTCCAGCGCCTGCGGGGGCTCCTGGAGCGGGACCGGCTGGGGTCCATCCTTTCCTTCCACCACGGGAAGCTCGGCCCGGAGGCCCTGCAGGAGCTGCTGCACCGGGGCTTCCGCCGGGGCGTCTACGGCTCTGTGCGGGAGGGCTACCTGCGGGTGGCCTTCCACGGCTGGCACGAGGAGGCCGACCTGCATAGGGTGGTGGACTGGCTCAGAAGCTAACTCCAGAATCCTCGGTGCAGGGCCGCGATCTCCTCTTCCAGTTCCGGCACCGGCCCGGTCACCTGGATGGCCTTCTGGCCGTGGGCGTATAGGTAGCGGCATGGCACGTCCAGGGTCGGGTTCTCGCTGCTGGCCCCGGTGAGCGCCAGCAGGCGCCGCTCGTCCAGGCCGTAGACCAGGCGGCCGATGTTGGCCCAGTACTGGGTCGCGGCGCACATGGCACAGGGCTCCACCGTGGTATAGAGGGTGCAGGTCCAGAGGTAGCCGGGGCTGAAATTCATGTCCGCGGTGCGCGCCAGCACCGCCTCGGCGTGATTGACCGCGCTCACGTTGCCCTGTTCCAGCAGGACGGTCTCGTGGTCGGGACCCACCAAGAGGGCACCGAACGGATGGTGCCCCATGGCCACGGCCCGGGCGGCGATGCCATTGGCCCGGCGCAGGTGGCGGCGGACCTGGTCGGGGGTCGGGCCGGGCGGAATCTGGGGCAGATCGGGCATGGAAGAACCTCATCGTTGAGAGGCTATAGATAAAATATTTTTTTCACAGTAAATAATTTTCTTCTAAAAAAAGCTTGGTAAGCTTAACATTACGATCAACCCCAGGAGGCAAGCAATGAAGAAATTAGTCGTTCTTTCAGCTTTGTTCACCTTCGCCTGCGGACTCTCCGCTGCGCCGCCCAAGAACAAGGTGCATATCGCCCTGATCGTGCAGGACACGGTCGACGACAAGGGATGGTGCCAGTCCATGTACGACGCTATCAAAAGCGTGCAGAAGACCTACGGCCCGTCCCTGGTGGACTTCAGCTACAGCGAGAAGATGAAGCCGGTGGACGCGGGCTCCGCAGCCCGGCAGTACGCCGCCAAACACTTCGACATCATCATCTGCCACGGCGCCCAGTACAAGAACACCATCCTGGAGATGGCCAACGATTTCCCCGGCACCACCTTCGTGTTCGGCACCAGCGCCGATATCGGCCCCAAGAACGTGTTCACCTACATGCCCGAGAGCGAGCAGACCGGCTATCTCAACGGCATCATCGCGGGCATGGTCACCAAGAGCAAGATCGTCGGCCTGGTGGGTCCCGTTGACGGCGGCGACGCCGCCCGCTACGACCGCGGCTTCTGGCTCGGCGCCAAGTCGGTGGACCCCAAGATCGACGTGAAGGTCGCCCACACCGGCAGCTTCAGCGACTTCGTCAAGGCCGGCGAGCTGGCCCAGACCGAGATGCAGGCCGGCGCCGACTTCCTCACCGGTTCCTCCCAGCAGGCCCTGGGCGCCCTGGGCGCCGTGGCCAAGAACAAGGACAAGGCGGTCTGGTGGGCGGGGCAGGACACGGCCCAGCTGACCATCCCCAACTCCTTCAAGGTGATCGCCGCCGCCAGCTACGACTACGTGCCGGTGGTGGAAGAGCTCATCGCCAAGCGCGAAGCCGGCGTGAAGGGCGGGGAGTGCATCCCCCTCACCTTCGGCAACAAGGGCTTCACCTACAAGTTCAACGACAACGTCGGCCCGGTCCTGACCAAGGCGATCCGCACGAAGGTGGAGAAAGTCAAGGCCGACCTGACCTCCGGCAAGCTCGTCCTGGCCTGGAAGGAAGTCAAGTACTAGGGTAACCCTGGACCTCAGGCCCCGGCGCGCCCCGGCGCGCTGGGGCCCTGGTTCTGCTTGCACCGGTTTTCTCCCGTGATCCTGGAGTTTCCATGAAAGAAGCCGCCGAGCCCATCACCGAACTCAAGCTTGAGGGCATCACCAAGCGCTTTCCCGGCATCCTGGCCTGCAACAACGTGGCCCTGGAGGTCCGGCGCGGCGAGGTGCTGGCGCTGGTCGGCGAGAACGGGGCGGGCAAGTCGACCCTCATGAACATCCTGGCCGGACTCTACCAGCCCGACTCCGGGACCATCTCCCTGAACGGCCGGCCGGTGCATTTCCGGGACCCCAACGACGCCTACGCCCGGGGCATTGGCATGGTGCACCAGAATTTCATGCTGGTGGCCAACATGACCGTCACCGAGAACGTGGCGCTGGGCCTGAAGCAGCTGCACAAGTTCATGCGCCTGGACCTGGGGGAGGTCAAGCGCCGGATCCTGGAGGTCTCCGCCCGGCACGAGCTGCCGGTGAACCCCGACGCCTACATCTGGCAGCTCTCCGTGGGCGAGCAGCAGCGGGTGGAACTGGTCAAGACCCTCTGTTTCGGCGCCAACCTGCTCATCCTGGACGAGCCCACCTCGGCCCTCACCCCCCAGGAGACCGACGACCTCATCGACCGGCTCAAGCGCATGGCGGCGGAGCTCTCCATCATCTTCATCAGCCACAAGCTGAACGAAGTGAAGGCGCTTTCCGACCGGGTGGCGATCCTGCGGCACGGCGCGGTGGTCTTCAACGGGTTCACGGTCAATCACAGCACCGGTGACCTGGCGACGCTCATGACCGGGCGGGAGGTGGTCCTGCCGCATAATGAGGGCATGGGCGGGGGCGGGGAGACGATCCTGTCGGCCCGGAACCTCAAGGTGCGCGGCGACCGCGGGCATCTGGCCCTGGACGGGCTGGAACTGGAACTGCACGCCGGCGAGATCCTCGGCCTGGCCGGGGTCTCCGGCAACGGCCAGCGGGAACTGGCGGAGGCGCTCACCGGCCTGCGCCCGGTGGCGTCGGGCCAGGTGCAGTTCCTGGGCAAGGACATGACCAACCGCACCCCGGCGGCCATGATCGCCGCCGGCCTGGGCTACATTCCCGAGGACCGGCACCACGAGGGCATCGTGCCCAAGTTCACCGTGAAGGAGAACTTGGTGCTCAAGGATTTCCACACCCGGCGCTTCAGCAGATGGTGCCTGCTCAAGCTCAAGGAGATCGCCCGCAACGCCGACTTCCTCAAGGACCGCTACGACATCCGCTGCGCCTCCACTTCGGCGGCCGGCGGCTCCCTGTCCGGAGGCAACATCCAGAAAGTCATCCTGGCCCGGGAGCTGGCCCGGGAACCCAAGGCCCTGGTGGCGGTCTATCCCACCCGAGGGGTGGACATGGGCGCGCAGGAGTTCATCCATTCCCAACTGCTCGCCCGGCGGCGCGCGGGGGGCGGCATCCTGCTCATCTCCGAGGAGCTGGAGGAAATCATGAACCTGTCCGACCGCATCGCGGTGATCTACAAGGGACGGATCCTCAAGATCCTGCCTTCCCTGGAAGCCACCCGGGAGCGGCTCGGTCTTCTCATGGCGGGAGTCGCCGATGAATAAGTTCAAGCTCGCCTACGGCACCGGGGTGATCCTCCTGGCCGGGATCTGTGCGGTGGCGGTGGGAGCGGTCGTGCTCAAGGCGGTGGGAGCCAGCCCGGTGGACACCTACGTGACCATCGTCACCGGCCCGCTCCAGGACCTGTTCGGCATCACCGAGGTGCTGGTGCGGGCGGTGCCGCTGATCCTGGTGGCCCTGGGCATCGCCATCTCCTTCCGCAGCGGCATCATCAACATCGGCGCCGAGGGCCAGATGCTGATGGGCATCCTGGCCGCCACGGCCACCGCCCTGGCCCTGCCGGGCCTGCCGAAAATCGTCCTGCTGCCCCTGGTCCTGGTGGCGGGCGCCATCGGCGGCGGCCTCTGGGGCGGCATCGCCGGCCTGCTCCGGGCCAAGCTCGGGGTCAACGAGATCCTCAGCACGGTGATGCTCAACTACATCGCCGCCCAGTTCTATACCTTCCTGCTGCGCGGGCCCATGATCGATCCGGGCGAACTGGAGACGGGCTCGGGCACGCCGCAGTCCGTCCGGCTTCCGGAAAACGCCTGGCTGAGCCGGCTCATCCCGGAAACCCGGCTGCACACCGGGCTGCTGCTGGCCCTGGTGCTGGCGGTGGGGGTCTACATCCTGCTCTGGCGCACCACCTGGGGCTTCCGCCTGCGGGCGGCCGGGGCCGAGGCCAAGGCCGCGCGCTATGCCGGCATCAGCGTGGAGCGCTCCCTGGTGGCGGCCATGCTGTTCTCGGGCGCCTTCGCCGGGCTGGCGGGGGCGGTGGAACTCACCGGCGTGCACCACCGGGCCATCGAGAACATCACCTCGGGCTACGGCTTCGCCGGCATCGTTGTGGCGCTGTTCGGCGCCCTGCACCCGGCGGGCATCGTGCCGGCGGCGGTGTTCTTCGGCCTCCTGCTGGTGGGCGCCGACATGACCCAGCGTTCCGCGGGGGTGCCGGCGAACATGATCCTGGTGCTGCAGGGGGTGATCATCCTGACCATCGTTTCGGCCAAGATGTACATGAACAACGCCTACGCCCAGGACCGGGTGGCCAAGTTCTTCGCCCGGCTGAAACCGGGAAATTCCTCTGAACCGATGAAGCCTGGAGGCCAATCGTGAACTCTGGCGGCATGCTCTACAACATCCTGTCCCTCGGCGTGCCGTTCTCGGTGGCGCTGCTGCTGGCCTCCCTGGGCGAAATGTTCAACCAGCGCGCCGGCGTGTTCAACCTCGGCTGCGAAGGCATCATGTGCATGGGCGCCTTCCTGGCTTTCCTGCCTTCCTACTACATCAAGGACGGGCCCCTGGCCGCGTACGGCAACCTGATCGGGTTCGTCATCGCCATGGCCGCCGGCATCCTGCTGGGCCTACTGTTCGCGCTGGTGGTGGTGACCTTCCGGGCCGACCAGGGCATCGCCGGCATCGGCCTGCAGATGTTCGGCTGGGGCGTGGCCGGCGCCCTGTTCCGCCACTTCGTCGGCGGGGTCACCAGCGTGGAAGGCCTGGCCGCCTGGGCCATCCCCGGGCTGTCGAAGATCCCGGTCCTGGGCGGCATCCTGTTCAACCATAACCCCATGGTCTACATCGCCTTCCTGATGGTCCCGGCCAGCTGGTACCTGCTCTACAAGACGGCCTGGGGGCTCAAGGTCCGGGCGGTGGGCACGGCGCCCCGGGCGGCGGACAGCATGGGCATCAACGTGAACCGGGTGCGCTACCAGGCCCTGATGGCTGGGGGCGCCATGGCCGGGCTGGGCGGGGCCTACCTCACCCTCTGCCAGGCCAGGATGTTCGCGGACGACCTGGTGGCGGGCCGCGGCTTCATCGCGGTGGCCCTGGTCTACTTCGGCCGCTGGAACCCGGTGGGCATCATGGGCGGCGCGCTCCTGTTCAGCCTGGCCCAGACCCTCCAGCTCTCCATCCAGGTGGGCGGCATCAAGTTCCCCTACGAGTTCGCGGTCATGCTGCCTTACGTCCTGGTCATCGTGGTCCTCTCCCTGGCGCGCCAGGCCCGCATGCGCGGCCCCGCCCAGCTGGGGATCCCCTTCAACCGTGAAATGCGATATTGATACGACTGTGGGGGGACCGCGCATTTTGCGCGCTCTCACCGAACGCATGCGTTCGGTCCCCACACCCCCACACCATGCCCGGGCAAAGCCCGGACATGGTGTCGAGCCCGAGGAGGATTCCGATGCCCTTCAATCTTGACACCCTGACGGAGACCCTCCGGCAGACCTACCCCACCTCCCACGTGCGGACCCTGCCGGAGCCCGCCATGTTCCTGCGCAGCAACACCGGCAGGACCTACCACGCCGAAGGCATGCAGATCCTCTCCATCGAATCGGCCATGTCCTACGCGACGGCCTACATCCATGGCCTGCTGGACCGCATCCGGGAGACCGAAGGCTACCAGCTGAACGAAGCCCATCCCTGGATCATCGGGGTGTACCCGGGCGACCTGCAATCCACCCCGCTGATCTTCATCTTCGGCAACATCATCCGCTCCGGCAAGGAGGAGTGGGTGGAGGTGGGTTTCCCCCGCTACGAGAAACTCGAGTTCAACTAGACTGCCCGGTCCGGGGTACCATGGGTGATCCTCCTGGAGCGTCCATGACCCCGTTAATGCTGAGTCTTCTTCTGGCCATCACCCCCGGCGTGGCGGACGGCGGAATCATCATGGCCAAAGGCCAGAAGTTCCTGGCCGAGGTGGCCCGCACCCCGAAGGAGCAGGAACTGGGACTCATGCACCGCCAGTCCCTGGCCAAGGACCGGTGCATGTTCTTCCTCTACCAGGAGGACGGCAATCACCGCATCTGGATGAAGAACTGCCTCATCGCCCTGGACGTGGTGTGGGTCAAGGAGGACGGCACCGTTGTGGAGACCAGCGAGCTCACCCCGCCCTGCTCGCCCCTGCTGGGGAACGACTGCCCGGTGTATGGCGGAACCGTGCCCGCCCGGCACTTCGTGGAGTTCCCCGCGGGAACCCTGCGCCGGATCGGCCTCAAGGTGGGCGACCGCCTGGGCTGGAACCTGGGGCTGTCCACCGGCGAGAAGGTGGTGGGGGGGGCCCCGTTCCAGGGGCATAATAAGAGGGCCAAGCCGGTTTCCTAGGGTTCGGGGACCGACAACGATACCGGTTTGACCCACACCTGGATCGAATTCCTGACCTTCAATCCGTAGGTTCGGGGGTTTCGGCCTTCCTGTGCAGGGGTGGCTCGACCCCGCGCCAGCCAAATTTCCATGCAATATTCATTACAAGGGTCATCAGCAGGTACAAGGCGCAGAAGGGCAGGAAGAAGTTCTGCCGGAGGATGACCAGCAGGCACAACGCTACCAGGATGGCCAGGGTGGTGTATTGGCCGGAGTGGGGGTGGTGGGAGCGCTTCTTGAAGCTGGGGAAGCGCACGGCGGAAACCATCAGCACCCCCACCAGGAACAACTCGGCGGCGAACAGATAGGCATGGAGGGGGGTGGTCGGGGAGCTGGGCCAGCAGAGAACGACCGCGGCGACGCAGGCCGCGCCCACCGGGATGGGCATGCCCACGAAGAACCGCGAGTCCACGTAGCCCACCTGGACGTTGAACCGGGCCAGCCGCAGGGCGCCGCAGGCGATGAAGAAGAACGAGGCCGCCCAGCCCACCGCCCGGAGCTGGGGATCGGCGATGCCCAGCTGGAAGAAGCCGTACCGGTAGGCCAGGATGGCCGGGGCCATGCCGAAGCTGAGCACGTCCGCCAGGGAGTCCAGCTGGACCCCGAACTCGGTGGCGGTGTTGGTGGCCCGGGCCACCCGCCCGTCCAGCCCGTCGAAGACCCCGGCCAGGACCAGCAGCGCCGCGCCCCAGGTGAAGTAGTAGCGGGGGTGGTCGCCGGCGGCGTTGATCGACATGACCACGCTGGAAAACCCGCAGAGTACCGAGATGAGGGTGATGGTGGAAGGCAGGGCGAACTTGGAGCGCGCCACCACGCGGCGCCTTCGTTCCCTGCGTTCTTCTAAGTTCAGGCGGGTTCTCATGCCCCCCATTCTCCCATCAAATCTTGAAGAATTTGACCCGGGTTTTGTCGCCGGGAGAGCTTTTGTGGTTTTCCCGCACTACTCTTAGGGGATGGTCGAGGAGAACGCGATGGCGCTATGGCTGCAAATCCTGGTAGGGATCGTTTTGGTGGCGGTGGGCGCCTGCCTGGTCCCCCTGCTGCTCCAGGCGCGGCGCACGGCCGCGTCGGTGCAGCGTCTGGCCGAAAGCGCGCGGGAGGATCTCCACCAGATCGCCGCCGATGTCCACCACCTCAGGAGCCGCGCCGACGCCCTGGCCGACCTTGCCCTCACCAGCCTCGAGTTTCCCCTGGGCCTGAGCCGGATTGTTGCCGGGACCGCGCAGGCCCTGGAGCTCTTCATGGAAAAAGCCGGCCTGCCATGGATGGGTGCGCTCTTGACAGGCATCAAGTACGCGCTGACCTTTTTTCGTCGGCCCAAAAAAGGGGACCGCACCAAGGAGGACGATCATGAGTGAGGAAAAAGGGACCCTGGGCTCGAACCTTATGTTTTTCCTCCTGGGCGCCGCTGCCGGCGCGGTGGTGGTGGCCCTCACCACCCCCAAGAGCGGACCGGACCTGCGCGGGGACATCAAGGACCTGGCCGGCCGGCTCAAGCGCAAGGCCCAGGAAGCGGGCATGACCCTGTGCCCGGAGTGCGGCGAGGAAGGCCAGCACGAGCACGACGAGGCTAGCGGCAGCTAGCATGCGGGTTGTGGTGATCGGAGGCGGGCACGCCGGCATCGAGGCGGCGAACATTGCCGCCCGCATGGGCATGGCCACCACCCTGCTCACCATGAACCTGGATCAGATCGGCCAGATGAGCTGCAACCCCAGCATCGGCGGCGTGGGCAAGGGGCACATGGTGCGGGAGCTGGACGCCCTGGGCGGGGCTATGGGCCGGCTCACCGACGCCAATGGCATCCACTTCCGCATCCTCAACGCCAGCCGGGGCGTGGCCGTGCGCGGGCCCCGGGCCCAGGCCGACCGGGTGAAGTACCGCATCGCCGCCCGCCGGCTCCTGGAACACAGCCCCAACCTGAGCTTGTGTCAGGGCATGGCCGCCGGCCTGCGCTGGCGGGAGGGCACCCGGGGGCTGGAGGGGGTGGAACTGCTGGACGGTTCATTCATTCCATGCGCCGCGGTGGTGCTCACCTCGGGAACCTTCCTGAACGGCCGCATCCTCATCGGCGAGCGCAAGCTGGAGGCGGGCCGGGCCGGCGAGCCCCCCTCCATCCAGCTGGCCGAGCAGTTGCGGGCCATGGGCCTGCGCTGCCGCCGGCTCAAGACCGGCACCAGCCCCCGCATCGCCGCCGGCACCATCGATTTCAGCCGGCTGGAGCCACAGCACGGAGACCCGGTGCCGCGCCCCTTCAGCTTCTTCAGCCCGGGCATCCGCCTGCCCCAGGTGCCCTGCCACGTGGTCCACACCACCGCCGAGACCGAGCGGGCCGTGCGCGAGAACCTGCACCGGTCCTCCATGTACGGCGGCCATGTGCAGGGGGTGGGCCCCCGCTACTGCCCGTCCATTGAGGACAAGTTCGTCAAGTTCCCCCACAAGCCCAGCCACCAGATCTTCGTGGAGCCCGATTCCCTGGAGACCGAGGAGATCTACCTGGCCGGGCTGTCCACCTCCATGCCGCCGGACGTGCAGCTGCGCATGGTGCGCAGCCTGCCGGGGTTCGAAGCCGCCGAGATCCTCCGTCCCGGCTATGCCATCGAGTACGACAGCTTCGATCCCCTGCAGTTGAAGCGGGACCTGGGCATGGAGGGCCTGGAGGGGGTCTGGTTCGCCGGCCAGATCAACGGCACCACCGGCTACGAGGAGGCCGCGGGGCAGGGGATCATGGCCGGGATCAACGCCGTGCGCTGGCTGCGCGGCCAGGAGCCGGTGGTGCTGGGCCGGGACCAGGCCTACATCGGGGTCATGATCGACGACCTGGTGACCAAGGGCACCGATGAGCCCTACCGCATGCTCACCGCCCGGGCCGAGCACCGCCTGGGCCTGGCCTGCGACCTGGCCGACGTGCGCCTGCTGGAGGTGGCCCGCACCGTGGGCGCCCTGACCCCCGGGGAGATTGGCCGGGTGGAGGCCACCCAGGCCCGGCGCGAGCGGGTCCGCGACCAGTGCCGGGAAGCCTGGGTGGCGCCCACGTCGTCCTTCGGCGGCATCGCCCTGGAGGCCGGCCTCACCCTCACCTCGGGCATGAGCCTGGGGGATCTGTTCCGGCGCCAGCAGATCACCGAGCCCCTGGCGGACGCGGCCCTGGCCCTGCTGCCCGGGTGGTCCCAGGCCGCGGAGGGCCAGGCCTGGGACCCGGCCTGGGAGCGGGACCTGCTGCTGTTCGAACTTCGCTACCAGGGCTTCCAGGCCCGGGAGGCGCGCCTGCTGGAGGGCCAGCGGGCCTGGGACCATGTGCGCATCCCGGTGGATTTCCGGGTGGAGCACCTACCGGGGCTCAGCAACGAAGTGAAGGAGAAGCTCATGCGCCACCGCCCGGAAACTCTGGGCCAGGCCTCCCGCATTCCCGGCATCACCCCGGCAGCCGTGACGCTGCTGCACATGCTGCTGGAGCACGGGAAAATGCCGGTGGTCCTGGATCCTGGGAATACTGTATAATTTATTAATTGCAGGACCCGGGAGTCCCCCATGAGCAAACCCCAGGAAATTCCCCCCGGAGTGGCCAAGGGCACCTTGCGGGACAACCTCGAGGTGGTCTGCTTCGCCGTGCTGCTGATCATGTTCTACAAGACCTTCGTCGGCCAGCAGTTCACCATTCCCAGTCCCTCCATGCGCAACACCCTGCAGATCGGGGACCACGTGCTGGTGAACAAGTTCCTGTTCGCCGCCCCCCAGTGGCGCTGGGAGGAGCGGCTGTTCCCCATGCGCCGGCCCGCCCGGGGCGACATCGTCATCTTCCGCTATCCCGGCAACCGCGAGGAGGACTGGGTCAAGCGCTGCGTGGCCCTGCCCGGCGACACCGTGCTGATCCGGGACAAGCGGCTCTACGTGAATGGGAAGCAGGTCACCGGTCCCTGGGAGCACCACCTCCTGAAACGGGGCGAGGGGCCCGTCCCCGGCCCCTGGCCGCCGGAGCGCGATGCCGGCCCCCAGGAGCGCTTTCCCCCGGGCTTCGCCCCGCCGCTCCAGTGGCCCCACGCGGACCCCGCGGCCCATTCGGGCTACGAGCCCGTGTTCGGCTTCCGGGACAACCTGGGGCCGGTCACCGTGCCCCCGGGCCACCTGCTGGCCCTGGGCGACAACCGGGAGAATAGCGCCGACGGCCGCTACTGGGGCTTCCTGCCCATGGACCACCTGCGCGGGCGGCCCTTCATCGTCTGGTGGAGCTTCCGCGAGGGCGGCAACGACGACACCAATGCCAACGTCCCGAAGAACCCCGGCGACGTGTTCATGAATTTCCTAGATGGCGCCAGGCACTTCCTCACCTGGACCCGCTGGGAGCGCACCGGGACCATCCCCAGATAGCGCCTTCGCGCCCTATTTGGGGGAGCAGCCGGCCGTCCCTGGATGTTCCTGGATCCACTGTTTCAGGACCTCATCCATCTTCGACTGCCAGTGGGGACCGGTGGCCCGGAAGTAGTCCAGAACCTCCATGCTGTAGCGAATGGAAACCAGGATCTTGGTCGGTGCCTTCTGGGGACCCCGGCGCCGAAGTCCGCCTGCCTTGTGGGCCTCCTGGATATCAGGGTGGGTCTCCGCCAGGGGCCGCAATCCCTTGAGCAGATCTTCGGAGAGATCCGGGCTGTCCACAGCATCCCAGTCTCCCTGGGCGATGGCGTCAGGCCTCACTTTTTTGGGATTCATAGGAACTTTTCGCACCATCAAAGTGTAGCTACGCTTTGAGCCCCGTCAAGCCTCGCCCGCTCCGGGATCTTAGCGATTGGCCACCAGTTCCTTGAGGTACGCCAGGAACGGCGCCCCCAGGTCCTCCCGCTTCAGCCCGAACTCCACATTGGCCTTGAGGTAGTCCAGCTTGTCCCCGGTGTCGTAGCGCCGGGCCGGGATGGGCGCCGCCACCAGCTGGCCCTCGGCGGCCAGGGCGGCCAGGGCGTCGGTGAGCTGGTACTCGCCCCCCACGCCGGGCTTCACCTTCTTCAGGTGCCTGAAGATTTCCGGCTTGAGCACGTAGCGCCCCACCACCGCCCAGCGGCTGGGCGCCTGGTCCGGGGCCGGCTTTTCCACGATCCGGTCCACGTCCCACCAGGGCGCGTTCTTCGATCCGGGAGCGTTCACGATGCCGTAGCGGGAGACATTGGCCGGGAGCACCTCCTGGACGCCCACCACGGACTTGCCGGTGGCTTCGAAGGCGGCGATGAGGGCGCCCAGGGCGGGATTGGCCTCGTCGAACACGTCATCCCCCAGGAGCAGCGCGAACGGCTCGCTGCCCACGGTGCTCGCGGCGCAGAGCACCGCATGCCCCAGCCCCAGCGGCTCGCCCTGGCGCACGTAGGCGAACTGCCCGAGGTGGGTGATGCTCTGGATCTGTTCCAGCTCCTCGGTCTTGCCGTGCCGGCTGAGGTTGTCCTCCAGCTCGAAGGCCACGTCGAAGTGGTTCTCGATGGCCTGCTTGCCGCGGCCGGTGACCAGGATGATGTTCGCGATGCCGGCGTGGATGGCTTCCTCCACCACATGCTGGATCACCGGCTTGTCCACCAGCGGGAGCATCTCCTTGGGCTGGGCCTTGGTGGCGGGGAGGAACCGGGTGCCGAGACCGGCCACGGGAATGACGGCTTTACGGATTTTTCGCATGGCAAATTATCCTTCATCGCGCCTAAAGCGGAAGGCTCAAAGCGCGCTGATCATTCTGGGCAGGGAGAAGCTCATGGTGGTGCCCACGCCCTCCTCGCTGTCGATGTGGATCTCCCCGCCGTGGGCCCGGACGATCTCCCGGCAGATGGCCAGTCCCAGCCCGGTGCCCTGGCCTTCGGGCTTGGTGGTGAACATGGGCCGGAACACCTTCTCCATGATCTCCGCGGGAATGCCGGTGCCGGTGTCGCTCAGCCGCACCAGCCACCGGTCAGGACCGTCCGGCTGGGCGGTCAGGCGCAGGTGCCCGCCGTCAGGCATGGCGTCCACGGAATTGTTCACCATGTTGATGAAAAGCTGTTCCATCTGTTTGCGGTCCACGAACAGGACGCAGGGGTCGGGCGCCTCCCATTCGAAATCGATGCCGTGGATGGCCAGGGTGGGGCTCCAGAGCCGCTGCAGGTCGGCCACCAGGGGCCCCAGAGCCACCGCCTCCTGCTGCAGCACGCGCCTGCGGGTCATGTCCATCATCTTGCGCACGATGTCGCCCACCCGCTCGATCTGGGCGTGGATGACGCCCAGGCGCTCGCGGGTCTTCTCGCCCATGTCGCTCTGGCCCTGGAGCAGCTGCAGGTGGCTGTTCACCAGGTTGAGCGGCGTGCCCACCTCGTGGGCGAAGGCCGCCGTGAGCTGGCCGGCCACGGCCAGGCGCTCCTGCTGGCTGAGCTCCTCCCGCAGCAGGGCGTTGCCTTCCATGAGCTTCTCGAGCTCCTGGTTCTGGCTCTGGAGGGCGGCCAGGGCTCCCTGGATGCGGCTCTGCAGCCCGGTGTTCAGCCCCTGGATCTCGTCGATGAGCGACTCCCGTTCCGCTGCCGCCCGCTGCAGCTCGGCAGCCATGAGGTTGAACCGGTTGGCGATGATGCCCAGCTCGTTGTTGCTGCGCACATCCGTGCGCGCCGACGGGTCGCCCCGCTCCAGCCGGGACATTGCCGCGGTGATGGAGGCGATGGGCGCGCTCACCACCGAGCCCAGGATGACCCAGAGCAGGATGAACTCGCCCAGGATCACCATGGGCAGGCGCAGCAGCGTGTTGTTGAGGTTGTTCTGCCAGACCGTCTCCCAGCGCTCCAGGTCGCAGTAGGCCCGGATCAGCCCATAGGGCGGGAACTTGGGGTGCAGGTTGCGGATGGGCAGGTAGATCTTCCAGGCCCGCGTGCCCGTGGTCAGCTCCACCAGTTCCGACTGCGGGGTGCTGATCTCCATGTGGCTGCCGATCTCCTTGCCCCAGTCCACCTTGTCCTCGTCCTCGGAGGAGGCCACCAGGGCCACCTGGTCGGAACCGGGCATGCGCCGGAAGACATCGATCTGGAAGATGCTGCGGTCCGGCCCGGCCAGGCTCTGCAGCAGCTCCTTGATCTTCGAAGGGTCCTTGAAATCGTGGAAGTCCTTGTTCCAGCGCTGGAGGATCTCGGTCTCCACCGCCTGGGACGTTTCGATGGACAGGTTCCTGGAGTACTTCTCCAGCTCCCGGCGGCTGTTGCGGGTGATGGAGAAGGCCACCGCCACCGTGAGCACGCTGGTCACCAGGGCGGTGACCGTGAACAGCTTGGCGTGGAGGCTGTGGAACCAGGCGAACGGGCGAAATTTCATGAGGTTTCGATGCTCACGGGCACCAGTCCGAGGTCGAGCCTGAGGTCGCTGATGAATTTTCCCTTCGGCAGGCCCACCGCCAAGGCGCGGAACTGCTCAAAGGCGATCAGCCGCTCCTCGCCGAGATGGTCCAGGACCTCGTGGGTGCCCGCCGCCAGGACCGCCCGGTCGCGCGCCACCAGCCCCTGGTGCAGGCCGGTGAGCAGGGCCTCCAGGGTGGCGAGGTCATGGTGGCTGCCCAGGGCCGTCTGCAGGGCCCTGAGATGCTTCAGCTGCCGCTCGGGCGGGGTGGGAAAGCCGCCCGCCAGGACCTCCAGGGCATAGCGCAGCCGTTTGACCCGGATGCGCAGGGCATGCAGCGCCGGAACCTCCTCCTGGTCCAGGAGCTGGGCGTCGGGGAAGGCGCCTTCCAGCCAGGGCTCCAGGCAGGTCCAGATGGTTCCGATGAGGTCACCGGCCCTGAAAGGGTCGGGCAGGCTGGGCACCTGCAGCATTTCGGGAAGGCTCTTCAGGCTGAGCCCGTCCAGTTCCCTGGCCATGGCCTTCCGGGCCTTGCGCCGGCGCGCCTCCACCGCCTCCAGCGCGTGCTCCATGCCGGAACAGGTGGCGAGCCCGGGCACCCGGCTCCCCATCTCCTCCAGGATGGCGATGTGGACGTCCATTTCCCGGGTCCGCCCCAGGGCTCGGGTCAAGGCCTTGAGCTTGCGGGTCTGGCGCTTGAACCCCGGGTAGAGCCCCGGCTGCACCAGGTCCAGCACCGCCCGCACCCGGCGGGACGCCACCCGCACCTCGTGCACCCCTTCCGGATCCCCCTGCCAGTGGGCGTCCGACAAGCTGCTCATAAGGGTTTCCACCCGCCCCTCCAGGGCCCGGTGCAGCAGAATGGAAAGCTCCAGACAGTACATAGGACCATTCTAGGGCCCTCCCGCCTCCGCGCGGTAAGGGTTCAATGAATCAATCCCATCCTGCCCATGACGAAAAAATAGCGTAAGATTCAAAGTCGAGGTCAGCATGGATTGCATCCACATCAAGGGGGCCAGGGAACACAACCTCAAGAACATCGACCTGGTCCTGCCCAGGAACCAGCTGGTGGTGATCACCGGCCTTTCCGGCAGCGGCAAGTCCAGCCTGGCTTTCGACACGCTCTATGCCGAGGGGCAGCGCCGCTACGTGGAGAGCCTCAGCGCCTATGCCCGGCAGTTCCTGGACCAGATGGAGAAGCCGGACGTGGACAGCATCGACGGCCTGTCCCCGGCCATTTCCATCGAGCAGAAGNNCGACTACCTGCGCCTGCTCTATGCCCGGGTGGGCAAGCCGGTGTGCATGGCCTGCGGCCTGCCCATCGCCAGCCAGACCGTCCAGGAGATGGCGGACCAGATCCTGGCGTTCCAGGAGGGCACCCGGGTCCAGCTCCTGGCGCCGGTGGTGCGGGCGCGCAAGGGCGAGTACCGCAAGCTCCTGGCCGACCTCATGAAGCGCGGCTACATCCGCGCCCGGGTCAACGGCGAGATGCTGGACCTCACCGACGGCCTCCCCGACCTGGACAAGCAGAAGAAGCACACCATCGAAGTGGTCATCGACCGGCTCAAGGTCGCTCCCGGCATCGCCACCCGGCTCGCGGACAGCCTGGAGATCGCCTGCAACCTGGCCGAAGGCACGGCCCTGGTGGACCTGGACGGCGAGGAGCGGCTGTTCTCCTCCAAGCTGGCCTGCAACAACGTGAAATGCCAGCGCTTCGGCCTGGGGTTGCCGGATCTGGAGCCCCGCTCCTTCTCCTTCAACTCCCCGTTCGGCGCCTGCGCCACCTGCGATGGGCTGGGCTTCAAGCGCCAGTTCGCCGAGGAGCTGATCGTGCCCAACCCGGACCTGAGCCTCAGCCAGGGCTGCATCCAGGCCAGCGGCTGGAAGAGCGCCGGCGAGGACGGGTGGAAGGGCCAGTTCCTGGAGCAGCTGGCCAAGGCCCTGGGCTTCAGCCTGGCCACCCCCTGGAAGAAGCTGTCCGCCGAGGTGCGCCAGGTGCTCCTGCACGGCCTGGACCGCAAGATGAAGTTCGTCTACCAGAACAAGGGCAACCGCTACGAGTTCATGCACAACTTCGAGGGGGTCGTGGGCAACCTGGAGCGGCGCTACCGGGAGACCAGCAGCGAGGAGATCCGGGCCGAGATGGAGGAATCCATGCGCATCACCCCGTGCGAAGCCTGCTCGGGCATGCGTCTGCGCCCGGAGGTGCTGTCGGTGTTCGTGGGCGGCCTGCACATCGCCGCCGTGTCGGCCCTAAGCGTGCGCGAGGCCCGGGCCTGGTTCCAGGACCTGTCGCTCCAGGGCAAGGATGCCGTCATCGCTGAAAAGGTGCTGAAGGAGATCAAGGAACGGCTGGGCTTCCTGGACGACGTGGGGCTTGGCTACCTGACCCTGGACCGCTCCGCCGCCACCCTCAGCGGCGGCGAAGGGCAGCGCATCCGGCTGGCCACCCAGATCGGCTCCAAGCTCCAGGGGGTGATGTACGTGCTGGACGAGCCGAGCATCGGCCTGCACCAGCGGGACAACCAGAAGCTGCTGCACACCCTCAAGGAGATGCGCGACCTGGGCAACACGGTGCTGGTGGTGGAGCACGACCTGGAGACCATCCTGGCCGCCGACCACGTGGTGGACCTGGGCCCCGGGGCCGGGGAGCACGGCGGCTACGTGGTGGCCCAGGGCACGCCCGAGGAGATCAGCCGCAGCGAAGCCTCCATCACCGGCAGCTTCCTGCGCGGCAGCGACCGGATCGAGCTGCCGAAGAAGCGCCGGAAGGCCGTGCGCGGCCAGCTCCAGGTGCTGGGGGCCCAGGAGAACAACCTGCGCAAGGTGGACGCGGCCTTCCCCATCGGCCTGTTCACCTGCGTCACCGGGGTGTCGGG
>PLUC01000009.1 GCA_003165415.1 Holophagaceae bacterium
ACGGCTGCACCGGGAGACCCCGAAAAACCAGGCGCTGCACATCATTTTCGACAATTACGCCACCCACAAGCATCCTGCAGTGATGGAGTGGTTGGAGGAGCACAAGCGCGTGCACATTCACTTCACGCCAACGAGTTCGTCGTGGCTGAACATGGTGGAGCGGTTTTTCCGGTCCTTAGATCCCGAAGAACGCATGCGTTCTTCGGGTGACATCACGGAGAATCGCATCCGAAGGGGCGTTTTTCGATCCGTTCCCGAACTTGAAGCCGCCATCCAGACCCCCGCATCCCGATCCCACTCATCCCGCCTCCCGCAGGAAATGTGACCGAGGAATGCCCGAGAACGTTTATGCAATAGTTGATATATTTAATTTTGTGATAATTCAAAGGATGGTGGGATAACGTTTTCAGGCTTAAATGTCGCGGGTGGCATCTTCCGGGGTGGGACACGGCTACGCGGTCCACCAGCTCCCCGGCGCAGATCGCCACGCCCACCAAGGGGGTGTATGCGCAAACCCCCGAAAAGTCCGCTACCGGGCAACTCACGTTGGCGTCTAGGATGGAGGTTCAGGCTAGGGCCAAGGAGAGATGACATGGCAACCGTGGCAGTGATGGTGGAGCAGATCGGCAATACTGCATCCAGGGGCAATGCCCGCGGGTTTGAACTCGTGATGGATCGCCCAGAGGCCAAGGGCGGGACAAACGAAGGCATGATGGGCGGGGAGACGCTATTGACCGGCCTGGGTGGCTGTCTCATGAGCAACCTGCTTGCGGCCGCCAAAGCTCGGAATTGCTCATTGAAAAATGCACGCGTGGATATCGAAGGTGATATTGCTGATGCTCCATCCCGCTTTTCTTCTATACGAATGTCAGTTTCGGCCGAGTGCAGTCCTTCAGAAATGCTGGACAACCTGGTGCTCATCGCCGAGCGGGGTTGCATCGCGGCCAATACGCTGAAGCCAGCGGTCGAACTCAGTATTCGCGTCGTCTGACCCAAGTTCCGCACGGAATTCTCTAACTCCGTGAAAGTTTAAGAGACCTGGACTGATGGGCATCGCCACCGGCGGTGTGGTGCTGTCCACGGTGCGCTGGGCCGCGGACATGGACTAACGGATCATCGTCGTGGCCGACGGCTGCACGGACCGGGATGAGGAGGTGCACCGGGTGCTCACCGGCAAGGTGTTCCCAGGGCAGGCCACGGTGGTGGATGCGGCGGCCTTTATCTATTGAATGCAATGATCCCCTGGGCCAGGTCGGTCAGGGATGGCACCACCAGGGTCGGCTCAATCCCCCAGGGGTCGAACAGGTCCTGGGGGGAGCGCTGCACCCAGGCCGCGCGCATCCCCGCCGAAAGGGCGCCGATGACGTCGAAGGGGTTGCCGGAGATCATCCAGGCTGGGCCCCCCGCGACCCCGGCCCGGCGCAAGAAGTGGGCATACACGCCGGGGTCGGGCTTGAACGACTTCAGGTCGTCGACGCTCACTACCTCCAGGAAGAAGTCCCGAATTCCGGCCTGCCGCAGCAGGTCTTCCACCGCCTCAGCGCAACCGTTGGAGAACGCGAACAGCCGGAAACCCGCGGCCCGGGCCCGGGTCAGCCCCTCCACCGCATCGGCGAAGGCCGGCAGGCTCCGGTAGCGTGCCAGCAGGTCCCCGGTCTGCTCCGGGGTGAGGGGCGCCTGGAACTTCAAGCAGGTGTGGGCTAGGGCCTGGCGGGTGCAGACGGCGAAGGTCTCGTAGTTGCGCATCAGTCCGCGGCGGAAGGAATATTCCAGCTGCTTGTCCCTCCAGGCCATGGAGAAGGCCCGGGCCTGCTCGCCGACGAGCGGCCGCAGCGCCTCCACGACCCCGTGGGTGTCGATCAGGGTCCCATAGACATCGAAGGCCAGGGTGGACGTCATCTCGGAATCCTCCGGCGGCCCCTGCAGTGTATCCACCCGTGGGGTACTGCACCAGGAGGCGATCCCGCCCCTGCCTTCGTGGAAGGTCCGGGTGAAGGCGGCGCGGAAGTCCGTGTAGCGGAACAAGGCGTTCCCAACCAAGGCGTTCCCGCCCACGCAGGTGAGTGCAAGCCCCTCTGACCCCCGCATCCCGATCCCACTCATCCCGCCTCCCGCAGGAAATGTGACCAGTGAAGGCAAGGTAAAGTTTATCCTAATGCTGGCAAGGGGGGTGGACGGTTAGCTCCTCCGCCCCCAACCTATTGGGGTCGCCAGTGTTTCCCATGGGTCACATGAGCCTCGGTGATCGGTGGCGTTGCCACAGCTTGCTCCAACAGGCGTCGGAACAGCAGTCCCCTGCTACGCGAGGTCCGGCGGTTGAACCGAAAGGTGAATTCCTCGAGGTACGCTTGAAGATGCTCTTGGGCAACTGAACCCTGATGCGTTCCAAGGATCCAACGTTTCAAAAGGCTTGCGACCCTGTGGACGCCAGGCATCACGACATGGGCTGGGTCGTCCGTATGAGCCATCTTGGTTTTTCGATGAAGGTAGCCCATTTCCTCCAATCCTGTGTAGCTGCGCCATCCGTCAGTATGGACGGTCGCGCCTGGTGCGATCGAGTCCCGGATGAAAGGCAGGAGGCTGTCACTGGAGGCGTCTGCCACATA
>PLUC01000183.1 GCA_003165415.1 Holophagaceae bacterium
GGTCAGCTTCACCCGGAAGGGCAAGCACAGCGTGTCTTTCCGGCAGGGCTGCCTGAATTCTGAAAACCAATCACGTAGGCTCAGACCCATGCGAAAGGGAGCGGCATGGGACAACACCTACGAGAAGCACTGCCGGCAGGAGTCCAGGAGACCCGGGCCCGACTTGATGCCTGGCGGAAGAGCCGGGGGCGCGGAGAACCCCATCCGGCAGAACTCTGGTCCGAGGCGGTGGAATGGGCCAGACGGTTCGGCGTCAACCCAGTCTGTCGTGCCTTGGGGCTGAGCTACACCGATCTCCAGAAGAGGTTGGGGCAGCCTCGCCATGAGGTTCTGCAAATGCCCAGGCCGGTGGAGCCGGCCTTCGTTGAGCTTTCCTTGGGTCTCGGAGGCCGCATGCGGGCTCCGGGTGAAGGGGCTGGCTTCCAGGCCGGGGCGCCGGGGTGTCCAGCGGTCGAAGTGATCAGCCCTGACGGCGCCCGCATGGTGATGCGTTGGCCCGCCGGTAGCGCCGTAGAGGTGGAGGCCCTCATGGCCTCGTTCCTTGGACGGCGACCATGATCCAGATCACGCCGCACACACGGATTTTCGTGGCCATCGAGCCCGTGGATTTCCGTCAGGGCATCGATGGACTGGCCCAGGTCTGCAAAGCCAAACTCGGCGCCGATCCCTTCTCCGGCGCCCTGTTCGTGTTCCGCAGCCGGTCCAGACGCTCGATTCGCGTTTTGGCCTATGACCTTCAAGGTTTCTGGCTGTGCCAGAAACGGCTGTCGGCTGGCCGGTTCCGCTGGTGGCCGTCGTGCCCGGATGCGGCCTCGGCCAAACTCTTGGCCCACGAACTACAGATCCTGATTTGCGGGGGCGACCCCCAGGGGGCCAAGGTGCCGGAGGGTTGGCGCGCCGTGGGATGAAAGATCGGGCTGGGCGGGGACGGCGCGACGTGGTAGGGTAGCCAAAGATAGAAGTGTAGAAATAATTCTAGTTATATAAAATATTCACTGTACTTATGCCCTGCATTCCAGCATCCTTGACGGATGGGACGAACGAAGCAGCGAAAAAAGCCCGCCGCACCACAGCTACGAGCGGATCTCCAGCATCGAGAACTGGACGTGACGACCCTTCTGGGGCACCTGGAGCGGGCCCGCGAACAGCCCCTGGGAGAAGACGCCTTCCGGGATCTGAAGCAGGCGGTGGACACCCTGGCTTTCCTGAGCCAGGAGGTGGAGCGGGGGAAGGTTTCCCTGGCCAAGCTGCAACTCATCCTGTTCGGGCCCAGGACGGAAAGCACCGCCGCGGTGTTGGGTGGCAAGACCGCGCCCAGGCGCAAGCCCAAGGATCCTGATGCAGTCGCCGCCGGCCATGGTCGCAACGGAGCGGCGGCCTATAAGGGTGCCCAGAGGGTGAAGGTGCCTCTGGAGGGCTTTCACAGCGGCGACCCGTGCCCCACGCCGGACTGCAACGGCAAGGTCTATCCCCTGGCGGAGCCGGCCACTCTGATCCGGATGAAGGGCGTGGCGCCGTTTCAGGCCACGATCTATGAGTTGGAACGCTGGCGCTGCAGTGACGGCTGCGAGAAGGTTTTCACCGCACCGGCGCCGGCGGGCGCCGGTGCGGCGAAATACGATGCCAGCGTGGCCGCCCTGATCGGTGAGTTTCGCTACGGCACCGGCCTGCCGCACAACCGCATCGAGAGCCTGCAGCAGATTTTCGGCATTCCCCTGCCGGTTTCGACCCAATGGGAATTGGTGCTCTGGGCTGCCGGTCTGCTCCAGCCGGCCCATGCCGAACTGATTCGTCAGGCCGCGCAGGGCGAACTCCTGCACAACGATGACACCCCCATGCGGGTCCTGAAGAAGGTCGCCCGCGAGGGCAAGGAGGGCCGCAAGGCCGTCCAGACCACCGCCCTGCTGTCGCACCGGGGCCCCCACCGGATCGCCCTGTTTCTCACCGGCATGCGCCATGCCGGGGAGAACCTGGAGGCCCTCCTGAAACTCCGGGCGGAGGACCTGGCCCGGCCCATCCAGATGTGCGATGGCCTCGCGGCCAACCTGGTCGGGGAGGATGGCAAGGTGAACACCCTGCTGTCGAACTGCCTGGCGCACGCCCGGCGCAAGTTCGTCGAGGTGGAGGGCAAGTTCCCCGTCGAAGTGCATATCCTGCTGCGTTTCCTTCGAGTGGTCTACAGGCTCGACGCCCGGACCAAGATCAGAGGTATGGATCCCGAGGCCAGGTTGGCCTACCACCAGGCCCGCAGCGGTCCCATCATGGCCAAGCTGAAGGCCTGGCTCCAACGGTTGGTCGACGGCAAGCGGGTGGAGCCCAACTCTGGCCTGGGCGATGCCATCGCCTACCTGCAAAAGCGCTGGACGCAGATGACCCTGTTCCTGCGGGAACCCGGCGCTGTGTTGGACAATACGGCCTGCGAGCGTGTGGTCAAAAGAGCGATTATGCATCGGAAGAATTCCCTGTTCTACAGGACCCAGCAGGGCGCCGGCGTCGGAGACCTGTTCATGAGCCTGATCCACACCGCGGAGTTGAACGGTGTCCAATCCTTCCCCTACCTGTTGGCCATGCTCAAGAACCCCGAAGGGGTGAAGGCGAACCCTGGGGCGTGGATGCCTTGGAACTACCACCAGCAGGGGGAGGCCCTGCCGCTGCCCGACCCTCGGTAACGAAGGGGCGTTCGGCCTCGGTTTGCCTGCCTTTGCCATGGATCTCCTTCCGGGGACGACCCCGGCGAGATCCTGCCCGGCCTCGCACAAGCAAAGTATCAGGCGGCCCTGACGAAGTCAGGCAGCCGTGCCGGAAAGACACTTTCTTTCCCTTCCCGGGGGCGTCCCGAGTGCGGACACATTCAACCGGGTCTTCTTTCTGATCGATCCCAAAGCCTTCGGACAATGTTTCCTGGCCTGGGTTCGTGATGTTCGGAAAAAAATCCCAGGGGACATCGTCGCCTTGGATGGCAAGACTCTCCGGGCCTCCATTGCCGAGGGCAAGCCGGCCTTACACGTGGTCAGCGCTTGGTCTGCCGCGAACCACTTGGTGCTTGGGCAACGCTCCGTCGATGCAAAGAGCAACGAGATCACGGCCATCCCGGAGCTCCTGAAAGTTCTGGACGTGAAGGGTTGCATCATCACCATCGACGCCATGGG
>PLUC01000065.1 GCA_003165415.1 Holophagaceae bacterium
CTCGCCTCTCCCCCTTCCTGGTAATAATACACACCTAATACACACTACGCAAGACCCCCATGGCCAGTTTTCTTTTCGTGCAGGGGATCAGCCCTAATGGCCGGAGATGGGGCTGAAGCTCACCCAGGAGATCGCCAAGTCTTTCGCGGAAAGCGAGTTTGAGAAATACCGGATCGTCCAGGACCGCCTCTTTGAGAACGACTTCGACCGCCGGATCAAAGGGGACCTGGAAGGAGGGCAATGTTCCCAGAAAGGGGAGCCATAAATGAAAACCGTGTGTTTCCGGCAGAGCTGCCTGATCTCGAAAAATCGAAGGCGTAGGCTCAGTACCATGCGGGAGGGAACCACACCGGTTTCACCCTGGCCGCGGACCCCTCGAATGTCTTTTCAACCTCCACCCAGATCGTGGGCGAGGCCTTCGCGGCCGATTACGCGGTGCCGACGCCTTCCAATCTGACCACAGCGGTCGGCAACATGCAGACCGCCTACACTGACGCGGCAGGTCGGCCGACCCCCAACTTCCTCAACCTGGATTCGGGCGACATTGGCGGGCTGACCCTCGCTCCCGGGCTCTACAAATGGACGAGCGCCGTGACCATGCCCTCGGGCGTGACCATCAGCGGCGGTGCCAACGATGTCTGGATCTTCCAGACCAGCGGCAATCTGTCCATGAGTTCCGCCACCATCATCACCCTCAGCGGTGGCGCCCAGGCCAAGAACATCTTCTGGCAGGTCGCGGGCCAGGTGGACATCGGGACCGGCGCGCACTTCGAAGGGATCATCCTCTGCGAAACCCAAGTCACCCTGGAAACCTCCGCGACCATGAACGGCAGGATCCTTGCCCAGACCATGGTGGCCTTGCAAAAGGCGACGGTCACTGAACCATAGTCCACGGACTGAAGAGCGGCATGCCTCAGGGGTCCCTCCCGAGGTCATGCCGCTCTTCTTTCAGGGCGTCCTTCAGTTGTTCGCGGAGGCGCTTGAGCTTGCCCGGGATGTTGCCGTAGGCCTCCGTGAAGGTTGCAAATTCCTGAGCCTATTTGGCGTAGTTGAAGATGATGTTAACCCTTCGGTTTTCCTGCTCACCCTCCGCGCTGGTATTGTAGGCAAACCGCCGGTTGTCGCCGAAGCCCTGCGCGGTAAGCCGGGAACGGTCGATACCAAAGTGGTCGACCAGGTAGTTCACCACGTTCTGGGCGCGGCGCCTGGAGATTTCCATGGCCAGGGCAGGGGTCGTCTGGAGATTGCCGGTGTGACCTTCCACCGAAGCGGTGACGGTTGGGTTTGCTTTCAGGAAATCCGCCACCTTGCTGAGCGGGCCATCGTATTCCGGTTTAACCATGGCCTTGTTTTGGTCGAAATCAATGAACAGGGCCATGGTCATCCGGGCGGGAGCCACCGGGAGCCCCGCCACATCGGTCACGCAGGCGATGACCGCATCGATCCGCCGGTTCTGCCGCTTCCCGTCCTCGGTGCTGTTGTCCGCGATGGGACGGGTGTCTCCGTAGCCCACTGCCGATAGCCGGGACGGGGCGATGTGGATGGTGTCCGTCAGGTAAGTAACCACGCTCTGCGCCCGTTCCTGGGACAGCTTCATATTGTGGTCAGCGGCCCCGACATTATCGGCGTGACCCTCGATCACGGCTGTGCTGCTGGGATATTTAGTCATGAAGGTTCCCACCACCGCGAGCTTCTCCAAGTCTTCGCGCTGGATCGCGTCTTTGTTGATGTCAAACTGGAGGTCGAGAATGGTGCAGTATTGCTGGGTTGCCGTTGCGACCGGCACGACGACGAGCACTGGGGCAGGTGCGGGGGCCTCGACCGGGGCAGGAGCGGGGGGAGGAGGAGTGAATGCGGCCACGGTGGACCGGTGGCCGCCCCAACGTAGGCCGACTCCCGCCAGGGCCTGGGCCTCTTTGCGAGTAGCTCGCGTTTCGATCTCGACGAGGCGGCCTTCAAGGGAGAAGAACATCCGGTCGCCACACAGGACCTGGGCGCCCAGGCCGGCAACGCCGCTCCAGCGGGTGGTGTGCGTATCGGTGTCCGAGACGGGGGTACCGGTGGTGGTGGAGCCAAGGCCGAGACGCAGGAAGGGGCGGATGTTCGCGGGGGTGGGGAACGGATTGAAGAGCACAGAACCGGTGGCGTGGGCTTCCTTGGCCTTCCCGTAGCCATAGTCCACATAGGTGCCCAGGACGGAAGCCTCAAGGCCCCAGTTGCCGTTGAGCCAAGTGCCTACGCCCAATCCGAAGGCGGGCTGCACTCTCTGGGAGTTCTGGGTGCGATGGTCGGTGATGCCAGCCTGGATCTGGACCCAGTTGTAATCGCCTTGGTAATCCGAGGCCAACAAGGCGCCGGAGGCCAGGGGCAAAGATAAGAGGGCAAGGGGAATGCGCATAAATACTCCTGAGAGGGCACCCCGGGGGTGCATGGGTCATTGAGGAACACAGTGCTAACTGATCTCAATGGTGAGGAGGAACAGGATGTCAAACTCAACCTTGAGGTTCAGCTCGTGTTCTGCGGTGATGAGGTCCTTCTCGAACTTCGGGTATTTCATGGTCTAGCGCCTTATTTGAAATTTGCTTAAGCATTTTTTGTGCCAAAATATTAAGTTATTTGTTATTAGCTGTTTCTACTATTCATCCTGACCAAAACCCGGAAATATAAATCAGGATGAAATACCTCCTCCTTCAATTCGAAGAGCATTTGTCATTAATTCGCCTCCCCGTTGGCGCATGGACGATGCCATGGGGTCGCACACCCTTTTCCTGGGCCACCAGAAGTGGATAAGCATTGGAAAGCATTCAAACAACTGGCCTGAACAGAACGAAGGCGAGCCGCTGCGAAGCGGCCGGCGAAAAGGGCCAGCCCACTTTGTCCTGCTGCTCCAAACGCCAGCGGGCCATGGCTGAGCAGATCCTCACCCAGAAGCGGTTCACCAAGAGGAAGATCCACAGCCTCCATGCACCCGAGGTGGAGTGTATCGCTACCAATCCCAACGACACGATGGGCGTCCTGGTGGCCTGGTCCCGGGCCCGGGTTGCAGTACTTCAGCGGCGCCAATTCCGCGGCGTCGAACTACCGCCCCTTCACCCACGGGATCTACTTGACAACCTCACTTCCGGAAGCCTCAAGCCATGCCGTGCTTGGCCATGATGGCCCCCCGTTGCTTGTCGAATTCCGCCTGGGTGATGAGCTGGCTGTCGAACAGGTCCTTGAGTTCGGTGAGTTCCTCCTTGAGGCTCTTGGCGGGGACGGGGACCTGGGCGGCGGCGCCCTGGGGGTAGGGCACCTGGGCCATCTGGCCCAGGGCGCTGCCCATCTGCTGGCCCATCAGGTTGCCCATGCCCAGCCCGGCGCCCAGGCCCATGCCCAGGCCCGCCACCCCCCCGGGATTCTGGGCGGCCAGGGGCACCGAGTCCGCCACCTGCATCTGGGTGTAGGCGCCCATGACCGGGGCCATCATGCCCAGCGAGGTGCGCTTGTCCATCATGGCTTCCACTTCTTCCGGCAGGCTGATGTTCTCGATGAACAGCTTGGAGCATTCCAGGCCCATGGTCTGGAACTCGGGATCCATCTTCTTGCGCAGCAGGTCGGACAGTTCGTCGTAATGGGCGGCCAGATCCAGGGCGGGAATCCGGGCCTCGCCCAGGGTGTCGGTGAAACGGCTCAGGAGGCTCTTGCGCAGCTGCTCGGTGATGTCGTCCTTGGTGTAGAGCCCGTTGGTGCCCACCACCTCCTTCAGGAACTTCTTGGAATCCTGGACCCGGATGGAATAGATGCCGTAGGCGCGGATCCTGAGCATGCCGAAATCCGCGTCCCGCACCATGATGGGGTTGGCGGTGCCCCAGCCGAGATCGTTGCAGAGCCGGGTGCTGGTGAAGTACACCTCGGACTTGAAGGGGCTTTCGAAGCCGTACTTCCAGCCCCTCAGGTCCGCCATGATCGGCATGTTCCGGGTGGAGAGGGTGTGGGTTCCGGGGCCGAGGGTGTCGGCGAACTGGCCCTCGTGGACGAAGGTGGCTTCCTGGCTCTCCCGCACCACCAGCTGGGCGCCGTTCTTGATCTCCTGGTTGCGCACCGGGAAACGCCAGGCCAGGGTATCGTTGGAATCATCCAGCCACTCGATGATCTCGATGAATTGGGCCTTGCCCCAGTCCATTAGCCCCATGGAGGCCTCCTCACGGCAGGGTGCCGACGCCCATGAGTGTACGAGAGATCCCTGGGATTGCCAGGGGCGCCCGGAATGCTTGCCTAGTTCAGTTTCAGCGCCGGAATTTCGGGGGCTTGGGGTTGGGGATCCGGGTCTTGGTGTGGACCATGTGGGTGTCGTTGTCCACGATGCAGCGCCAGCCCCGGTCCTCCCCGGGCATGTGCACATCCACCTCCCAGCCGCCGGTGGCGCCGTTCAGGGGGATGCAGCGGGCGCTCACCGCGATGCCGCCGGTGTTTTTCTCGGCGATGGTCTTGGCCTCCCGGGCGGTCTTCACCGGCACCATGATGTATCTCTGGGCCGGGGCCGGGGAGAGCATGGCGGAGGACAGTAGCAAGAGTCTCAAAGATCTGTTCATGGCGCCTCTGGGGAAGGTTTCCCTAG
>PLUC01000034.1 GCA_003165415.1 Holophagaceae bacterium
ATAGGTGGCCCGGTCGCAGGTGTAGAACTTCGGCGGCAGCTGGTCCGCGATCTCCGCCGCGGTATGGGTCTGGATGAAGGTGAGGGCCTTCATAAGGGCATTGACCAGCTTCTGCACTTCAGGCTTGTGCCGGTGCACCCAGGCGGTTTCCATGTACAGGCAGGACGCGGGATAGGGGCCGCCCAGGGCCCGGACCGTGTCCTCCGGCGTGCGCAGGTCCACCAGCACCGTGGCCTGCCCGCTGTCGAGCATGCGCGAGGCGGTGGGTTCCGTCGTCATCCCGGCGCTGATGACCCCGTGATTCATGGCGCTGATGAAGGCGTCCCCAGTGCCCACCGGCATGAAGGTGACCTGGTTCAGCTTCAGGCCGGCCGCCAGGGCCAGGTAGCGGGACAGGAACTGGGTGGAGGAGCCCAGGCCGGTGACGCCCAGCACCCGGTCCTTGAGGTCGGCCATGGACCGCACCGGGCCGGGCATGCGGGTGGAGACCAGTTCCACTTCCCCCGGCGCCTGGGCGAACTGGATCAGGCACACCACGGCCTTGCCCTTGGACTGCATGTAGATGACGTGATCGTAGAACCCCACCACGCCCTGGACGCTGCCCACCAGGAGGTCATCGACCCCCTGGATGCCGGAATACTCGCTGCGCAGCTCCACATCGAGCCCCTCCCGGGAGAAGTAGCCCAGCTGCTCGGCCAGCTTGACCGGCAGGTAGATGACCTTGTCGATGCCCCCCACCAGCAGGGTGATCCGTTCGGACGCCCTCGCCGGGCGGACCCAACCCGTGAGCAAAGCAGACACGAGCAGCGAGTGCCTGAGGATGCGCTTCATAAAAACTCCCAAGAAAAGACCAACCGGTGCCCAGCCGGTGATCCTCCCCGCTCAAAGGATCGTCGATCTGAGGCGTCAAGGGGATCCGCCTGTGACCAAAGTCACAGATGCCTTGCCTGAAAGCAAACTGAAAGGTTCATTCCCTAAATTTTAATTTACCCCCTCCTCTTCTTTCACATCCCGGGGACCCATAGCTGCAGCCATAGGTCTCTCTTCGTCCCCCAACCCACCCTTTCCCCAAAAGGAGCCATATGAACCGTTCACTAATCACCAGCCTCGCCATCGTCTTGGCCGCCGGCTGCGCCCAGGCCCAGGCTCAGGCCCAGGCTACGCCGGACACCCCGGCCGCGCTGACCACCGACCAGAACGGCAATAAGCTTGGGCTGTTCAGCCGTCCTGTGATGCTGTATGATGACGGCAACACCGCCGTCCACTTCTATGGCCTGATTGAAGGGACGATCGGCTACGCCAACAACCAGAGCGCCACAGGCAACACCACCTTCGGCTTCCAGGTGGCCTGGTTCAGCGGCAACCGCTACGGTTTCGACATCGACCACGCCGTGGATTTCGGCGACAAGATCGGGCTGCCCAACCTCAAGATCATCTCCAAGATGGAAGGCGAGTTCGAACTGCCCACCGGCGGTTTCGACACCGACAACACCATCTTCAACCGCGACTGCTGGCTGGGCTTCTACAGCGAGGACCTGGGCAAGCTGACCTTCGGCCGGCAGAACACCCTGACCCGCGACTTCACCCAGAACTGGGGTGACGCCTATGGCACCCAGGAAGTGGTCCTCAAGGAAGGCGGCTATTCCAACGTCAACAACTTCAAGCAGTTCATCTTCTACGCGGGCGATCCCGGTGGCACCCGCAACAACAGTTCCATCATCTGGAAGAAGAAGTTCGGCGACACCGTGGTCGCCGGCCTGGGCTATGGCTTCAGCTACAAGGGCGCGGGCGGCAGCGCCGACCCCGGGCTCGGCGGCGAGGTCCCCGGCCAGCCCGGCCCCGGCTCCAGCGCGGCGGCCTCCATCGCCTTCAACAAGGTCCAGATCGGCCCCGGCGCCCTGAGCTTCAACGTCAACTATGACCGCGGCAACGTGGCCAACCTGATCCAGCAGTCCGAGATGATCGGCGGAAACTATGTGATCGGCATGTTCCGCCTCAACGCCGGCTACGTCCACTTCACCGCCCAGCAGGGCCTCAACGCCAGCGCCAACGAGCGCAAGGACAATTCCTGGACCGTGTCCACGGATCTGTCCCTCACCAAGCGGACCACCCTGGCCCTGGGCTGGTGCCGGTGGGACGGCACGAATGCCGGCACCAGCAGCGGCGTGGTGCTCAACCCCATGTTCGGCGCCACTACCGCCGTCACCAACGCCACCGAAGTCAACGGCGGCAAGTCCACGGTGTTCGGCTCGATCATGTACAGCCCCGACCGCAACGTCGATCTCTACGTGGCCTTCGACTACATGAAGGCGCTCGGCGCCTGGAAGATCGGCGACGCCCTGGGCAACGGCGGCCCCTTCGGCGTGGGCGAGCCCTACAACAGCGAGACGGAGATCTGCACGGGCCTCCGCTTCAAGTTCTGATCCTTATTGCTTGCATGGAGCGTCGGCCCCCGGGCCTCAACAGACCCAGGGGCCGTATGTTTGCAAGGAAACAAGTCGGGGTCATCCCAGCAGCGGTGCCGCCAGAAGGATTATGATGGAACGCCAATCCTTCCCATTTGCACCGCTGCTGGAATCGCCCCCAGCCAACTCATCCCCCCTATTTCAATAGATCTTCCACAGGAGCTGCCATGCCAGAAGACCAAGCCAGACACTCGAAACTCGGAGCCGTATTGCGGGTCACGAGCGGTAATTTTCTGGAAATGTTCGACTTCTTCCTCTTCGGTTTCTACGCCTCGTACATCTCCAAGACCTTCTTCCCGGTCAGCAGTGAATACGCCTCACTCATGCTCACCTTCGGCACCTTCGGTGTGGGCTTCCTCATGCGCCCCCTGGGCGCCATCATCCTGGGCGCCTATATCGACCGGGTGGGGCGCCGCCAGGGCCTCATCCTGACCCTCGGGCTCATGGCCCTGGGCACGGTTCTCATCGCCTTCGTCCCCGGCTACGCCACCATCGGGCTGTTCGCGCCCATGCTGGTGCTGGTCGGGCGCCTGTTCCAGGGCTTCTCGGCCGGTGTGGAACTGGGCGGCGTGTCGGTCTACCTCTCGGAGATGGCCACCCCCGGCCACAAGGGGTTCTACGTGGCCTGGCAGTCCGCCAGCCAGCAGTGCGCCATCATCGTCGCGGCCTTGATCGGCTTCTGCCTCAACCTCTGGATGCCCAAGGAGATCATCGCCGCCTGGGGCTGGAGGATCCCCTTCTTCATCGGCTGCATGATCGTACCGCTGATCTTCTTCATCCGCCGCTCGCTGCAGGAGACCGAGGAGTTCCTGGCCCGCAAGCACCGCCCGAACATCCGCGAGATCTTCCAGTCCATGATCCACAACTTTGGCATCGTCATCGCCGGCATGATGCTGGTGGTCATGACCACAGTGTCCTTCTACCTCATCACCGTCTACACTCCCACCTTCGGCATGAAGGTACTGAAGCTCTCCGCCGTGGACAGCCTGGTGGTCACCGCCTGCGTGGGCGCTTCCAACTTCATCTGGCTACCGGTCATGGGCGCCCTGTCTGACCGGATCGGACGCAAGCCTCTCCTGATCTTCTTCACCCTGCTGACCATCGTCACCGCCTACCCGGCGCTGGCCTGGCTGGTGGTCGGTCCGACCTTCGGCAAGATGCTGGTGGTGGAACTCTGGCTGTCGTTCCTGTACGGCAGCTACAACGGCGCCATGGTGGTGGCGCTTACCGAGATCATGCCGGTGGAGGTGCGCACCGCCGGGTTCTCCCTGGCCTACAGCCTCGCCACCGCCCTGTTTGGCGGCTTCACCCCCGCCGTGTCCACCTGGCTTATCAAGGTGACGGGTAACCATGGCGCTCCCGCCTACTGGATGATCTTCGCCGCGGTCTGCGGCCTGCTCGGAACCCTGATCCTCTATCGCCGCAGCGCCATCCAACAGAGGTCTCAACTGGCCCAGGCGTAATACTTGACCTTGAACCAAACCGAGGGCGGACGGCCCATGCCGTTTGCCCTCGGCTCATGAATGGAGGCATACTAGAAGTGGGCACATGGCAAGGAGGTCAGGATTGATCGATCCCGCATCGGACCTTCCGCAAGGATCCGCGGGACCCGGCTCGTTCGACCGCCCTGCGACGGACGAGGCCCGGGCCCTGATCGAGTCC
>PLUC01000211.1 GCA_003165415.1 Holophagaceae bacterium
CCGCATAACGGGTTACTGCGCATAATGACCAGAGCTGCTCGGCAAAACCAGACCACCCGGGTCCCGTGAGCCGGGCCTCCTGAGTTCCCATCTACTTCATGGATCCAATCCAAGCAGACGGGCAAGCTTGACGAGTTCCCAGGGAGGCCAGTCATGTTTGCAGCGCGACCCTGCTCGGTCTGCCGCAGGTGGTTCCGCCCGGATGCGATGAGTGGGGGGAGGCAACAAGTCTGCGGCGCCCCGGAATGCCAGCGCGAACGGCACCGCCGGGCCTGCGGCCAGTGGCATGCACGGAATCCGGACTACGACCCGCACACCCGCTTCATGATCCGGCTGGTGAAGGATGAGCCGGCCGGAAGCCGCTCCGTGATGCCCCTGGAGACCATCGACTGGAACCTGGCCCGCAAGGTGGTCGGATTGAAGGTCACCACCCTGGTGGAGGAAACCGGCAAAGTGATCCTGCGCCGGGCGCGAGACACAGGTACCGTCCAACCCAAATAAAATCAACGAAATACTGACAAAGTAATGGCCCTGACCGCGCGAGACGCAGGTACCGCTCAACCCTACTGGAGTCAATGAAATACTGACAAAGTAATCCCTTCCCCTGCGCGAGACGACCTCGCCCCCACCCCCCGGGGTTTTCTACCCTGTTGGCCGATCCCCCGGGCGGCGTCATGGACCTCGAATTCCACCAGATCGACCTGCGCTACGAGCACCTGCGCAAGCAGGACGCGGCCAAGGAACGGGCCCTGCTGGCCTCCCTGGATATGCTGGGCCAGGCCTGCCCAGTGGTGGTGCTGGCCCAGGAGGCAGCCGCGTCCTTCATTCTGGTGGACGGCTACAAACGCCTGCGGGTGCTGAAGCGCCTGCACCGGGATACGGTCCGGGCCACGGTCTGGGACCTGGAGGAGGCCGAAGCCCTGCTGCTGGAGCGGATGCTGCGCACCTCCCGTTCGGAGAGCCAGTTGGAGCAAGGCTGGCTACTGTGCGAGCTGCGACACCGGTTCGGGTTGACCCTGGAGGAGCTGGGAGACCGGTTCGAGCGGACGCCCAGCTGGGTGTCCCGGCGGCTGGGACTGGTCCGCGACCTGCCCGAAGCGATCCAGGAGGAAGTCCGGCGGGGTCGGCTCGCGGCCCACACCGCCATGAAGGTCCTGCTGCCGTTGGCGCGCGCCAACCGCGCGGATGCACTCCGGTTCCTGGAGGTCCTGCTGCGGGCGGCCTGTTCCACCCGGGAGGCGGTGGCGCTCCAGGCTGGCTGGCTCAAGGGTGGGGATCCGGTCCGGGCGCGGATCCTGGCCGATCCCCGGTTGTTCCTCCAGGCCCGGGCGGCGGCCCAGGCCCCGGACCCGATGGGAAAATCGGGGCTGGCCCAGCTGTTCGACGACCTGGGGGCTCTGGCGGCCCTGGCGCGCCGAGCCGCGGAACGGACCCGAAACGGCGCTCTGGGCGCGCTCCAGCCCGGGGAGGCTCAGGACGCGGAGCGGGCCCTGCATCAGGCCCGGTCGGAAGGCCAGGCCCTGTTCACCCTTTTGGAGAAGGAGCTGACCCGTGCTCGATCGGGATCAACGGACCGCCATCCTGCAGCTTAAGGCGCGGGGCCAATCCATCCGGGCCATCGCCAGGGCCATGAAGGTCTGCCGGGACAGCGTGCGGGAGGTGCTGCGCACCGGAACCCAGGAGGTCCCGGCCCTGGACCGGGAGGCCAAGGGCACCCCCTGGCACGACGCCATCCTGGAACTGCATGCGCGCTGCAAGGGCAACCTGGTGCGGGTGCAGGAGGAGTTGATGGCCCAGGGCGCGGTGCTTTCCTACCAGGCCCTCACGGCCTACTGCCGGCGGCATGGCATCGGCGTCGAGCCGAAGCTTCCCGCAGGGAGTTACCACTTCGATCCGGCCCAGGAAATGCAGCATGATACGTCGCCGCACCGGGTCAGGCTCGGCGGCCGGGAGCGACTCCTCCAGGACGCCAGCCTGGTGCTGTGCCANNCATGATCGCCGTGCCGGAGATGGTGGCCTTCTCTGAGCGGTTCGGGTTTACGTTCCGGGCCCACGAGCGGGGCCACGCCAACCGCAGCGCCCGGGTAGAGCGCAACTTCGACTACATCGAGAACAACTTCCTCGCCGGCCGGGAATTCCAGGACTGGGAGGACCTGAACCGACAGGCCCGGGAATGGTGCGAGAAGGTGAACGCGACCCCCAAACGCCACCTCCATGCAAGTCCCAGGGACCTGTTCGCCCTGGAGCGGACCCTGCTCAAGCCGCTACCGCTCTGGATCCCGCCGGTCTACCGGCTGAGCTACCGGACCGTGGATCAGGAAGGCTACGTGCATGTGAACGGCAACCGGTTCTCGGTGCCCTACCCGCTGGTCGGCCGGCAACTGGAGGTGCGCGAAGGCGTGGAGCGGATCGAGGTGTTCCAAGGCCAAGTGCTGGTGGCTGACCATGGCAATCCCTGGGACCGGCTGGCCCACCGGATCAGCCTCCCAGAGCATCGCCCACCCCGGCGGGAAGGCGGAACGAAGGCGTACCCCTACCCGGAGGAGGTGGACCTGCTGCGCGTGGAGCCCGGCCTCGCCGGCTACGTGGCCGCGCTCAAGGCCCACGGCCCGGGACGGGCGGTGCGGGCGCTGCGCCGCCTGCTGACCATGGCCCAGGACTACCCGCGGGAACCGTTCCTCGCCGCGGTGGCGACCGCCCTGGCCTATGGCCTGTTCGACCTCGACCGGCTGGATCGGATGGTCCTCAGGCACATCGCCAAGGACTACTTCGTGCTGGACGAAGCCGTGCCGGATCCTTGCAACCCTCCCGGAGGCCCCCATGAAGGATGATCTCGATCAGTTGCTGACGAGCCTGCACCTGGGCTGGATGGCGGAAACCGTGGAGCGGGAACTGGCCCAGGCCGACCAGCAGAAACCGCCCTACGGAGCTTTCCTGGCCAACCTGCTGCGCGCCCAGTACCACCACCGGCAGGAGTGCGCTCTCGCCTATCGGATCAGCAAGGCCTACCTTCCCGAGGGCTGGACCCTGGAGAGCTTTCCGTTCAAGCTGCAGCCCGCGGTGGACAAGCGCCAGATCCGGACCTTCGCCGAACTGGACTTCATTGCCCGGGGCGAAAACATCGTGTTCATCGGTCCCACCGGGGTGGGGAAGACGGGGCTGGCGACCGGAATCCTGCTCAAGGCGCTCCAGAACGGCTGCCGGGGCCTGTTTGTCCGCGCCCAGGATCTGTTCGACGAGATGTACGCCTCCCTGGCGGACCGGTCCTCGCGCAAGCTGGTGGATCGCCTGTCCCGGATCGGGCTGATCGTCTGCGACGAACTGGGCTACCTGAACCTGAAGCCTGAGCAGACCAACGTCTTTTTCAAGCTCATGGAGGAGCGCTACAACCATCGCCGTCCGACCATCATCAC
>PLUC01000202.1 GCA_003165415.1 Holophagaceae bacterium
ATGGTGTTGGCCCCGGGCTGGCGCTGGACGTTCAGGATGACCGCGGGGGTGCCGTTCATCCATCCGGCCTGGTTGTTGTTCTCCACGCCGTTGACGATCACGGCCACATCGGTGAGCATCACTGGCGCGCCGTTGCGGTAGGCCACCACCACCCGCCTATAGTCGTCGCTGGAGACCAGCTGGTCGTTGGCGTCGATCTGGTAGTCCTGGCGCGGCCCGTCGAAGTTGCCCTTGGCGGCGTTCACGCTGGCGCTGGTCAGCGAGGTGCGGAGGTCTTCCAGGTTGATGCCGTACGAGGACAGGGCCGTGGGGTTGGCCTGGATGCGCACCGCCGGCTTCTGGCCGCCGCTGATGGTCACCAGGCCGACCCCGTTGAGCTGGGAGATCTTCGGCGCCAGCCGGGTGTCCACCAGGTCCTCCACCTGGGACAGCGGCATGGACTTGGAGGTGATGGCCAGGGTCAGCACCGGGGCGTCGGCCGGATTGGTCTTGCTGTAGGTGGGCGGCGAGGGCAGCACCGAAGGCAGCAGGCTCTGGGCCGCGTTGATGCCCGACTGCACCTCCTCCTCCGCCACGTCCATGGCGAGCGTGAGATTGAACTGCAGCACGATGACCGAGGTGCCCCCGGAGCTGGAGGAGGTCATCTGGCTCAAGCCCTGCAGCTGGCCGAACTGGCGCTCCAGCGGGGCGGTGACCGTGGTGGCCATCACCGTCGGGCTGGCGCCGGGATAGAAGGTGAGCACCTGGATGGTCGGGTAGTCCACTTCCGGCAGTGCGGAGATGGGCAACTGGGTGAAGGCCACCAGCCCGGCCAGGAGGATGGCGGCCATGAGCAGGGAGGTGGCGACCGGCCGCAGAATGAACGGACGGGATGGGTTCATGGGGCGGGGCTGCCGCCGGTGGCGGCCGGGGCAGGCTTGCTCACGATGGCGACCGCGGATTTGTCCTGCAGCTTGTCGAAACTGCTGTTTGCCACCACGTCACCGGGCTGGATGCCCGTCACCTGGGTGAGGCCGGCGTTGGTCAGCCCCGTCTTGACGCTGCGGATGTGCGCGACGTTGCTCTGGATCACGTACACGAACGAGGCCTGCCCATTCTGCTGGATGGCCGATGACGGCAGCAGGGTCACGCCGCGCAAGGTATCCACCAGCAGGCGGATATTGACGAACTGGTTGGGGAACAGGGCGGCGCCCTGGTTGTCGAACAGCGCCCGCCCCTTGACGGTCCCGGTGGTGGTGTCGATCTGGTTGTCCAGGGTCAGCAGCTTGCCGGAAGCGATCCTGGTCTGGGCGGTGCGGTCGAAGGCGTCGACGGTGAGCACCGCGCCCTTGCCCAGGCGGGCTTGCACCTGGCCCAGGCTGTCTTCGGGAATGGTGAAGATGACCGTGATGGGGGACGACTGGGTGATGACCGCGAGGGTCACGGCGCCCGCCGCCTGCACCACATTGCCCGGGTCCACCAGGCGCAGGCCCACGCGACCGACGATGGGGGCCTTGATGCTGCAGAAGTCCACCAGTACCTGGTCGTATTGCACCGTGCCCTGGTCGTTCTTGACGGTGCCGCCCGTCTGGAGCACCAGCTTCTCCTGGTCATCCAGGATCTGCTTGGCGATGGCGCTGCGTTTCCAGGCGGCGGTGTAGCGTTCCAGGTCCATCCGCGCCTGGGCGAGCACATTCTCGTCCCGCTCTAGCGTCCCCTGGGCCTGCATGAGTTGCGCCCGGTACGGACGCGAATCGATGTCGATGAGCGGATCGCCCTTCCCCACCAGCTGGCCTTCCATATAGTGCACGGCCACGATCTGCCCGGTCACCTGGCTGGTGATCGAAGCGGTGAAGACCGGGGTGACTGTTCCTATGGACTCCAGGTAGACGCCGATATCCCCCTGGGTGGCCGTGGCGCTGGTCACGGCGATCCCGGCCGCGGGGTGCGTGGCGGCGGCGGCCTTCTCGGCGTTCTCGTGATGGCGCAGAAGCAGGATGAAGGTCACCAGCAGAGCGAGCCCAAGCAGGCTCCACCAGACGATGCGCGGCACCCTGGGCCGCCGGCGTTCCCGGAGGGTCGGCACCGGCGGATAGGGGGCGATGGTTGGCTGCTTGGCCAGGTCGTCGATCAATGGGCATCCCCTTTCCCGGCGCTGCTTGCGGGAGGCCTGGGCACTGCGGCTAGATGGAGCTGGTCGGGCATTTCCTGTCCTACAGTTCAGGGCGATGGGGTAGGCCTGGTGCAAAGCGTCCAAGAATATGGGCTGAAGGCAAGCAAACCCTATGCCCATCGTTAAATATTAAAAATAAATGGCTTACCCTATGGGTTTTTGGGTAAACGCGGCCTTTCGATCAAAATGAACTAACAGATCTTCCACCCTGAAGGACCGGTGGCCTCCCGGACGGTTTCCGGAGCGGCATTCACTCGTGTCCAGGTTCTGACGGGGTGGAACGGGCCGGGGGAAGTCTCCCTCAGCAGGGTGCTCTTACCGGTCCCGGGGCCCCAAAAGGGAACAACTGCTTATTTTAGGAATGTTAGTTAGACGAAGGAACATACTCCTGATTTAGCCTCCGAATCGGGAATATGTTCCTTCTAGTACTACTGTGTTAAAAAA
>PLUC01000168.1 GCA_003165415.1 Holophagaceae bacterium
TATTTCTGGCGGCCTCCACTAGCATCCGTTGCGGAGCTTGCTCCGCTACGGCTGCTTGTGCCCGGAACGGCCGCTGCGTCCCGAACGGACCCAATGGTGGTCACTGCCACAAACTGAAGTCCGCCACCCGCAGGAAGGCCCCCTGCAGCCGGCGCAGCAGGGCGAGGCGGGCGGCCCGCAGGGCGGGATCCTCGCACTTCACCATTACCGCGTTGAAGAACGCCTCCAGCGGCCCGGCCAGCTCGGCCAACTCATGCAGGAGAAGGTCCTGTTCCGCCACGGCTTCCAGTCGGGCCAGCAGCCCGGCCAGGGCCTGCTCCTCGGGCTCCTGGAGCCGGCCGGCATCCAGGGCCGCACCGGGGGCCTCGTCCTTGAGGATGTTGCCGATGCGCTTGGCGCTCTGGGCGAGACTCTGGAACCGCGGGTCGTCGGCGAAGGCCGACAAGGCCTCGCACCTGGCCTTCAGGTCCACCAGGTCGGTCCAGCCGGCGGCCAAGGCCGAGCGGCGCACGGGGCCGGGGTAGCCGGCCTGCTCCAGCTGGTAGCCCACCCGGTCCCGTAAGAAGCCTTCCAGGGCCTCCAGGGTCTCCGGGGCCGGCCGGGTGGCCTTGCCGCCGATCCCGTCCAGGGCCAGGGTGGCGATGGCCATGGGGTTCAGGTTCCAGCCCCGCTCGAACAGGATGCGGACGATGCCCTGGCCGGCCCGGCGCAGGGCCAGGGGATCCTTGGAGCCGGTGGGGATCTGGCCGATGGCGAAGCAGCCGGCCACGGTGTCCAGCTTGTCGGCGATGGCCAGGATGCCGCCCAGGTTGGTGGCGGGGATCGGGCCGTCGGCCGACACCGGCTGATAGTGCTCCTTCACCGCCATCCACACCTTCTCGTGGGCCTGCTCCCGCTTCAGGTACTCGCCGCCCATGATCCCCTGCAGTTCGGGGAACTCGCCCACCATGAGGGTCACCAGGTCGCACTTGCAGGACTCCGCCACCAGCCGGCCGTCGGTGCCGTCCAGGCCCAGGCTCGAGGCCATGGCCTCCGAGAGGGCGGCGATGCGCTGGGTCTTGTCGTAGTAGCTGCCCAGCTCCCGCTGGAAGGTGAGGTGCTTGAGCTTCTCCAGGCGGTCCCGGAGCGGCTGCTTGCGGTCCTCGTCGAAGAAGAAGCGGGCGTCGTAGAGCCGGGCCCGGAGCACCCATTCGTTGCCGCTCCTGAGAAAGCCGTCGGGATCGTCCGGGCGGTTGGCGGCGGTGAGGAAGGCGGGCAGCAGGACGCCCTGGGCGTCCTCCACGCAGAAGGCCTTCTGGTGCTCCGCCAGGGAAGTGACCAGCACCTCCTTGGGCAGGGCCAGGAAGGATTCGGGAAAGGCCCCGGCGATGATGGTGGGGTACTCCACGATCTCCGCCAGGGTGTCCAGCAGGTGCCCGTCGGCCACCACCCGGCCCCCGGCCTGGGCGGCCAGGGTGTGCAGCTGGCGCTCCAGCCGGGCCCGGCGCTCGGCGCAGGAGACCACCACGCCGGCCCTTTCCAGGGTCTCCTCGTAGGCCTCGGGGCTGGGCACGGCCACCGGCGCGGGGTGGTCCATGTGGTAGAGGCGATGGCCCCAGGTGGTGCTGCCGGCGGGCACCCCGTCCAGGACGAAGGGCACCACCTCGGATCCGAGCAGGCAGAGCAGGTTGCGGATCGGCCGCACGAACTGGAACTCGCTGGAGCCCCAGCGCATGGCCTTGGGCACGTGCAGGGCGGAAATGAGCCGGGGCAGAGCCTCGGCCAGCAGCTCGAGGGTGGGCCGGCCCCGGCGCACCAGGGTCACCTCGGCGCACGGCTCCTTCTTGCCCGCGGGCTGGGTGAAACGCACCTGGTCGAAGCCCACGCCCCACTTCTCGGCGAACTTCAGCCCGGTCTGGGTGGGCGCGCCCTGGTCGTCCACGCACAGGCGCCGGGGCGGTCCGGTCTGGGTGTCGGTCTGGTCCGCCTGGACCACGGGCAGGCCCGGGATGCGCCAGGCCAGCTTGCGCGGCGAGTAGAACCGCTCCGTGGCCAGCTCGGTCTGCAGCTGCTCCCGGATGAAGGCCTGGGCGGTTTCGGTGAGCTCGGCGGCGAGGGGGGCCAGGAAGCGGGAGGGGATCTCCTCGCAGTGGATTTCCAGCAGCAGGGTCCGGGTTCCGCTCATGCCCGCACCCCCTCTCCCTTGGCCGCGCCGGGCTGGGCCTGCTCCCGCTCGACGTTCTCCACGTTCTCCACGTTCTTCACATAGGCCCGGGCGCAGCCGCAGGCCAGGTCGCGGATGCGCTTGATGATGCCGGGGCGTTCGGTGGTGGAGACGGCGCCCCGGGCGTCCAGGACGTTGAAGGTGTGGCTCATCTTGAGCGCCTGCTCGTAGCCGGAGAGATAGTGGCCGTGGTCCTTGAGCAGCCTCCATCCCTCCTTCTCGAAGGCCGCCAGCAGCTGCCAGTGCAGGTCCAGGTCCGCGTGCTCGAAGCTGTAGGCGCTCAGCTCGAACTCCTCCCGCTGGCGCACGGTGCGGTAGCTCACCGGGAAGACGCCGTCGTCGGTCTTCACCTCGCCCCAGGTGAGGTCGTAGAGGTTGTCGATGCCGTCCAGGAACATGCAGATGCGCTCGATGCCGTAGGTGATCTCCGCGGACACCGGCCGGCAGTCCATGCCCGCCACCTGCTGGAAGTAGGTGAACTGGGTGATCTCCATGCCGTCCAGCATCACCTGCCAGCCCACGCCCCAGGCGCCCAGGGTCGGGGCCTCCCAGTTGTCCTCCTCGAAGCGCAGGTCGTGCTTGCGCAGGTCCACGCCCATGGCTTCCAGGCTCTCGATGTAGAGGTCCTGGACCCTGGCCGGGGAGGGCTTGAGGATCACCTGCATCTGCAGGTGTTTGTAGAGGCGGAACGGATTCTCGCCATAGCGCCCGTCGGCGGGGCGCCGGGACGGCTCCACGTAGGCCACGTTCCAGGGCCGGGGTCCCAGGGCCCCGAAGAAGGTGAGCGGATTCATGGTGCCGGCGCCCTTCTCCAGATCATAGGGCTGGCCGATGAGGCAGCCGCGATCGGCCCAGAAGCGCTGCAGTCGGAGGATGAGCTCTTGGATGTGCATGGGGATCCGCAGAAAGAGGGTATTCTGGCGTTGGTGTTGAAGACATCTAGACCACACAGGATCTTAGCGCACTGCCGCCCAAGGATCGAATCTACAGGACGCCGGTTGAGGGCGTCGAGGGCCGGTACCCGACGATATCGTTCAAGGAGGCCATTCGAATAAAATGGAGCCCAACGACCTGGTTCTCCCAACCTTCCACGGATCCTGGAATCCATGATCATGCCATCGGTCCACCGCCAGGGCGCCGGAAACCTCCGCAACCACCGTCCCACATTCGCCCACCGCCTCCAGTATGGACTGTTCCTGGCCCTCCAGGCGCTGGTCGGCATTGTGCCCTGGTGGCTGGCCAGGGCCCTGGGCCGCGCCGTGGGACGCCTCTATTATCGGATCGACGCCAGGCACCGGCGGGTGGTGCGGGAAAACCTGCGCAACGCCAGCCTCGGCATAAACGACCGGGCGATCCGGGCCATGTCCCGGGCCTGCTTCGAACATTTCGGCACCCTGCTGTTCACGATCCTGCGTTCGTTCCGGGCGTCCCCGGAGGCCATCCGCCGAATCACCCGGATCCAGGGGCGGGAGTACATCGAGGCTGCCCTGGCGGAAGGCAAGGGGGTGATCGGACTCACCGCCCACCTCGGCAACTGGGAACTCATGGGCCTGGCCCTTGGCCTCGAGGGCCTGAACCTGACCGTGATCGGCCGGGAGCTGGACAATCCCCTTCTGGAAACCCGTCTCCGGCAATTCCGGATGAAATCTGGGAACTCGTTCATCGCCAAGGAAGGCGCGGTGCGCGGAACGCTCAAGGCGCTGAAGAAAGGCAAGGTCGTGGCCTTCCTCCTGGACCAGGATGCCCTGACCACCGGGGTGTTCGTGGCGTTCATGGGCCGGTGGGCTTCCACCTTTTCCACCCCCGCCATGCTGGCCTGCCGCTACGACCTGCCGATCCTTCCTGTCGCCAGCCGGGTCGAGGTGGACGGGACGATCACGGTGCGGGCCTTTCCTTCCTTCCATCCGTCCGATACCGGGGATTCCGCCAGGGATGTCTGGACCACGACCCAGCTCATGACCAGCTGGATCGAGGCCCGGGTGCGGGAGCAGCCCTGCCAGTGGTTCTGGATGCATCGACGGTTCAAGACCCAGCCCGGTCCCGGAATGCCCGGTCCGCCTCCGGAATGGCTGACAGGGAATGACCGTCCTGCGTGCGGATGATCAAGGTGGTCAAGGACGGCTGGGATCTGGGCATCACCGTGGATGGCCCCCACGGCCCGCCGCAGGAGGTGAGGGCGGGGGCCCTGGCCGTTTCCCGCAAGACCGGGGCCTTCCTGGTCCCCGTATGTGTGGCCTACGAAGACGCCTGGCAGTTGTCCTCCTGGGACCGGATGCTGGTGCCCAAGCCCTTCTCCAGGGTCATTGTGCGCTATGCGAAGCCCTGGCGAGTCCCCCCGGATGGGGACGACCTCACCTGCCGCCGGAGGCTCCAGGGGGAACTGGACAGCCTGGAGGCCTGGGCAAAGGGTTGAAAGGCCAGCGCGTCCCGCCGGAGGGCCGCAAGGGGCTTGACACTGAGCCATACTGGGGGCGAGGTTCCCCCATGACCACCCAGGCTCCCATCGCCGCCGGCCGGCTCCAGGCTTTCGTCACCGCAGCCTTCGTGAAGGCAGGGGTTCCCGGGGCCGACGCCGGCCTGGTGGCCGACACCCTGGTGCAGGCCGACCTCTGGGGCCACCAGTCCCACGGGGTGCTGCGCCTGGGCTGGTACCTGGCCCGGCTGCGGAGCGGCGTCATGGCGGCGGTGACCGCGCCGGAGCTGGTGGTGGACGCCGGCGCGGTGGCGGTGCTGGACGGGCGCGACGGCATCGGCCAGGTGCTCACGGCCCGGGCGGCCCGGGAGGCCGTCGCCCGGGCCAAGGCCCACGGGGTCGGCGCGGTGGCGGTGCGCAATTCCGGCCACTTCGGCACCGCCATGTACTTCACCCGCATGGCGGCCCGGGAGGGCTGCGTGGCCTTCCTTTCCACCAATTCCAGCCCGGCCATGGCCCCCTGGGGCGGGCGCAGGAAGGCCGTGGGGTCCAACCCGTGGTCCATCGCCGCGCCGGCCGGGCAGCACCCCGCCATGATGCTGGACATCGCCAACACCGGGGTAGCCCGCGGGAAGATCTACCTGGCCAGGAACAAGGGCCTGCCCATCCCCCTGGGTTGGGCCCTGGACGCCTCGGGCGCGCCCACCACCGACCCGGCGGCGGCCATCGCCGGGATCATCCTGCCCATGGCCGGGCACAAGGGCTACGCCATCTCGGTGATGATGGACATGCTCTCCGGGGTGCTCACCGGCAGCGCCTTCGGCACCCGGGTGAACGGTCCCTATGTGCCGGACCGCGTCAGCGGCGCCGGCCACTTCATGTTCGCGCTGGACATCACCCGGTTCATGCCACTGGACGAGTTCGGCGCGCGCATGGAGCGGCTGATCGCCGACCTGAAGTCGGTGCCGCCGGCCCAGGGCTTCGACGAGGTCTTCTACCCCGGCGAGCTGGAGGCCCGGCACGAGACGGAAAACCGGCGGGCCGGCCTGCTGCTGCCAGAGGACACGCTGGCCGACCTGGAAAGGATCGGCATGGGCCTGGGGCTGGAACTTCCGTTCTGAATGGGCCACCCCGGGGATGGTAGACTTCAGGGCATTCCGCCTGGCTTGAATCCCGCCCCTGAACCCCAATCTCGAAGCCGAGAAACCTTGGACACGCCCCATCCTGATCCTCCCGCCCAGGGGGCCCCCTTCCCTGTGGTCTGTGTCCTGGCCTCGGCGGGCGGGCTGGAACCGCTCAACGCGTTCTTCCGGCAGGTGCCCAAGGAGACCGGGATGGCCTTCCTGGTGCTCCAGCAGCACGCGGTGGTCCAGTCCAGCATGCTGCCCGAGTTCGTGGGGCGCCACGGGGCCATCCGGGCCAGCCTGGCCCGGGAAGGGGACCCGGTCCAGCCCGACCAGCTGCTTCTGCTGGAGGCGGGCATGGCCCTGGGCTGGGAGGCGGACCAGCTCCGGGTCGCCCGGAAGCCTGCCCAGTCCCATCTGCTGCCCGGCGACATCCTGTTCGAATCGGCGGCGGAATGCGTGGGCGAACGGGCGGTGGGGGTGGTGCTCTCCGGGTCGGGCTGGGACGGGACGGCGGGGCTCCGGGCCATCCTGGAGCAGGGCGGCCGGACCCTGGTCCAGTCCCCGGCCACGGCCCTGCACGACAGCATGCCCAGGCACGCCATCGACGCGGGGGTCGCGGACTGGGTCCTGCCGGCCCGGGATCTGCCCGGGAAGATCCTGGAGGGGGCCGCCGCGCCGCTCCCGCAGCACCAGGAGGAGGCCGCCGAGGCCCTCCAGGCCATCTGCGCGGCGCTGGTCCTGAAGACCGGCAACGACTTCAGCCGGTACAAGCCCGCCACCCTGTACCGCCGCGTCCAGCGCCGGATGCAGGTGACCGGCACCGCTACCCTCCAGGAATACCTGGCCTGCCTGGAGCAGTCTCCGGAGGAGACCGGCCTGCTCCTGAAGGACCTCCTCATCAGCGTCACCGAGTTCTTCAGGGATCCGGCCGCCTTCGATGGCCTGGTGGCCCAGCTGGGTCCGGACCTGCTCTCCGGCGGCGCCGGCCACAGCCCGGTGCGGGTCTGGGTTCCGGGCTGCGCCTCGGGGGAGGAGGCCTACTCCCTGGCGATCCTCCTGGTGGAGCGCCTGGAAGCCCTGGGCTCGTCCCGGCGGGTGCAGATCTTCGCCACCGACATCGATTCCGCGGCCCTCATGCAGGCCAAGGCCGGGCGCTATTCCGAGGGGGCCCTGCGCAACGTCTCCCCCGAACGGCGGTCCCGCTTCTTCACTCCGGACGGGGCCTTCCACCGGGTGGCCAAGGAGCTCCGGGACCTGTGCCTGTTCTCCACCCAGAACATCCTGAGGGATCCGCCGTTCTCGTCGCTGAACCTCATCAGCTGCCGGAACGTGTTCATCTACCTGCAGGCGGAGCTGCAGCGCAAGCTGGTCCCGCTGTTCCACTTCGCCCTCAGGCCGGGAGGGCTGCTGTTCCTGGGGTCGTCGGAAGGGCTGGCCTCCCGCACGGAGCTGTTCGAACCCCTGGACAAGGCCAGCCGGGTCTTCATCCGGCGGGAGGTGCATCCCCGGCCGATCCTCGATTTCCCGGCGGGGGGCCGGAACCCGCAGGCTTCCGGCCGGATCCGGTCCGCCCCGGAGCCCGCCGCCAGCCCCAACGGCCTGTTCGAGCGCATGCTCCTGGAGGACTACGTCCCCGCCAGCGCCATCGTCAACGAGCTCGGGGACGTGCTCTACTGCGCCGGCCGCATCGGCCGGTTCCTGCACCCGGCCCTGGGCGCGCCCAGCGGCAACCTGCTGCAGAGCACCTCCGGCCCGCTCAGGCGCGAGCTGCGCGGCCTGCTGTCCAAGGTCGCGGGCGCCCCCGGGAGGAACGCCCAGGGCCTCCTGCGCCACGATTCGGGACAGGGGGAGGAGCTCCTGAGGATCTCCGTGCGGCCCATGCCCGGGCTGGAACGGGAATCCGGCCTGTTCGCCCTGGTGATCCAGGTGGAACCGGCGCCGGTGCCGGCCGCGGACCTGCCCGGGACGGGCGAGGCGCACGCCTCGCTCCTGGACGAGATGGACCTGGAGCTCCGGGCCGCCCGGGTGGAGCTGCAGACCACGGTGGAGGATCTGGAGGCGACCAACGAGGAGCTCCGCGCCTCCAACGAGGAACTGCAGTCGTCCAACGAGGAGCTGCAGACCTCCCAGGAGGAGCTGCAGTCGGTCAACCAGGAGCTGACCACCACCAACAACGAGATGCACCTGAAGGTGCGGGAACTGTTCGACGCCAACAGCGACCTGCAGAACCTCCTCACCTGCACGGAAATCGCCACCCTGTTCCTGGACCCGGAGCTGCGCATCACCCGCTTCACCCCTTCGGCCACCGAGCTCTACGGCCTCATCGACGGCGACCTGGGCCGGTCCATCCTCAACCTGGTGCCCCAGTTCGAGGGCGCCGACCTGCCCGCCCTGGCCCGGGCGGTGCTGGCCTCCCACGAGCCCCGGGAAGCCCACGCCCACAGCCTGGACGGCCAGAGGTGGTACATCGTCCGCCTGCTTCCGTACCGCAACCTGGCCCGGGTGGTGAGCGGCGTGGTGGTCACCTTCGTGGACTTCACGGGGATCCGCCAGGCCCAGCACCAGGTGGCCCTGAGCGAGGAGAAGTTCCGGAGCCTCTTCCAGAACATGGTCAACGGCTTCGCCCACTGCCGGATGCGCTTCGACGGGGACTGGCCCGCGGACTTCCTCTACCTTTCCGTGAACACCGCCTTCTCCGTCCAGACCGGCCTGGGCGAGGTGGCCGGGAGGTGGGTGTCCGAGGTCATCCCGGGCATCCGGGAGGCGGATCCCGGCCTGTTCGAGATCTACGGGCGGGTGGCCCGGACTGGCGTCCCGGAACGGTTCGAGATCTATGTGGACGCCCTGGGCGACTGGTTCAACATTTCGGTCTACAGCCCGGGGCCGGACGAATTCGTCGCGGTGTTCGACGTGGTCACCCCGCGCAAGCTGGCCGAAGCGGCCCTGAGGGAGAGCGAGGAACGGCTGAACCTGGCCATGGAGAAGAGCCACACCGGCGGGTGGGAGTTCGACCTGGTGGACAACGCGGCCTACCGCACCGCGGAGCACGCGCGCATCTTCGGCTACGAATCCACCCACAGCGACTGGAGCTTCGACTCGTTCTTCAACCACGTGCTCCCCGAGGACCGGGAGGGGGTGGGCCGCCGCATCCGGGAAGCCATCGCCCGGCAGGAGGACTGGAGCCTGGAGTGCCGCATCCGCCGCGCGGACGGCAAGATCCGCTGGATCGCCCTGGCCGGGGGCCCCCAGCGGCGCGTGGAAGGGAAACCGACCCGCATGGCCGGCATCGTCCAGGACATCACCGAGCGCAAGCGGGCGGAGCAGGAGATCCGTTCCCTGGAAGGCCAAGTCAACCACCTGCAGCGGCTGGAGAGCATCGGCCGGCTCGCGGGCGGGGTCTCCCACGACATGAACAATGTGCTGGCCGCCATCATGGCGGTGGGGTCCACCCTGATGGTCCGGCACGCTGGCGATCCGGTCCAGCTCAAGGAGGCCCAGACCCTGCTCAGCGCCGCCACCCGCGGCCGGGACCTGGTGAAGGGGCTCCGGGATTTCAGCCGCAAGGAGCTGGAAGCGCCCGCCGAGGTGGACCTCAACGCACTGGCCCGGCAGGAGGCGGACCTGCTGGACCACACCACCTTGAAGAAGATGCTGGTGGAGGTGGAGCTGGAGGAGGGCCTGCCCAGGGTGTACGGGGAAGCCAGCGCCATCGCCAACGCGCTCATGAACCTATGCCTGAACGCCTGCGACGCCATGCCCGACGGCGGCACGCTCACGCTCACCACCCGCAGCCTGGGCCAGGGTTTCGTGGAGCTGGCGGTCCAGGACCAGGGCGGCGGGATGGAGCCCGAGGTCCGGGCGCGGGCCATGGAGCCCTTCTTCACCACCAAGCCGGCGGGAAAGGGCACCGGCCTGGGACTCTCCCTGGTGTACGGGACCATGAAGGCCCACGGTGGCAGCGTGGAAATCCAGAGCCAGCCGGGGCAGGGCACGCGGGTTTCCCTGGTGTTCCCCCCGGTGGTGGCGGCTCCGGCGGCGCCCGGCCGCGGGGCGGCGCCGGCCCCGGCCTTCCGCAGGCTGAGCATCCTCCTGGTGGACGACGAGGAGCTGATCCGCCGCACTGTCGGTCCCATCCTGCAGGCCCTGGGCCACCAGGTGGAGACCGCGGCCGGCGGCCTGGAGGCCCTGCAGCGGCTGGAGAACGGGCTGGAGCCCGACCTGGTGATGCTGGACCTCAACATGCCGGAACTGGACGGGAGCGAGACCTTCAACCGGCTGCGCCGCATCAGGCCGGAACTGCCGGTGGTCTTCGCCACCGGCTACGTGGACGAGCGGATCCCCTCGATCCTCAGCCGCTTCCCCAAGGTCCGGATCCTCAAGAAGCCCTTCACCATCCCCGAGATCCAGGAAGTGCTCGCCGACTGGGACTAGTGATACTGCGGCGTCCGTTGTCCCGCCCGTCGCGCCTTCCTGTTTCGCCCGGGTCCCCTAGCGGTGCGCCGCCCCACCGGTGCGTGAATCTCTTGAAGCGTCCTCGCTTCGCTGCGGGCGCTGCAAGAGTTCACGCAGGCCTTCCCCGCCTGGTTTTTGGAATACGTCACCAGTCATCGGAAAACGATTTGCGGCAACAATTCTGGGACCCGGGGCCTATAGGATCAGACCATCGCCACCTTTGCCGTTGAACCGCAACCTGGAATCCAGGCGGGGAAGGCCTGCGTGAGACCTTGGCTCGCGCGCAGGCGGCAGAGCCGCCGAGCAGTGCGGTCGGCATGACCCACAGAAAGGAGGTGAAAGTCCATACCTGGGGCCCTGACGAAGGGAACCCAACACCGATGAGACAAGGGCGTGGGCCTGGAGCACCAGGTCGCGTCAGACCCATTGAGAAGGGGGATTTTGTACCCTGGAACTCTCAGGAGGGACGTCCCGTGAGGGCGGGTCTGGTGGAAGTCGTAGGTGTGTGACCGTTCCGAACGCAAGTGAAGCGCCGTAAGGCCTTTTCCCGGCAAAGGGTAAGCTGGCTGCCAGCAGCGAAGCCCAGTATTCGTCGGTAGCGGGAAGGGGTATTGGCGACGGGATGGGCACAAATTCTGGGGGTCTTACCCGATGAGCCCTGTTGGGTTCCGAGCAATCGGTAGGCCGTACAACGAAAGAAGGAAAGCTGATGGCCCAACAGAGCAACGAGGACCGCGCAGTACCGAAAGGCCGTCGAAAGGCGGTTTCGACCAGGGAAGTCAAGCGCCCGGGTCTAGGGAAGGCGGTCCCGGTCAACGAACAGTGGATACAACTGGAACTGCCCTTCGAGACAGCTGAAGATCCTGCGCAGGCAGGACCCGACGGCGGCCTGGACCCCCACCCAAGGGAGCCTGAGCCGATCGCGGTGCCGAAGTCGAAGGTCATTGACGAGTATGTATCTCTGGTGACGATGGAATCAGTGACGAGCGTGCTTGGGATCGCTTTCCAAAACGTGGCGTCGAACAAAGGAGCCCCAGGCCCTGACCAGCAGAGCATTGCCGATGTGCGCGAGCACCTCGACGAGATCCTGCCGAGGCTGACCCAGGAACTGCTTGCAGGGATCTACCGTCCAGGCAACATTCGACGGAAATGGATCCCGAAGGGCAGTGGTGGGGGTCAGAGAGGGCTAGGGATTCCCAATGTGGTGGACCGGATTGTGGCGGAAGCCGTGCGGTGGGTGCTTGAACCGCTATACGAGCCGACGTTTCATGAGGAAAGCCACGGGTTCCGACCAGGACGAAGCTGTCACACGGCCATTGCCCAGGCCAAAGGCATCATGGAAGAAGGATACGAGTGGGTCGTGGACCTTGATCTGGAGAAATTCTTTGATCGGGTCAATCACCAGCGCCTGATGGCCCGGCTAGCTCAGCGGGTCAAAGACAGGCGAATCCTCGCCCTGATCGGCCGGATGCTCAAGGCCAAGGTGGTGTTACCGGATGGCGTGATGGTGAACACGGAAGAGGGCGTCCCTCAAGGGGGTCCGCT